>NZ_JACOQH010000002.1:0-421170 GCF_014297335.1 Roseburia yibonii
CTGTAGCTTGTCGATCGGTTTGTACATTGTTTTAGTCCCTCGTATGCTCAAAATCTGTAAAAAACTGCAAGAAAAACGATTTGTTTTCGTCAAAATCCTTGCTATCATTATACCAGAAAGTGGGGCAAAAGTCAGTAAAATCAAGTGTTTGCGGCTTGATCAGCAGACACTAATTAAGGAAAATGTTTCGAATGAATCAGTTGAGGCGATAAACAAGCTTATAAATGAGGAAGAAAGGAAAAATAACCAAGCTGTTGAGGATATTAGAAATGCAATAGCTGTATATCAAGGACAAGCCACATTAGGAAAAATAAGTAATATTGTTCTTCATGAAGGTAGAAAACCGTTAAATTATTTTAAAAACCAGAGGGACAATCTTGAATATTATCATAAAAAATTTCTGTCAAATCATGATGATAAGTATGCAGATAAAATGCTGGAAATTACAGATGGTTATGATAGAAATGGGGATATTTTTGCGCGCTTATTTAGTCGGCTGGATCCTTTGGCATCGAAGAAAAGAGATACACAAAAAGTGTTTTTGGCAAAAAAAATGTTTACAGATGTAGTTGCGGTATTTGAGCATGAGTTGAAGGATTGCTCAATAACAGTTGAGATTAACTGCAGTGAAGATAGAAAATTCTATGGATGGGAACAGGATTTTTACACCGTTTTTACGAATTTGCTTGATAACAGTATTTATTGGATTAATCACGCAGGTTCCGACAAAAAAGAAATAACAATTACTGTCGAAGATGAGCAGTTCTTAATTGATTATCAAGATTCTGGACCAGGTATTAGCCAAGAATTGATTGAATCCGGGGTGATATATGAGCCTGAGTTTTCAACAAAGCCAGATGGTACAGGTTTAGGATTGGCTATTGCTGGTGAGGCCGCAGAAAGAAATTCATTGGACTTAAGGGCAATTTGGTCGGAAAGTGGAGCTCACTTTACATTACAGAGGAAGGAAGACTAAAACATGAAATGCTATAGCATATTGCTGGTTGAAGACACTGATGATGACGCTAAGAATTGTACGGATTCAGTTGACTTAATGAATGAGGAAAACGCAGATATATCAATAATGATTGATGTTACGAAGACGGTTGGTGAAGCGATTGAGAAGCTCAAATTGAATAATTATCATGGGGCAATTATTGATATAAAAATCGATGATGGTACAGATAAAAGTGGAAATGATGTGATTAAAGATATTATTTCTACGTATAGATTGCCTGTTGCAGTAATGACTGCTACGCCAGGATTTAAAGCAGATGAAGAGACGAATATTCCTATATATATAAAGGGGGAAACAAAATACAAGGAAATAATTAACGAGCTAATAGAAATCGATAATACTGGATTGTTCGATGTTTTAGGAGGCAAAGGAATTATTGAGAAGAAAATGGTTTCTGTTTTCTGGAATAATATTTATCCACAGTTAGATACTTGGAGAAAATATAGTGCAGAAGGAATTGATACTGAATCAATTCTTTTAAGATATATCCTTGCGCATTTGCTTGAAGGACTGAGTGAAGACGGACCTGCTTATTGTACTGAAGAAACTTATATTTCACTTAAAGGCATGGAAAATAGGTTACATACAGGAGATATTTTTTTGCATAAAGATAAATGCGAGTATTATATTTTGCTTTCTCCTCCATGCGATTTGGCACTTCATGATGGGAAGCCTAAGACTGAGACTCTTATGTTATGCGCAATAGAGGCTGTGCCGACTGGACTAGGAAAATCAAAATTATCTGAAATAGTTAAAAATAAAAAAGAGTTTTATCATTGTTACCGGATAATTCAATGTTTGATGGCGGCATTATTAATTTTAGAAGAGTTGTTACTGTTTCTTCTGATAAATTCTCTGATAAGTTTGATAGTCGGGGCATTAAAGTTCAAGATACATTTGTAAAGAATATAATGAATCGTTTTTCGGCTTATTATGCAAGACAAGGACAACCGGATTTTGCATTTGATAAAGAAATAGAAAACCGAATAAATAATAAGTGAATATTAACTAAAGATAGCTTTTGGAGTTTAAGTTTTTATTGATATTATGAGGATTCAGTAGTGAGAATCGAAGATATAATAATAGAACCTAATACTAAAAAAATTGATGAGAAAAACTGGGAAATCAATAAATGGAGGTAAGTATGTTTTGAAAAAATATAGATTTGGATTTGATATTTGTGGATTAGTACTTTTCTTTTTAATTATGATACCGAATTTTGTTTGGTTTGTAGTCCCAGCACCACATGATATTTTAAGAGTTGAGTCTGTAACGCTTGTAGTGGATAATATTGCATCCATAGCTCAAGTAGTAATGGTAGTTGGCTTATGTATTTTTAGAAATATAGGAAGAGAAAAGATACGAATAACAAATTTTATAATAGTTACGACAGTGTGCAGTTTAATATATTTTTTATGTTGGATATTATATTATTTAGGAATAACAAATGTAGGCGTTATATTGGGTTTAACTATTTTTCCATGCTTAGCATTTTTGTTTTATTCTTTTGATAGGAAAAATATGTTTGCTTTTGTTCCGGCATTGATTTTTATGATATGCCATTTAGTATATGCAATTATTAATTATATTGTGTAACAATCAGAAGTTAAGGGAGAAATAATGGTATGAAAATTAAATTTTTTGAAAAAGATGGACATATAAACCCTGAGTCAATATATGCAGGTGTATATCAGTTTAAAATTGGATTGTTAAATGATGAGGAGGAAAACTATTTGCCATTATACATAGGTGAATCATATTCAATGTTATCAAGATGTAGCAATCATTTATATGAGTTATTTCATAATGATCCATCCTATTTTGGACTTACTAAAGAAGATTTGAAAGATGATAAATTGCAACTGATTGTAGATATTTATGAGAAGGTATCATTAGAAGATAATATTTCAAATAGCGATAGAGATATTTTACTTCGTGAAAAAGAAATAGTAGCAATAGAAAAACTTATGCCACTTTCTCAAAATCGAACAAATGATAATTTAAATAAAAAGCGCAGTGCTATTGTGAAAGAGGCGATTAAAGAACTAAAATCCTGTAATAAATAAAGATAACTTCCAGTTTGTAAAGCAAACAATAGAGAATCTATGAGAAGAGCGTATGAATTTTATGATGAGTCCATATGCTTCCTGATCCGGTACGATTTTTGTGAGGAAAAATATGATTTTATGGTCGATACAGCATGAGCTTGCATATGAAAAAATGAGGCAGACCGGAGTGCTCAGAGCAGATAGAAATTTTATTTTAGAAGGCGGTTTCGGGAATTCTTATCAGTGGATGACGGAGCAGATGAAAAAAAGGATAGGGGAACCCCCGGAAGGAGTTCTATTCCCTGTTTGGGCATGGTATCAATGGGATGGAAAACGGAAACGTCCAGATATGCGGGTACACGGGCGTGGCTGGTGCAGAACAGGTACTCCTATTGTTTTACTAACCATAGAAGTTGCGGATGAATTGGTTTTACTTTCTGATTTTGATTACTGGCACTGTGTATTAAATGATGGAGAGATCATCTTGCCTTATGATGATGCTGCAGTTTATTCTGAAGAGGAAAAACGGAAAAGCTGGGAAAATATATTTGATATCAGTTGTTCTTTTGATGGGGAAGTACATTGGTCTCTTAGCACGCAGGCAACTATGTGGGAAATAAAGAGCGGATGGGTAAAAAAGGTTGAACACTTTGTATCCAGATAAATCGAAATTTTATCTTTACAAAGGCAACAATAAATCTCAGACTTACGGAGAGATTGAAAGCAACAGAAGATTTGAATTTGGAGGGGATTGTTATGACGGAAACGATGGGGGTTGCGATTGGAATTGGTCTTTTGTTGACTGCTATAATAATCGGTATAACAGATTCAGCATTAAGCTTTATCGCTTTTGCATTGGGATTTGGTGTGGGATTGGCGCTGCTGATTTATGCAGGAGCAAAATATAATCGCTAATAGAGAAGAAACTTCCAGTTTTTCGCGGTGCCCATTCACATTTCGCGGCGCTGTATGCTGTCGAAAAGGGTTTAATCCGGGTGTTAATCCAAGCTATGCAACCAGCGGTTGCAAAAAATGGTATCATAGCAACACCAGGGTGGTTCCATAATGATGATAGGATTGCTATGATTATGAAACAGGAGGTGTTACGATATGGCACTGGGAGATAATATACAATATTTGCGTAAAATGAATGACATTACGCAGGAGGAACTTGCAGAAAAGCTTTTTGTTTCAAGACAGACTATTTCAAAATGGGAAATGGATCAGGTATATCCGGAAATACCGAAACTCATAGAAATAGGCAGAATGTTTCACTGTAAAATTGATGAACTGCTTAAAGAAGATATGGGAAAACGAAAAAATGTCTATTCTGACATAACAGTAAAAAAGATTCCCGGATTTCGTATGGGGCGATATGTGATTATTTCGCACGATCCGGAAGATGATGTTCATGCTTACATGGACAGATGGGCTGAAACAAGCGGGTTAAATGCAGTTACAGATGATAAACCGAAACAGATCGGATGGGATTTTCCGTTTGTGTCGGCAGAACAGAAAAATCGTTTTGGATTAAGAGGTTATGTGTCTGCTTACATATTGCCGGATGGTTTTGAACCGGAGTGTGGTGGCGTGGAAATTGTGAACCAGAGAGCTGCCGATTATGCCTGCATAACAATTTGTGATCCCTTTTCAAGGGCTTTTGAATATATTCCGACGGCGTATAAAAAGATTCTGGAATATTTACAGGCAAATGGGCTCAAAGAAAATGTGAGCAGCGAATATTTATCCTGCTTTGAATATGTGTATGAAAAAGAAAATACGACATATATGGAAGTATGTATTCATGTGGATCCTGCCAGCTGGGAATAAATGATAGGAATGTGAGAAAGGCGACACAGGGCAGATACAAGATCATTTCCCGGAACTTTCCCATGCATAGCACGAATTCAGAAGCATAAAAAATCTTACATCTCTATAATGAAGTTTGACAAAGGAGATGTAATTATGAATATGGAAAGAATCAAAGAAAACAAACTGGGAACAATACTTCAGTTTTCAGTCCCAAGTATTATCGCAATGCTGCTGTCTACGGTGCTTACCCTGACGGATGGTTATTTTACCGGTAACTATGTGGGAGAACAGGCGTTAGCGGCGATCAATCTGGGACTGCCGATCCTGTATTTTTATCTCGGCGTCGGTCTGTGTGTGGGTGTCGGTGGAACCGTGATCAGCGGCAGGCTGCTCGGGGCAAAAAAACAGGATAAGGCTTCGCAGGTATTTTCACAGACGATCGTGACAGCAGCAGTGATCTGTGTCGTGACCTCGCTTTTGGTATTTTGCCTTTTTTCGCCGATCCTTAAGATCCTCAGAGCAGATGGTGAGCTGGCAGTTTATTTTACGCAGTACTACCGGATCATGCTTTTGAACTATCCGCTTATGGTGATCGGAACGATCCTTGGAATGTTCATCCGGGTGGATGGAAAACCGCAGGTATGCATGTTTGTGAGTATCGGAGGATGTATTTTAAACGCGGTTCTTGACGATATCCTGGTAGCAAAATTTGCGGTGGGAGTAAGTGGGAGTGCGGCTGCGTCACTCATCGTACAGGCAGTGACCGTGCTGGTGCAGCTATTATATTTTGCAGGTCCGTCATTATCGCTGCGGTTTCAGAGATTTCACTTTGACCGCGCGGTAAACCGGGAAACCATCTTAAATGGTTCTTCGGAATTTATTGGAGAGATGGCAAGTGCGGTATCGATGTTTGCGTTCAACTATGTGCTGATGAAATATGTCGGGGCAGAAGGGGTAGCCGCATTTTCTATCCTTGGGTTTGCCGTGTATGGATACAGTATGATCTCCATTGGCTTCGGCCAGGGACTGACGCCGCTTGTGAGCCGGTGCTGGGGCGCGGAAGAACACAAAACGGCGATGGAACTGCGTACTATGACGAACCGAATTTTAGCCGTGATCGGTGCGGTGTTTGCGCTTTCGTTCCTCGTATTCGGGCGGAGATACGCGGGAATGTTTGGCTGCAGCAGCAGTGTGGCAGACATGGTATCGGTGGGATTTTGCTTTTATGCTGTCACATTTTTCATTATGGGATATAATGTAATCAATTCCATGTACTTTACCAGCTGTGGTGACGCAAAAGCATCTGCACTGATCTCAGCATTGCGGGGACTTGTTTTGCTGCTGATCTTTACCCTGATTTTTCCTGCGATCTGGGGGATGACGGGAGTGTGGATGGCAACACCGGTGACCGAGACGATAACAGTTATGGTATCCACATGGCTGCTTATAAAGCAGAGAAGGATAATGGAGAGCAGAGGATGATCTTATGGAGGAAAAGAAAGACAGTACGAAGATAAAGCGTGCGGTGATCAATGAGGCGATCAATTACATACTGGACAATATCGACAGCGATATTGATGTGGAAGATGTGGCAAGACACTGTTCTTATTCCAAATATCATCTGATGCGGATGTTCAAAGAGGACATGGATGAGGCGCTTTATCAGTTTATCAAGCGTGTCCGTCTGGAAAGAAGCGCCTGGAGACTGAAGGTGGAGAGAGACAAAAGCATTACAGAGATCAGCGGAGACATCGGATATTCCTCTTCTAATTTCGCGACAGCGTTCAAAAAGCATTTAAATATTTCTCCGGCAGATTTCAGAAGGACAAGCGAGCAGATCATAGAACAGAGTTCATTTTCACATGGGATGTCGATGGATGATCTTGAATCTCTCACAGATCAGATCACGGTTGAGCAGCTGGATGGCTTTCTTGTCGTATACGAGAGGAAGAAAGGCAACTATCATAATCTGTCGGATGAATGGTGTGAGTTCATCGAAAAATATGAGTATCTCGCATCCGAAGATACGCTTTATATCGACTGTACGATAGACGATCCATCCATAACCGATGAAAACAGATGTATGTATGAGCTGTGCCAGACGATCCGGTCGGATCATCCCGCACTGAAAGAGGATCCGGGGCTTTTGACCCACACGTTTGCGGGTGGAAAATACGCGGTCTATCACTTTTATGGATTTCCGCAGCTGCTGTTTATGGTGTATCAGGAAATATTCTGCAGATGGCTTTCCAAAACGGGAAATCATCTCGATGACAGACCAATCCTTGATATCTATCGCTATGTGGGAGAGGATGGGAGCATGAAGATCGATATCTGTTTTCCGATCCGGTGATCCGGGGCGTGATCTTTCGTTCGTGTTGACGGCAGGACTATTTATGTGTATAATGATGGCTGGTAAACAGAATTGATTTCATTGAAAGAATGTTAAGAAAGGAGCGTACTATGAGCTGGAAAACGACCAATATTCACCTCACAAAAGGTAGCATTTGGGCTGTTTACAGGGATAGTGCGCTCTTTTTTAGGTGAAAAACTTATACTAAAAAAATAAAGAGTGAAAAACGCGCTATCTCCTGATCAGATATATTTGATTTGAAAAGGAGATTTTTTTATGCGTAAATTTAATATAAAAACACAGATACACAGCCTGTATGTGCTGACTACCGTAAGCTATTTTCAGATAGCCGGTGCGTCCTGGGTGGCGTTACTTGCACTCAGAGGATTTTCACTTCTGGAGATCGGAATGATTGAGAGTATTTTCCATGTGGTGAGTTCCTGCTTTGAGATTCCATCCGGTGTGGTGGCAGATGTTTTCGGGCGGAAAAAGACCATGGTGCTAAGCCGTCTCGTTAATCTGGTGTCGAGCATATTTATGATCGTATCGGTTGATTTTTGGACAGTAGCATTTGCGATCGCGTTAAACGCCATCAGCTACAATCTGGAGTCGGGTACGCGGGAGGCTTTGGCCTACGACAGTTTAAAGTCAGTCCGGCAGGAAGAAAAATATAACAGATTTGCATCGATGGAAATGATGCTGTACCGGATTACCAATTCTGCGGCA
Organism: Roseburia yibonii; assembly: GCF_014297335.1. Taxonomy (NCBI): domain Bacteria; kingdom Bacillati; phylum Bacillota; class Clostridia; order Lachnospirales; family Lachnospiraceae; genus Roseburia; species Roseburia yibonii. Next base: position 7,958 of record NZ_JACOQH010000002.1, read on the forward strand.
ACGCTGTGTGCCGGGCTGGCATTGGGACTTGGATATAAGAAAGCGTATGCGGCAGATATCTTTTTTTGCCTGATAGCGGTTGGAATTGCATGCAGTCTGAAGGAAGTACAGATAGAAACAACGCCTGTTGGAAATTTGCAGGCAGACAGCAGGAAAAAGGGCGATCGGTTAAAGAGCGTGATAAGGGAAAGCTGGCATTTCCTTACCATGAACCAAAGAGCCAGACGCATTATGATCTTAAACGCGGTGATCGGCGCCATATCTACGCTGGTATTGTTCTTCTTGCAGGCGAAACTTCCGATGGCGGGGCTGGATAAGGCATTCCTGGGGCCGGCGCTTTTTGTGATGGGGCTTGGAGCCGCGCTCGGCTCGAAGGTCGTCGAATATTTCCCCAAATGGCGCTATGGGAAATACTTAATTTTAAGCGGAATGGGTGTTTTATTTGCCTTTGGCATGTCTTTTTCGGGAAATCCGTTCCTTATGATATGCGGTGGATTTATCGGCGCGTTTTCGGATGATTTTCTGGAAGTGCGCACGGATGTCATTTTAAACGACATGATCCCGTCAGAGCAGAGGGCAACACTGATCTCCGTGAATTCCTTTATGTTTTCGCTGGTCATGATCGTGCTGTCAACGGTTATGGGCGGGATCATGTGAGGAAAGAGTGCGGAATGGAGTGCCAGTATGGGCGCTCCATTTTTAGCATAAGATTTCAAAAATCATCTGGTTTGAAGAGAAAACATCTGTTATAATACTTTTGGAAAGAAAACAGGTGATCGTTTTCCGACTAAGGAGTGGAAAAAATGAAGAAAATAAGATCTAGATGCAAAGCTGCATGTCTGGTAGCTTTTGTTTTGCTGTTTTTGTCAGCGGGGAGTGTGAGATCTTATGCCGCGGAGACAAAAAGCGGTAGTGAAAATACAACGATAACAGTGGCTTCCAATGTCTCGGAACAGGAGATGGAACCCTACTTAAACGCGTTTCGCCAGAAATATCCCGGCATACAGGTCGATTATACCTGTTATTCGGATTATGAAAACGAGATTGGGGAGCAGATCGCGTCTGGTGATTACCCGGATGTTTTGTTCATCCCGGGATCGATTTCATCCGAGAATTACGCGGATTATTTTGAGCCGCTCGGAACGAAAGAGGATCTTGGCAAAAAATATGATTACCTGCAGGGCAGCAAGGTCGTTGAAAATACGATATACGGGATCCCGTCATCCGCATATGTAAACGGGCTGATCTATAATAAGGAAGTATTTGACAAAGCGGGGATCACGGAACCGCCAAAATCCATCAGTGAGTTTCTGGAAAGTCTGAATATGATAAAGGAACGCACGGATGCGATCCCGTTTTATACGAACTATGCGGCGGGCTGGACACTGCAGGCATGGGAACAGTATCCGTTTATCGCAATGACCGGGGATCCGGATTACAAGGAAAACGGATTTGTCAATGAGCTGGATCCTTTTTTGCAGGGAACCACACATTATGAAGTATATCAGTTGTTATATGACATCGTAAAAGACGGTCTCTGTGAGGAGACGCCGGAAAACAGTGACTGGGAGCAGTCCAAGATCCTGATGAATGAGGGAAAGATCGGCTGCATGGCAATCGGTTCCTGGGCGTTAAAGCAGGTGCAGGATGCTGGAAACAATCCGGATGCCATAGGATACATGCCATTTCCGAATGAAGTGGATGGAAAACAGTACATGACGATCGTGACCGATTACTGTTATGGCATCAATAAGAACAGCACACAGAAAGAGGCGGCGAGAGCGTATATCGATTATATGCTCGATGAGTCGGGTTACGCGCTGGATCATGAGGTGCTTTCCCTCGTCAAGACGGATCCGATCCTGGAAAGCTATGGGGATATGCAGAATGTCATCTGTCTTTGCAATAATCAGGCGAGTGATGAAAATTACCGCAAAAGACAGATCTTATCGACCAATCTGAATATCCTTGACAGTACGGACGAGATCAAGCGTGTGATCGAGGCGGCAGAAGGAAAGCGCGATGAGAGCTTTGATGAGATCGCGTCCGACTGGAATGAACGATGGGAATCATCGCGGACCGAGGACATGATGCCGGGGGATGCCAAACACACCACAGTGCTTGGCAGTGCGCTCAGCAAAAACTATGAGATCGAATTTTCGGATACGGAACGCAAATATATCAGTGGCTTAAAGGAATTAAGGATCGGATATCTGAAAAACATGGCGCCTTTCCAGTATGAGCAGTCAGGAGACTTTCAGGGTGTTTTAAAAAATATCATGGATATTGTGGCGGACGATCTTGAAGTTTCGCTCGTAGAAAAAGGCTATGATAATACCGAGCAGATGGTGCAGGCATTAAATGACGGCGACATCGATATGGTCGTCGGGATGGACAAGTCGTCCGGCTACGGTTCGGGACTGAAATTTTCGGCAAAATCCCTGGATGTCATGAAGGTCATGGTAAAGAGCGACTCCAAAAAGGCAAATGATGCACTGAAAGGGTCAATGGCGCAGATCACGGGAGAGGATTACTCGGATTTACAGACCGAGGCGTCTAAGATCATAGAAACCGATGATCTGGTAGACAGTCTCAGCGCGATCGAGACGTTAAAGGCGGATTTTACAGTCTCCGATTATTACGGAGTGTATTACTATACGCAGGAACAGGGATTTGAACACCTTGATATCACACCGATCTCAGGAAGCAGCAGTCTGTGTTTCGCGTATGCGAAGGAGTGCGATACCAGACTGATTTCGGTGTGCAATAAAGTCCTTTACAGTATCCCGGATGAAAATAAACAGATCATGCTGGACGAGAGCATGAAAAACGGAAATCAGCAGGTTACATTAAAGCGCTTTATCGAAGCAAATACGATCCCGTGTCTGGTCGTGGTAAATTTGTTTTTCGGGATCATTCTGATCCTCATCGTGATCATGGCAAGACAGCGGGCAAAAATGGCGAGAATGGATGCGCTGACCGGGCTTTATAACCGCTATGGGATCCGCTGGCGCATGAAACAGTTTTACGACAAAAAGCATTTCCCGATGATATTTTCGATCCTTGACATTGACAGGTTCAAGTCCGTAAACGATACCCTGGGACATCTTGGAGGGGACGAAGCGTTAAAGCTGCTTGCGGATAATATGAAAGAAGTTTTCGGAAACAGGGCAGTCCTCGGAAGATACGGCGGAGATGAATTTGTGATCGGATTTTACGGAAAAGACCTTGCGGAAGCGGAGAAAAAGTTTGGCGAGCTTGTGACACGCATGGACAGACGCTTTGCGTTCGGGGAAGCGGAAGTAGATCTGTCGATCAGTGTGGGTGTCGTGATCGTTGAGGAGGAAGTGAGCTATGATGACCTGTTCAAGACGGCAGATCAGGCGCTTTATTCGGTAAAGGAAAAAGGAAAGAACAATTACCGGATGGTATCCTACAAAAGTATTTATAAGCAGAAATAATAATTGAATAATCATTAAGAACATGGTATAACAGATATGTGTTTTTGCACTGCGAAAGAAAATTCTTTAGGAAAAAGACTGGAGGAATCATAAGAATGAAAAAGATGGAAGATTATGTAAGAACGATCCCGGATTTTCCGGAACCGGGCATTATGTTCCGTGATGTAACAAGCGTACTGCAGGACCCGGATGGATTGAAACTTGCCATTGATTCCATGATAAAACTGCTTGATGGTGTGGAGTTTGACGTTATTGCGGGAGCGGAGTCAAGAGGCTTCATTTTTGGCGCGCCGATCGCTTACGCGATGGGAAAATCCTTTGTGCTGATCCGCAAAAAAGGAAAACTGCCATGCGAGACCGTATCCGCAAAGTACGACCTGGAATACGGCAGCGCGGAGATCGAGATGCACAAAGACTCGGTAAAACCGGGACAGAAGGTGGTGCTGGTCGATGATCTGATCGCGACAGGCGGAACGATCGAAGCCGCTGCAAAGCTGGTGGAAGAGTTAGGCGGAGAAGTCGTAAAAATTATTTTCCTGATGGAACTTGCCGGATTAAAGGGACGGGACAAGCTCGCGAAATATGATGTGGCTTCGGTTATCACCTACGATGGAAAATAAAAAATAAATGGGAGAGAAGAAATGCTTAATAAACTTTTTAAATTAGAAGAGAACCATACGAATGTAAAGACGGAGGTGTTGGCAGGCATCACCACTTTCATGACGATGGCTTATATCCTTGCGGTAAATCCGACGATGCTTTCCGCAGCGGGTATGGACGCGACAGCGGTACTGATCGCTACCTGTCTGGCTGCTTTTGTCGGAACCCTTGCCATGGCACTGCTCGCCAATTATCCGTTTGCGCTTGCGCCGGGTATGGGATTGAACGCGTATTTCGCGTATACGGTCTGCGGCAATATGGGCTATGACTGGAGAGTTGCCTTAATGGCAGTCTTCATCGAAGGAATCATTTTCGTAGTACTGTCACTGACCAACGTGCGTGAAGCAATCTTTAACGCAATTCCTAGTACCTTAAAGAAGGGTGTCAGCGCTGGAATCGGACTGTTTATCGCGTTTATCGGACTTCAGGGTGCGCATATCGTGGTAGCAAACAGCTCTACACTGGTATCCTATGTAAATTTCACAGAAAACTGGCACACCGAAGGAATCTGCGCACTGCTTGCGCTGATCGGCCTGCTCATTACCGTAGTGCTCTATATTAAAGGGATCAAAGGATCAATCCTGATCGGAATCATTGCGACATGGGTGCTTGGCATGATCTGTCAGGCAGCGGGAATCTATCAGGTAGATGCCGAAAGCGGATTCTATTCGCTGTATCCGGCACTTGGAATGACAGATTTCACTGCGATCGGAAAGACATTTGGACAGTGCTTTGCCGCAGATTTTGATGGCGTAGGCATATTCAATTTCATTGTTGTTTTATTCTCATTCCTGTTCGTTGATATTTTTGATACGATCGGCACACTGATCGGAGTATCTTCCAAGGCAGGTATGCTCGATGAGAAAGAAAAACTGCCGAGGATCAAACCGGCACTGCTTGCAGATGCGATCGCAACTACGGCAGGCGCTGTATTTGGAACTTCCACAACCACAACATTCGTAGAGAGCTCCGCAGGTGTGGGCGCAGGCGCGCGTACCGGACTTTCTTCTGTTGTGACCGGATTTTTGTTTTTACTTGCGATCTTCTTCGCACCGATTTTTACAGCGATCCCGGGATTCGCAACAGCACCGGCTCTGATCTTTGTCGGATTTTTGATGATCTCCGCGATCCTGCAGATCGATTTTTCCGATCTGACCGAAGCGGTACCGGCTTATCTGTGTCTGCTTGCGATGCCTATGGTATACAGCATTTCTGAGGGAATCGCGATCGGAGTTATCTCTTATGTACTGATCAACCTGATCTGCGGAAAGAGAAAGAAGATCACACCGTTAATGTATGTACTTGCGGTACTGTTTGTCTGCAAATATATCTTCTTATAAAGAAAACGATAAAAAAACAAAAAAGAGTTCAAAAAGGGATGTGCTTTTTCGGAAGTACATCCTTTTTTTGACCGCTGTTCCATGACGGAATATACGGGAGAATCCCGTTATTGTTGTGTTGACAATTTTCTGTAAAATTAATAAAATGTTATTATATAGAAACATAAAATAGAAAAAGTGGGGCGGATTGTATGGACAAAATGATTCTTGTGGTAGATGATGAACCGCTGGATCGCGGAATCCTGAAAGATATGCTGGATCGGGAATATGATGTGATAGAGGCAGGAGACGGAAAAGAAGCATTGGGGATGCTGGCGCAGCATAAAAAGAGCATTGTGGCAGTGCTGTTAGATCTTACCATGCCGCAGATGGATGGATTTGCGCTGCTTGAGGCGATGCGGGAGGATGAAGATTACCGCAGCATACCTGCGCTGGTCCTCACCGCGAGCAGCGACGAGGCAGCCGAATTAAAAGCGTTTCAATGCGGCGCATGGGACTTTATCACAAAGCCGTTCCATAAGGATATACTGGATTTCCGCCTGAAAAACGCGATCTCACGGAGCAATCTTTCCGCATTCCGGCAGCTGACCTATATTGCGGAATATGATGTGCTGACGGATATTTATAATAAAGAAAAGTTTTTCCGCCAGACGAAAGAGCTGCTCCATGCAAATCCGGATCAGAAATATTGCTGTATCAGCTTTGACATCAACCGCTTTCAGCTGATCAATTCCTTTTACGGAACAAAAGAAGGAGACCGCATGCTAAAGCATGTTGCGCGGACGTTAAGGCAGGAGATGGAAAAGCGGCATGACGGAAGTACATACGGCAGAATAGACGCGGATATCTTTGTTTTTTGCATTCCGTTCAAAGAAGCCGAAAAGGTCGAGGAGGAGATTAAAGAATTAGATCAAAAGATCAGGGATTATGATCTGAATTTTGACATCGTGATTACTTACGGCATCTATGTGATCGAGGATAACAGCATGCCGGTGGGAACGATCTATGACCGTTCGAGGCTGGCGGCGAGACAGGCAAAGGGAAAATACATAAACAGTTACGCGTTTTATACCGAGGAACTGACAAAGAAACTGGAAACGGAGCAGAAGATCACAAACGAAATGAACGATGCGTTAAAGGAAGGGCAGTTCATCGTTTATCTGCAGCCGAAATACAATATCAGAAATAACCGGCTGTCCGGGGCGGAAGCGCTGGTGCGCTGGAAACATCCAAAAGAGGGGATGATCTCTCCGGGAACTTTTATTCCGGTGTTTGAGCGAAACGGGTTCATTACCAGACTCGATTATTATATCTGGGAACAGGTCTGCATGCTGCTGCGCAAATGGATGGACGAGGGGATTATGCCGCGTCCGATCTCGGTCAATGTTTCGCGTGTCAATCTGTATAACCCGAAGTTTGTGGAGATGCTCTGTACACTGACCGAAAAATACAGACTGCCGAGAAATCTGCTCCAGCTCGAATTGACGGAGAGTGCCTATACAGACAATCCGCAGATTATAAAAGAAGCGATGAGCCGGTTGCACGAAAAAGGTTTTACGGTGTTGATGGATGACTTTGGAAGCGGATATTCTTCCTTAAATACCTTAAAGGATATCCAGGTGGATATTTTAAAGATTGACATGAAGTTTTTTGAAAAATCAGAGATCCGGGGGAGAGGAGAGAATATCACGGCATCTGTCGTGCGCATGGCAAAATGGCTGCATATGCCGACCATCGCGGAGGGCGTAGAGGAAAAGGAACAGGTGGATTTCCTGCGGGGGATCGGCTGTGAATTTGTGCAGGGCTATTATTTTGCGAAGCCGATGCCGGTAGAGGAGTATGATCGCATTGCAAGAGAAAACGGTGTGTTTGAGGACAGAGAGACCGAGGAAGAGGGAAAAAGGATGATGGCGGGATTTGATTCCCGTTTGGAAAAGATGTTCTCCAACGTCATGCAGGCGATCGGCATCTATGAATATTCTGAGGACGGACTCGAACTGATCGAGGTAAACAATGCGTTTTATGAACTGTTCGGATGGGAAGACCGGGCGCTGCACAGTGATAATCTCATGGAAGTGGTGCGGCCGGAGGACAGACAGTTGTTTATGGAAACGATCGGACGGGCAGCAAGAACCAAGGGAAAGGCGGAGTGCGAGTACGGACGGCTGCTCAGTGACGGGCGGTCGATCTGGGTGCGGATCAAGCTAAAGTATATCAGTCATGTCGGCAATAAGAGCATTCTGGTCGGTTCCCTTACGGACATTACGGAACAGCGGGAAGTGGAGATGGAATTGAGCCGTTACCGGACAGCAATTCTAAATCATAAGACAGAGTACGGAAAGATCCTTGTGGTGGATGATGAAAAGCGGAACCGCGACCGGATACGCGCTGTTTTTGAGGAAGAATATGAAGTCCTGGAGGCGGAAAACGGAGAAGCGGCGATCGGGCTGTTAAAGGAAAACAATTATGAGATCGATGTGATCTTTCTTGACCTTGCCATGCCGGTCATGGACGGGATCCGTTTCCTGGAAGAGAAGAAAAAGGATGAGGGCATGGAGGAGATACCGGTCATTGTCATTACATCGGATGACACTTCACAGAAGCAGATACAGGCGATCACACTCGGGGCGAGCGATTACATCGTAAAGCCGTTTGTAGGGGAGACGCTGCGCAAAAGAACCCGTAATGTGCTGGAATCCAAACGAAATTTAGAGAAGTATGTTCACGCGGCAAAGGAAAATATGAAAAAAGTGTGAAAAGCAAAAAAACCACTTGAAAAGTGGTTTTTTTGTCCCTATAATGTTTGATGTCAAACAAATAAGAAAAGAGATGAATCATGACAAAAGAGTATGTTTCCAGAAAACTGCATTCACTGTCCAATCTGATCATGCGCTACTTTGATAACTCCCCGATCAAAAAGAGTCTGGATCAGGTGACCGGCACCAACGGGTGGATCATCGGTTATCTTGCGGATCATGATGACAGAGTGATCTATCAGAAGGATCTTGAAAAGGAATTCGGGATCACGCGTTCCACCGCGTCGAAAGTGGTCAACCGGATGGAGCAGAAGGGACTGATCCGCAGGGAGTGTGTGGCGGAGGATGCCCGGTTGCGCAAACTCACCCTGACACCGGAAGCGTGGGATATTTTCCACAAGATGGAAGTGGATCACACCAATCTGGAGCGGAAGCTGATGAAAGGCTTCTCAGAGGAAGAAACAGAAAAACTGCGTGGGTATATTGACAGAATGTATGAGAATATGATGCAGTAACGGGACGATATAAGGAGGGAAAGAATGTTAAAGACATTAGGATCACAGATCAGGGAATTTAAAAAAGATTCCCTTTTAACACCGGTCTTTATGATTTTGGAAGTCATCATGGAAACAGTCATTCCGCTTCTGATGGCCTCTATTATCGATGACGGTGTAGAGAAAGGAGATATCCACCATATTTACATGGTGGGAGCCGCAATGGTACTGATCGCGGCACTCGGACTTCTGTTCGGTGTCCTGGGCGGAAAATACGGTGCAAGAGCGTCTTCCGGTTTCGCACGGAACTTAAGAAAGGCGATGTATGAAAATATTCAGACATTCAGCTTTTCCAACATTGACAAATATTCGACGGCGGGGTTAGTCACCAGACTTACCACAGATGTAACCAATATCCAGAATGCCTATCAGATGATCCTGCGTATGTGTGTGCGCGCGCCGTTCAGTATGATCTGCGCGATGGTGATGGCATTTGCGATCAACGCGAAACTGGCATCAGTCTATCTGGTAGCGGTGATCTTTCTTGGCGGATGCCTTGCGCTCATCATCCGTCAGGCAACAAAATATTTTAACCAGGTATTTGAAAAATACGATGACTTGAATGCCAGCGTGCAGGAGAACGTATCCGCGATCCGTGTGGTAAAAGCATATGTGAGAGAGGATCACGAAAAGAAGAAATTTAAAAAGGCAAGTGAGAATGTCTACCACATGTTTGTAAAGGCAGAGAGCCTGATCGCATGGAATACGCCGCTGATGCAGTTTACCGTATATGCGTGTATCTTGGGAATCAGCTGGCTCGGCGCGAAAATGATCGTTGCGGATACCCTGACAACCGGGGAACTGATGAGCCTTCTTACCTATTGTATGAACATTCTGATGAGTCTCATGATGCTCTCCATGGTGTTCGTTATGATCACAATGAGTATGGCGAGCGCGAGACGTATCACAGAAGTGTTAAATGAGGAAGCGGATATCAGAAATCCAGAGCAGCCGGTCATGGAAGTAAAAGACGGAAGCGTTGTATTTGACCATGTGAACTTCAGTTATAAGAAAGACGCAAAGAGCTGTGTGTTAAAGGATATCAACCTGGATATCCATTCCGGGGAGACGATCGGTATCCTCGGTGGAACCGGTAGCGCAAAATCCAGTCTGGTCAATCTGATCACGCGTCTTTATGATGTGTCCACCGGAAAAGTTCTGGTAGGCGGTGTGGATGTGCGAGACTATGATCTGGATACTTTGCGCAATGAGGTGTCCGTGGTACTCCAGAATAACGTGCTGTTTTCCGGAAGTATTCTCGATAATCTGCGCTGGGGCGATAAGAATGCCAGTGAGCAGGAATGTAAGCGTGCGTGTGAACTTGCGTGTGCGGATGAATTTATAGAGCGGATGCCGGATAAATACCATACGCATATCGAACAGGGCGGAAATAATGTATCCGGCGGACAAAAGCAGCGGCTCTGTATCGCGAGAGCACTGTTAAAAAAGCCGAAGATCCTGATCCTGGATGATTCGACCAGCGCGGTAGATACCGCGACCGACGCAAAGATAAGAAAGGCATTTGCGGAAGAGATTCCGGATACGACCAAGTTTATCATTGCGCAGCGTGTATCAAGCCTTATGAATGCAGACCGCATCATTGTGATGGATGACGGATGTGTGAGCGGAGTAGGCACACACGAAGAACTGCTTGCGAATAACGCGATCTACCGGGATGTTTACGAATCCCAGACGGCAGGCAGCGGAGATTTCGATGAGAAAGGAGAGGAGTAAGATGCCGGGATCGATGAAACCAAAAAAGACCAAAGAACCGGGAAAACTGTTTATGCGTCTGATGTCTTACATATTTAAGAATTACGGGCTTGCGTGTGTGGTCGTTGTGATCTGTATTTTTATCACGGCGCTGTCCAGTGTGCAGGGAACCATGTTCATGCAGACACTGATCGATGATTATATCATTCCACTTACCAAAAGCGCGAACCCCGATTTTAGCGGGCTGATCCATGCGATCCTCCGCGTGGCAGCATTTTACCTCTGTGGTGTAGTGGCGGCATACGCTTATACACGGATCATGGTAAATGTCACACAGGGCACATTAAAAAATTTCCGTGATGATATGTTTTTGACGATGGAAACACTTCCGATCCGGTATTTTGATACACATGCGCACGGAGATATCATGTCCTGCTATACCAACGACATCGATACGTTACGGCAGATGATCAGCCAGAGTATTCCACAGCTGATCTCGAGTGTGATCACGATCGTAAGTGTACTGGTGTGCATGATTCGTTTAAATATCCCGCTCACGTTCGCAACGCTTGTCATGGTGGCACTTATGCTGCTTATCACAAAGAAGCTGGCAGGACTCAGCGGAAAATATTTTATAGAACAACAGAAGAATATCGGTATCGTCAACGCTCACATCGAGGAAATGATGAACGGGCAGAAGGTGGTAAAAGTATTCTGCCATGAGAAAGAAAGTATTGAGCAGTTTAACAAATTAAACGATGAACTCTTCCACAGCTCGGATAACGCGAACAAATTCGCGAACATCCTGATGCCGATCAACGCACAGATCGGAAATATCAGCTATGTGATCTGCGCGATCCTGGGCGGTGTGCTTGCGATCAACGGCTATGGCGGATTTACGCTCGGCGCGCTTGCAAGTTTCCTCACCTTTAACAAGTCGTTCAATATGCCGATCAACCAGGTCAGCCAGCAGTTAAACAGTGTGGTCATGGCGCTTGCGGGTGCGGAACGTATCTTTGCGCTTCTCGATGAAAAGCCGGAGACCGATGAGGGCTATGTGGAACTTGCCAATGCGACGATCGGACCGGACGGGGAAGTAAAAGAGAGTGAGAAGCGTACCGGAATCTGGGCGTGGAAACATTTCCATAAGGCGGAGGGAACGACGACCTACCGCAAGATGGAGGGCGATGTGGTCTTTAATCATGTGGATTTCGGTTATAATGATGAAAAGATCGTGCTGCATGACATTGAGCTTTACGCGAAACCGGGACAGAAGATCGCGTTTGTCGGCGCGACCGGAGCCGGTAAGACAACGATCACCAATCTGATCAACCGTTTTTATGATATCCAGGACGGAAAGATCCGTTATGACGGGATCAATATCAACAAGATCAAAAAAGCAGATCTGCGCAGATCGCTCGGGATCGTTTTGCAGGATACCCATCTGTTTACCGGAACCGTAATGGAAAACATCCGTTACGGAAAACTGGATGCAACCGATGAGGAAGTTATGGCGGCAGCGAAGCTCGCAAACGCGGACGGTTTTATCAAAAGACTGCCGGATGGCTATGATACGATGCTGACCGGGGATGGAAAGAATTTAAGCCAGGGACAGCGGCAGCTGCTTGCGATCGCACGCGCGGCCGTGGCGGATCCGCCGGTACTGATCCTCGATGAGGCGACCAGTTCCATTGATACGAGAACGGAAAAACTGGTACAGCAGGGGATGGATCGCCTGATGGAAGGACGCACGACCTTTGTGATCGCGCATCGCCTTTCCACAGTGCGCAACAGTGACTGCATTATGGTACTTGAGCAGGGACATATTATAGAAAAAGGTACGCATGATCAGCTGATCGCGGAGGGCGGCAAGTATTACCAGCTTTATACCGGAAAAATTGTAAACGCATAAAAAACAATATGTGGAGCAGGCTATATCTGGACAACAGTTTGTAGCATGCTCCTTTTTGGAATCATTCTTAATAGCAGACAAAAAGAAAAAATACAAAAAAACTATTGACAATTTGGAAAAATACGATATACTATAATCAAGAACCATTCCTAATAAGGAGAGCAGTTATGGCTGAGAAAAGAAACACACATCAAAAAAGAATGATTTTGGATACCCTCTGTGAAATGAAGAATCATCCGACTGCAAACATGGTATATGAGAGATTGCAGGAGATGGGATCCCATATCAGCAAGTCGACGGTTTACCGGAATCTTTCCGAGGCAGCAGAGGACGGGATCATCTTGAAGCTGGCGATCACCGACAGCGATGTGCGTTACGATGGAAATACGAAGCCGCATTATCATATCCGGTGCCGCAGGTGCAATGGGGTGTATGACAGTAAGATCCCCTATCAGGATTATATCGATGAGCTTTCCCGAAAGGAAGATGGTGAGACAATCAGCTGTCACATGATAGAATTTAACGGCATTTGCCGGGAATGTAAAGAAAGAATGGAGGACAATTAAAATGAAGAAATTTGTATGTCAGGTATGTGGTTATGTTTATGAAGGTGAAAGCGCACCGGCGGAATGTCCGGTTTGTCATGCACCGGCAGAGAAATTCACGGAGCAGACAGGTGACAGAACATGGGCTGCGGAACATGTGGTAGGTGTTGCGAAAGGTGTGAGCGAAGACATTCTTGCAGATCTCAGAGCAAACTTTGAAGGCGAGTGCTCGGAAGTCGGCATGTATCTTGCAATGGCGAGAGTAGCGTACAGAGAAGGCTATCCGGAAGTTGGTTCCTACTATGAAAAAGCTGCTTATGAAGAAGCAGAGCATGCTGCAAAATTCGCGGAACTGCTCGGTGAAGTGGTAACAGATTCCACCAAGAAGAACCTGCAGATGCGTGTGGATGCTGAAAACGGCGCGACAGCAGGAAAGGTAGATCTCGCAAAACGCGCGAAAGCTGCAAACCTTGACGCGATCCATGATACCGTTCATGAGATGGCACGCGATGAGGCAAGACACGGAAAAGCTTTCGAAGGTCTGTTAAAGAGATACTTCGGATAAGAAGTACAGAAAAATTAAAAAATCACAGAATTTTAAGGGTATGCAGATAATTTGCATGCCCTTATTTTTGTAAGGACAGCGGGAGAGACGGACGCATGCAAATTATGCAAAAATTTTGAATAAATTTTCCGGGGTATTCTTTTTTCCGTACACAGACATTCTGATACTGTAAAAAAAAGAGATGATACTTGAAAAAACAGCGCTCAGGTGATAAAATTTGAGTAGAAAATTTTGCATGAGGAGGAAATAATATGCTGCAAAAGATAATGGAAAAACTGAACAAGAAGCAGCTGCGGGAAAGAATCTCATCGGCTATACTTTCAATCGTCCTGATTGTCAGTATCTCCGGTGTTGTCGTAGTAGCTGCGATGCTCGTAGTGGGAAACCGCTATGATTATGCGTTGAATAATTATGGATTTTCACAGGGTGACATCGGAAAGATGATGATCACATTCGTGGATACGAGAAGTAACCTGCGTGCGGTCATCGGATATGATGATCAGGACCTTGTGGACAGTTGCTATGACGCATATAGCACGAAAAAGCAGGCGTGTCAGGAATATGTGGACGCAGTACAGAAAACGGTAGTTACCAAGGCAGAACAGACCGTTTACGACCAGATCGTAACGGATCTGGATGCATATATTACGGTTGCTGACCAGATCGTTGATATGGGAAAAGACGTGTCTGACAAGGATACGAGAGCGGATGCGCAGCAGATGGCGCAGGATGAGCTGGAACCGAAGTATGAATCACTCTATCAGGATATGGTCGATCTGATGAATGCCAATACCGAAGCGGGCGACCGGTTAGAGAAGACATTAAATATCGTGATGATCGTTTTACTGGTTATTGTTATCGCGATCATTTTAACCGCGTTTTCCATTGCAAAAAAACTTGGAGATATCCTTGCGGTCAATATCGTAACTCCGTTGGATCGTCTGAGTGCACGTTTAAAGACATTTGCGGAAGGTGATCTTACCGGAGAGTTCCCGGAAATGGATACCAAAGATGAAGTTTCTGATATGGTAGAGGTTGCAAAAGAGATGGCAGCAAACCTGGCTTTGATCATCAAGGATGTAAACCGTCGTATGGAACTGATGGCGAGAAACGACTATACCGGTGTTTCCGAAATTCCGGAAAGATACGTTGGCGATTTTGCTTCCATGAATGAAGCGATCCATGTTATGAATGAGGATATGAACCAGACCATGCGCCGTATCGAGGAGGCAGCTTCCCAGGTATCTGCAGGAGCGGCAAACCTTGCGGAAGGTTCCCAGAACCTTGCAGAAGGATCCACCGATCAGGCAGGTGCCGTGGAAGAACTGTTGGCATCCATCGCAACGATCACAGAAGGCGTAAATCATACGCATGAAAGCGCGAAGGAATCTTACGAGCTTTCCGTAAAATACGCGAAGGAAGCAGACCGGACACAGCAGGAAATGCACAATGTTACCAATTCCATGCAGCAGATGAGCGAAATGTCACAGCAGATCGAGAGCATCATCGGCGAGATCGAAAAGATCGCAGAGCAGACCAACCTGCTTGCGCTTAACGCTTCGATCGAAGCAGCGAGAGCCGGAGAAGCAGGAAAAGGCTTCGCGGTTGTTGCTACTCAGATCGGTAAGCTGGCAGACGAAAGCGCACAGTCTGCGGTTAATACCAGAGAGCTGATCATGAAATCCATCGAAGAGATTGAAAATGGAAACCGTGCAGTAGAGAAGACATCTGCAACAATCGCGGAACTGGTAAGCGGTATCAACGAAGTGGCAGAAAAGTCCAACCAGCTGGAGCAGTTATCTGAGACACAGGCAGAGCAGATGAAACAGGCAGAAGGCGGTGTAAACCAGATTTCTGAAGTTGTACAGAGCAATGCAGCGATCGCGGAAGAATCATCCGCAACAAGTGAAGAGCTTTCTGCGGAATCCGATTCCTTAAGTGATCTGGTACAGCAGTTCAAGCTGAAAAAAGCATAAACATTTATAGGATCTTTACCAAGTGTCCTTTCGGAGGCAGAAGTTTCCGGAAGGGCACTTTTGCGTAATAGCGACGAGAAAAATGGACGCAGTTGTGGTACAAAACTGTAAAATAAATTGAAAAATGAGACCGTACATTGTATAATTGTAATATATAAAAGCAATAGGTTTTTCGGAGGTTTTTATTTACATACAGAGTAAAGAGAGGTAGTGCTATGGGAAAATTTCTAACAGCAGGGATCATTCAAAGAGAGACGATTGTAAAAGTACCACAGCTTCCGATTCAGTACAGTCGTGTGACACGTTGCTATGATACGATATTTGGAGGGATCGGCGGAGACGCATACAATGTTGCCAATGCATTGAAATGGCTGGGGGATGATGTAACTCTGGTATCTAACATCGGAGAGCGGGACAGCCATCTGTTTCAGACCAAACATCTGGATCCACGTTATGTGTTTGCCAGCTTAGAGCAGACACCGTCGGCAGTTATCTTTTATGACAGTGAGCGGAAACTGCAGACGTTTGAGGATATTAAAGATATGGAAGAGGTGCCGTATGATATGGCGCGTTTCGCGGAAGCGCTTGCGGAAGCGGATCTCGTGATCTTATCTAATACGAAATTCTGTGAGCCGTTTCTTGCGCCGGTCAAGGAAAGCGGAAAGAAACTGGTCGTTAATTTCAACGGACTCGATCGGGAAAATGAGCTGGATCAGAAGTTTCTGACCGTAGCGGATATTATATATGTGAGCGATGACGAGATCAAGTCCGATCCGTATGAGGCGATGCGCATCATGAGTGAGGAGTACAGCATGGAGTGCGGAATCCTCGGAATGGGAAAAGCCGGGCTTTTGATGTATACAAGAGCGGACAATATGGTGGTACCGTATCCTGCGGTCCATATCAAAGAAGTGGTAAATACAGTGGGTGCAGGAAATGCGCTGTTATCCTGCTTTTTACATTATTATCATAAAAATGGAAATTATCACGAAGCAATCAAATATGCATTGATGTTTGCAGCGTACAAGATCGGTTATGTTGGTACATCTAAGGGATTTATGACGGAAGACGAGATGAAACTGTGGTATGATCTGATCTGGAATCGGTATAAATAACAAGGAGGAAATGGTGTGAAGGAAGAATTAAAGAGTCAGCTGATCGCGGAATTAAACAAGGCAATAAAACCGGAACAGGACAATGAGGTGGAGGATGATGGAAGGGTTCAGTACCATCAGGCGACACATACATTACAGATCAACGAAGAGGCGCATATAGCGGCAGAAAAGGAAGAAGAAGAAAAAAAGAAACCGGACGAGGATGAAATGTTTGAATCACTGATTCAGCGATTAAATGAGCAGAAGCGTGAACATAACAAAAAGAACGGATCGGTTTCGTAAGATTTCTTTGGGAAACAAAAAGACGGCTTACGTTAGGATGCATGACGTAAGCCGTCTTCTGTAATGGCGACGGGAAAACCGGCAACAGGGAAGGACAAAAGGAGAGAACGATGAAAAAAAGTGATGTGGATTATACGCTGTATCTCTGTACAGACCGTGATCTGATGCGGGCAGATACGGTGGAAGACGCGGTGCGCCAGGCGCTGCTTGGCGGGGTGACGATGGTACAGCTGCGCGAAAAGAACTGCTCGGCAAAAGAATTTTTTGAGACTGCGCAGAGAGTAAAAAAAATCACCGATCAGGCGGGGGTGCCGCTTATCATCAATGACCGTGTGGACATTGCGCTTGCGGTGGATGCCGACGGTGTCCATGTAGGACAGAGTGATATTCCGGCGGCGGAGGCGAGAAGACTGCTCGGACCGGATAAGATCATCGGGGTATCCGCAAGAACTGTAGAGCAGGCAAGAAAGGCAGAAACGGATGGTGCGGATTATCTCGGTGTCGGAGCAATGTTTGTAACCGGAACCAAGCAGGACGCAAAAGTGACTTCAAAGGAAGAATTAAAGAGGATCCGCGCGGCGGTTGCGATCCCGATCGTTGCGATCGGGGGGATCAAGGCTGACAATGTGGAAGAGTTGAAAGAAACCGGAATTGACGGGGTTGCGGTCGTTTCCGCAGTGATCGCGGCAGAAAATATCGCATCAGCGGCAGAAGAACTGGCAGGGTGCGTAAAGGAGTTAAAAGAGGCATGAAAACGGTACTTACGATCGCGGGAAGTGACTGCAGCGGGGGAGCCGGAATACAGGCGGATCTAAAGACCATTGCCGCGCATGGATTGTATGGGATGAGTGTGATCACTGCCTTAACGGCGCAGAATACCCTTGGCGTATCGGATGTGATGCCGGTGCCGGCCGCGTTTTTGAAGGAACAGCTGGATAGTGTCATTTCTGACATCAGACCGGATGCAGTCAAGATCGGAATGATCCCGGATAAGGAACAGCTTCTTGTGATCGCAGCAGCATTAAAGGAGCAAAAGATCACGCAGGTAGTCGTGGATCCGGTTATGGCAGCGACCAGCGGCAGGAAACTTTCCGGGGACGCGAGCGGGGATTTCTTTTTGGAATTGTTTGCGGAGGCTGCGCTGATCACCCCGAATATACCGGAGGCGGCACGGCTGTTGGGTGAGGAGATCCGCGATAAAAAAGAAGTGGAACAGGCTGCGGCATCACTTGCGAAAAAGTACCATACCGCAGTGCTGATCAAAGGCGGACACGCGGATACCGGCGCGGATGATTACCTTTTTACGGGAAAAGAGGGCGTCTGGTTTCCGGGGACGCGGCTCGATAATACAAACACACATGGAACCGGATGTACGTTATCTTCAGCGATCGCCTGCGGACTGGCGGAGGGCTTTTTGCTGAAGGAGGCGGTTCGACGCGCAAAGGAATATCTGACCGGAGCGATCGCGGCGGGACTTGATCTCGGTCATGGTAATGGCCCGCTGGATCATATGTACCGGCTGCGGAAATGATCTTTTTGGAACAAAGCAGGGGAAAAGAAGGAAGGGAGAGGGACTATGGACGAAAGCAGAAAACAGTTATTACAGCATCCAACGGATGTGATAAACGGATTTCAGGTAAGACCTGGATACTATAATTTTAACGGCGCGTTTGAAATACCGGGAGGTGTCGGGGTGAATTTTACCGTACATTCCTTCCAGGCGACCGCCTGCACACTTGTGTTATTCCATAACAGGGAGGACGAACCGTATGCGCTTATCCCGTTTCCGGAGGACTACCGCATCGGAAATACCTATTCGATGATCGTGTACGACTTAAATATTTCGGAGCTTGAATATGCGTACCAGTTCGACGGACCGTTTGATCCGAAGAAAGGGCTGATCTTTGACAAGCGAAAATTTATCCTGGATCCATACGCGAGAGCAGTTGCGGGACAGCGGCTCTGGGGAGAAAAACAGGATGAGGGATTTTTCTATAAAGCGAGAGTAGTGCGCAGTGAGTATGACTGGGGCAAGACAAAACAGCCACAGATACCGTTTGACGATCTGATCATCTATGAGGCGCATGTCCGCGGATTTACCGAGGATAAATCGTCCAGAGTAAAAAACAAGGGAACTTTTGCCGGGATCCGGGAAAAGATACCGTACCTGTTGAGCCTTGGGGTCAATGCGGTGGAACTGATGCCGGTGTTTGAGTTTGACGAGATGGAAGATTCCCGCGTGGTGGATGGAAAACAGCTTTATAATTACTGGGGGTACAGCCCGGTGTGCTTTTTCGCCCCGAATACTTCCTACTCTTCGATGGATTCGCATAACCGCGAGGGACTGGAATTAAAAAAGCTGATCCGTGAGCTGAACCAGAACGGGATCGAAGTGATTCTGGATGTCGTATTTAACCATACGGCGGAGGGAAACGAAAAGGGACCGTTTTTCTCGTTTAAAGGGATCGACAACAACATTTACTACATGCTGACCCCGGATGGACATTATTACAATTTCAGCGGCTGTGGCAATGTACTAAACTGCAATCAGCCGATTGTACAGCAGATGATCCTGGAGTGTCTGCGTTACTGGACGATCAATTACCGGGTGGACGGCTTCCGGTTTGATCTGGCATCCATCCTCGGAAGAAATGAAGACGGCTCTCCGATGAGTGATCCGCCATTGTTACAGAGCCTTGCTTTTGATCCGATCCTTGGAAAAGTAAAACTGATCGCGGAAGCATGGGATGCGGGCGGACTGTATCAGGTGGGAAGCTTCCCGTCCTGGAACCGCTGGGCGGAATGGAACGGAAGGTACCGCGATGATATGCGAAGCTTCTTAAAAGGCGATAACGGATATGCAGGTGCGGCGATCGCGCGCATGAGCGGGTCAAAAGACCTCTACGACCCCAAATACCGTGGAGAAAACGCTACCGTCAATTTCATAAACTGCCATGACGGATTTACGCTCTATGATATGTATTCCTATAACACAAAGCACAATGAAAAAAACGGCTGGAACAACGAGGACGGAGAGAGCAACAATCGCAGCTGGAACTGTGGCGTGGAAGGCGAGACAGACGATCCGGCGGTAAACGCGCTGCGGCTCCGTATGTGCAAAAACGCGTTTGCGGCACTGATGTGCAGCCATGGTGCGGTCATGTTTCTGGCGGGAGATGAATTTTGTAATACGCAGTTTGGAAATAATAATGCGTACTGTCAGGATAACATCACTTCCTGGCTGGACTGGAGCCGCAGGGAAAAGTACGGCGAGATGTACGAATTCGCGAAAGAGATGATCCGGTTTCGAAAAGAACATCCAGTGCTGCGCAAGACGACAGAGGAATCCAGATGCGGCTTCCCGGATATCAGCGTACACAATGATGTGCCATGGAACACGGAATGCCGCGATGATACACACTGCATCAGCCTGATGTACGCGGGACGAAAAAAAGATCAGGAGGAAGACGATATCGTCTATGTGGCGGTCAATACCTACTGGGAAGATCTGAATCTGACGCTTCCGGAACTGCCGGTCGGTCTGGTATGGAAGATCAAGGTGGACACTGCGGCGGAATATGACCCGGCATGGAAATCCTGGAAATTAAAAGAGATGACAGAGGAGTATAAGACGGTGATCAGTCAGAGAAGCGTGTTGATCCTGGTCGCGGAGAAGCGCTAGAAGGGAGAAAGAGATGGGAACTTCAGAAACACTCAATTTTACTTATTCCGGACTTTTGAACCGGAAAGGAAAAAAGGTCGTGAGCGTCCGGTTTGAGCGGGCGGACGGCAGAGATTTCGCGGATGGCATCCTGCCGGACTGCGCGATCGAAAATCAGCAGGGATTTTCCGAGGAGGAAGTAGAACAGCTCGAGGTTTATCTGATGGAACACGCGGATGAACTGATGGAAAAAGCGAAGGAAATGAGCAAACTCACCAATTTATTATAGGAAAAGACAGGCACCTGGATGGGAATGGCAGAAAGCTACATTCCCATCCTTTTGTATATTTGATAGCGAAAAAAAAGATGATATAGTATATTATGTAAATTTTCAGACGAAGGAAGGTAGGCTATGGAGATACGGCAACATCTGAATGTATACGGCAGAGTACAGGGCGTGGGTTTCAGGTATCGCGCGAAGCGCATGGCAGACGCGCTGGAGCTTACGGGGACTGTGCGGAATATGGAAGACGGTTCGGTGGAACTGGAAGTGCAGGGAGATGACAAACTGATCGAGGAATACATTGACAGACTCTGCCACAGTTCGTATATTTTTGTCTCAAGAATAGAACGCTGTGACAGGGAACCGGTATCAGAACAGGATTTTCGGATCCTGGATTATTACTAAAGAATAACAGCTGGAGGATTGAGAAAATGGGTATCAAACATGCGATTACCAGAAAAACATTTGAAGTAACGATTGATGGAGCAATGAAATATATTAACAAGGACCGCGAGACGAACCTGTTAAAACTGGTGGATATGGCACAGAAGATCATGGGCGGTTCCTACCCGGATTATGTATTTGACAATGCGAGGGAACTGTTTTCACATCCGGAAGAGAAGTGGATGCAGTTCATGTACAAATCACTGGACGAGCTGGATCCGAACATCGTAAAGATGCATGTGCTGAATCTCGGCTATGAAGCCGGACTTGCGGGAATGAAACGTGTCAAGGAGATGCGTGAAAAATATCAGTGCAATGTGCCGTGGGCGATTCTCATGGATCCGACCAGTGCCTGTAATCTGCACTGCACCGGATGCTGGGCGGCAGAATACGGACATCAGATGTCGCTGACCTTTGACCAGCTGGACGATATCATCACACAGGGAAAAGAACTTGGCATTCATTTCTATGTCATGACAGGTGGAGAGCCGCTGGTGCGTAAGGATGACATTGTAAAACTGGCGGAAAAGCATAATGACTGCGCGTTCCATATCTTTACCAACGGAACACTGATCGATGAGGAGTTCTGCAGGAAAGTAAAAAAAGTCGGAAATATCTCGTTTGCACTGAGTGTGGAAGGCTATGAGGAGACCAACGACGGAAGACGCGGCGAAGGAGTCTTTCAAAAGGTTATGCATGCCATGGACATCATGAAGGCGAACGGCCTCTTATACGGAGTATCCATCTGCTATACCAGCAAGAATATAGAAGTGGTCACTTCGGATGAATTCCTTGACATGCTGATCGAAAAGGGATGTCGTCTTGCCTGGTATTTCCACTATATGCCGGTTGGGAATGACGCCGCGCTCGATCTGTTGCCGAGCAATGAGCAGAGAGAATATATGTATCACAGAGTGCGTGAGATTCGTGGCATGAAGACCGGAAAGCAGATCTTCGCAATGGATTTCCAGAACGATGCGGAGTTCGTAGGCGGCTGTATCGCAGGCGGAAAGAACTATCTGCATATCAACCCGAACGGGGATGTGGAACCGTGTGTATTTATTCATTATTCTGGCGCAAATATCAAGGAAAAGAGTTTGTTGGAGTGTTTACAACAGCCGCTCTTTATGCAGTACCACAACAATATGCCGTTTAATGACAACATGCTTCGTCCCTGTCCAATGCTTGAAAATCCGGAACGTCTGCGCAAGATGGTTCACGAGAGCGGGGCAAAGTCTACGGATATGACTTCACCGGAGCCGGTGGATGATCTGTGCAACAAGACAACGCCTTACGCAGAGCGCTGGGAGAAAAAGGCGGATGAACTCTGGAAGGAAAACCGCAGGGCAAAAGAAGAAAAAAGCATAAATCACATAATATAGAAGGATTTGGCGTCATGGAATGCAAAAAGATACATTTCATGGCGTCTTTTTATTGGAACTTCAGATAAAATTAAGAAATGATTTACAGTTTTGGATAAAAATTATTCTTACAAAACGGCATTCCTATGTTACAATGGTAGCAGTATGTGAAAAGGTGGTAAGTAATGATGAGGGACAAAAACATGAAAAAACTGATCCGGGCGGGCTTTTGCCTTGTGCTTTTGCTGATCGTGCTGCTGGTGCTTGTGGCGTTACAGCATGTGCTGGAGAAAAAGCAGCCGGATAAAAAAGATTCAACGGAAACCGTGACAGAATCTATGGATGGAAGGGCGGATGACGCGACAGAGGCGGTTCTGGAGACAGAGACGGAAACCGAGACGGAAACGGAAACAGAGGTCGCGCAGTCCGGCGTGGTAACACTTCACAATGCCATGATCGAAAACGTGGAAGGGCTTGATAACACCAGTCAGGGCTGGGGTATGGGACCTACCAGGGATGAATTTAACCGTCCGGTGGACGCATTGAATTACGAGGAAAAATTTGCGCCGTACAGCGTGGATTTTATCAAGAATACAGAAGAAAAAGTGGTCTATCTGACCTTTGATGAGGGATATGAGTATGGCATGACGCCGCAGATCCTCGATACGTTAAAGGAAAAGAACGCAAAGGCAGTCTTTTTCGTGACCAAGCCTTATGCGGAGGCGGATCCGGATCTGGTACAGCGCATGATCGATGAGGGACATATCGTCGGAAACCATACCGTACATCATCCGTCTGATGGAATGCCGTCACTCAGCATCGCGGATCAGACGGCTGAGATCATGGAAACGGATGCTTATATCAAAGAAAACTTCGGTTATTCCATGTATCTGTTCCGCTATCCGACCGGACAGTTCAGCGAGCAGTCGCTTGCGATCGTAAACAACTGCAATTACCGGAGCGTATTCTGGAGTTTTGCTTACAAAGACTGGGATGTGAAC
Organism: Roseburia yibonii; assembly: GCF_014297335.1. Classification (NCBI taxonomy): domain Bacteria; kingdom Bacillati; phylum Bacillota; class Clostridia; order Lachnospirales; family Lachnospiraceae; genus Roseburia; species Roseburia yibonii. The sequence continues at coordinate 31,587 of NZ_JACOQH010000002.1, forward strand.
AATCAGCCGGACGAGACAGAATCGTTAAACCTTCTGATGGAGAAGCTGCATCCGGGCGCAATTTATCTGCTGCATGCGGAATCACAGACCAATGCGGATATCCTTGGCAGCTTTATCGACCAGGTACGCGCGCAGGGATATGAGATCGGTGTTTACAGCGATACACTGCAGTAATACAAGCCATAGATGGAAGTTATCGTTGCTATTTCGGACTAATTCGATTATCATGGAAATAAGTATGTAAAATGGAAACGGGTTTTCTGTTGACGTATACTGCAAGGGAAAAATTATGGAGGTAGGTTATGTATCCAATCGTACGAAAAGAAAAGCTGGCAGATAAGATCTATCTGATGGATGTCATGGCTCCGCGTGTGGCGAAGTCCTGTCTGCCTGGACAGTTCATTATTGTAAAGATGGACGAAGAGGGAGAGCGTATCCCGCTCACCATCTGTGATTATGACAGAGAGAAGGGAACGGTTACGATCGTATTCCAGACTGTCGGATATTCCACAACGCGTATGGCGGAATATAAAGAGGGCGATTCTTTTATGGATTTCGTAGGACCGCTCGGCTGCCCATCTGAGCTTTGCGAAGAAGAAAATTTAGAGGAAACCAGAAAGAAGAAGATCGTGTTTATCGCGGGTGGAGTCGGAACAGCTCCGGTATATCCGCAGGTAAAATGGTTAAAAGAGCACGGTGTGGATGTTGATGTCATTATGGGCTCCCGTACCAAGGATCTTCTGTTTTATGTAGATGAGATGAAAGCGGTTGCAGGAAATCTTTATGTGACGACCGATGACGGATCTTTCGGATTCCACGGAGTTGGAACCGCGCAGTTGGAAGAACTGGTAAATGGCGGAAACCATTATGACCACTGTGTTGCGATCGGACCGATGATCATGATGAAATTTGTCTGCGTTTTAACAAAGAAACTGAACATTCCTACCGTGGTATCCATGAATCCGATCATGGTGGACGGAACCGGTATGTGTGGTGCCTGTCGTCTGGTGGTAGGCGATGAAGTGAAATTTGCCTGCGTAGACGGACCGGAATTTGACGGTCATCTCGTGGATTTCGACCAGGCAATGAAACGGCAGCAGCAGTACAAGACGGAAGAAGGCAGAGCCATGTTAAAACTGCAGGAGGGTGATACCCATCATGGCGGATGCGGACACTGTGGAGGTGACAAATAATGGACGTAATGAAGAAAGTACCGGTAACAGAACAGGAACCAAAAGTTCGCGCAACGAACTTTGAGGAGGTCTGTTTGGGATATACCAAGGAAGAAGCAATGGCAGAGGCATCCAGATGCCTGAACTGTAAGAATGCGCAGTGCGTAAAGGGATGCCCGGTTTCTATCAATATTCCGGCTTTTATCGCGGAGGTAAAAGAGGGAAACTTTGAAGCAGCATATCAGATCATTTCACAGTCTAGCGCGCTTCCGGCAGTTTGTGGACGTGTGTGCCCGCAGGAAAGCCAGTGTGAGGGAAAATGTATCCGTGGCATCAAAGGTGAAGCGGTCTCCATCGGAAAACTGGAACGTTTTGTGGCTGACTGGGCAAGAGAGAACGGAATCAAGCCTGCTCCGGCAGAAAAGAAGAACGGACATAAGGTCGCAGTGATCGGTTCCGGCCCTTCCGGTCTTACCTGTGCAGGAGATCTTGCAAAACTCGGTTATGATGTGACGATTTTTGAGGCACTGCATGAGGCAGGCGGCGTACTCTGCTACGGTATTCCGGAATTCCGTCTTCCGAAGCAGAAAGTAGTTGCGAAGGAAATTGAAAACGTAAAATCACTTGGCGTTAAGATCGAGACAAACGTTGTGATCGGAAAATCTGTGACGATCGACGAGCTGATGGAAGAGGAAGGTTTCGAGGCGGTATTTATCGGTTCCGGTGCAGGACTTCCGCGTTTCATGGGTATTCCGGGTGAGCAGGCAAACGGCGTGTTCTCCGCGAATGAGTTCCTGACCAGAAATAACCTGATGAAGGCATTTAAGAGCGAGTATGATACCCCGATCCGTGAAGGCGCGAAAGTTGTAGTCGTAGGCGGCGGAAACGTTGCGATGGATGCGGCGAGAACAGCGCTTCGTCTCGGAGCGGAAGTACATATCGTATACCGCAGAAGTGAGGCAGAGCTTCCGGCGAGAGCAGAGGAAGTACATCACGCAAAAGAAGAGGGCATCATCTTTGATCTTTTGCAGAATCCGACAGAGATCATGGTAGATGAAAACGGCTGGGTAAAAGGAATTAAGATCATCTGCATGGAACTTGGGGAACCGGATGCGTCCGGCAGAAGAAGCCCGGTAGAGATCCCTGGTTCTGAGTATGAGATGGAGGCAGATACAGTTATCATGTCTCTCGGAACATCTCCGAATCCGCTGATCTCTTCCACAACCAAAGGTCTTGAGACCAACCGCAGAAAATGTATCGTTGCGGAGGAAGAAACCGGAAAGACATCCAAAGAGGCAGTATATGCCGGTGGAGATGCCGTGACAGGCGCGGCTACGGTTATTCTTGCAATGGGTGCAGGAAAGCATGCGGCAAAGGCGATCGATGAGTATTTACAGGGAAAATAGAAAGCATTTCTGATGCTGGAAAACTTGCTGCAGAATAAATAAAAAAAGTGCTGATCCGTTTTGGATCAGCGCTTTTTTGCTGCCGCGATCAGACAGTCGAGCAGTTTATCGTTCATTTCGGGGGACATCACACAAAAGCGGATGTATTTCTCACTTAGATATGGGAAAGTGGAACAGTCACGGATCATCATTTTTTCGCGGATCGCGGTGTCAAACAAAAATCCGGAGGTCAGATCCTCTTTTAAGATCCGGACAAGGACGAAATTGGCGTGGGCGGGATAAGGCTTGTAAGCCGGTGCGCCAGGAATGGAGGAGAGGGCATCAGCCATCCGTTTCCGTTCCCGGGAGATCAGTGCTCTGGTCTCGTTGATGTAGTCGGTGTCCCGAAACATGATCTCCCCCGCGATCGCAGCCAGGGAATTGATCGTCCAGGGATTTTTCTTTGTGCGGATCTCGGTGAGCAGTTCCCCGTTTCCGGTGACGGCATAGCCGAGACGGAGACCGGGAGCGGCGAAAAATTTGGAGGTGCCGCGCAAAACGATCAGATTATCGTAGGATGCCGCAAGCGGGATGCTCGTGACCTCATCCACATGCTCCGCAAATTCCACATAGGTCTCATCCACCATGACATAGATCCCGTATTGTCTGCAGGCGGCGAGGATCTGTGCCATCTCGGAAGCACGGATACAGGAGGAAGTCGGGTTGTTGGGATTGCAGATGACAACAAGATCGAGCGTCTGGTCAAGACGTTCGGTAAAATCGTGTACATCGAGAGCAAAATCCGCTTCCTCTCTGAGCGGATAGTATACGGTCGTACCGCCGCATAAGGAAATCTCCCGCTCATACTCGGAGTAGGTCGGGCCAAGGATCAGGGCTTTTTTTGGATGCGTGATCTGAATGAATAAAGAGATCAGCTCGGTGGAGCCGTTCCCGACAATGATGTGATCCGGGCTGGCACCGGTATAGGCGGACAGACAGCGGCGCAGCGAGGTGTATTCCCGATCCGGGTAAGTGCTTATGGCATCGATGTGATCTGCCAGTGTTTTTCTCAGTAACGGTGAGATGCCGAGCGGATTTACGTTGGCGGAAAAGCTGGTAATCTCTTCCTTCTTTATGCCATAGATCTGCTCGATCTTCTCAAGATCACTGCCGTGAAAGTGCTCTTTGTGCTGTATCATAGTTTACCTCCAGATGTTGCATGAATTTGTCAAATAGTTTATAATCTATTATAACTGTATGAAACGAAAAAGCAAGAAAGAAAAAGCGGGTGGCAGAGGTGCGGAAACAAATAGAGGAACTCGCAAGGGGGAAGTTTGGACAGGGACGTCCGGTGCCGGAATTTTCGGCAGATAAAATAGAGCTGGAGATCCTGGAAGGACAGGAGGTATCCGGTACATTTACCATAAAAAGTTTAAATCATATCCCGATGCGCGGTGTGGTATATACCTCGGATACGCGTATGGAATGTCTGACGCCGCAGTTTGAAGGGACGGAAGTGACGATCCGTTACCAGTTCCACGGAGCAGGGCTGACCGAAGGCGATGTGGTCTGTGGAGAATTTTATGTCGTTGCGGAGGGCGGAGAGTATCATCTTGCCTATGAGGCGGATGTGACAAAACTTTATGCGGATTCGTCGATCGGAAAGATAAAGAGCCTTGCGGATTTTACACGTCTTGCGAAAGAAAATTTTACGGAAGCCTGCAAGGTTTTTTCGTCTAAAAGTTTTCGCAACGTCTTGAAGAAAGAGCAGGTAAGGGAACGCCTTCTTTATGAGGGATTTGCAGAGCCGCCGTTTCTGCCGCAGAATGTGGAAGAATTTCTGGTCGGAACCGGGAAAAAGAGCAGTGTTCTGATTTCGCTTGACACGAAATATCAGGAATACTACGGAATCACGGAAGACATCAGAGGAAAGATCGAGTTAAAGAAAGACCAATGGGGCTATGTGGAGCTGGATGTAGACAGCGATGCGGATTTTCTGATCCCGGAGAAAAGAAAAGTCACAACAGCGGACTTTATCGGCAGCAGATGTCAGGTGTATTACCGTATCCGTGCGGATAAATTGCATGCGGGCAGAAATTTTGCGCGCGTTACCTTAAAAAATACCAGTCAGGTGCAGTGCGTGGAGTTTTGCGTTTCTTCCGGGGAGCGGGAAAAACATATTTCACGGGAGCGGATGGAACTGGCGTCTTCGCGTGTGAAACTGGCGGAGCTTTATACCGATTATCGCCTAAAGCGGATCGTGACCGGAGTGTGGGCATCGGAGTCGGTGCGTTTATTGCAGCATATGCAGGCATTAGAACCGGATCATGCGTGGTTTTCACTTATGCGGGCACAGGCGCTTTTGATCAACAGACAGAAACAGGAGGCACTCTGGATCCTTGAGGCTTATAAAAAAGAGGCGGAGGACACGGAGAGCCCGCAGTATGGCTACTATCTGTATCTGTGTACACTGGCGGAGCGGGAGCCTTCCTATGTCAGGAAAAACACGCAGCGTATCCAGGAGATCTTTCGCGAAAATCCGGACAACGACATCCTGTTCTGGGTACTTTTGTTTTTAAAAGAAGAATATCTGGATGATCCGGCGAAAAAACTCGCAGTGATAAAAGAGAGGATCGGGCAGGGAACGGCAAGCCCGTATCTTTATCTGGAAGCGCTGTATTTGTATCAGCACGATCCGGGACTTGTCACATCACTCGAAGGTACCGAGCTTAAGATCCTGCGATGGGCGGCAGCAAAAAAGGCATTAAACAGGGAACTGGCAGTTACGATCATGAACCTCGCGGCGAACAAGCGGGTTTTTGATAAAAAGATATATGAACTTTTAAGTGAGGCATACCGTTATTTTGACGGAAAAGAGATGCTTTCTGTTATCTGTTCGTATCTGATCAAGGGGCAGTGCTTTGTTCCGGATTATGTGGCGTGGTATGCGCGGGCGATCCGGGAAGAATTACATATTACGAATCTGAACGAAGCATACATGATGTCACTGGATAAGCGGAGTATTGTCCGTATTCCGCGTCAGGTGCTGCTGTATTTTCAGTATGACAGCAGTATTTCAGATGAGCAGAAGGCGGTTTTATATGTAAATATCATCGCCAACCGGGAAAAAGAGCCGGGACTGTATGAGAATTACCGCAGGCAGATGGAACGATTTGCCATGCAGCAGATAAAAAAAGGCAGGATCAATGACAATCTGTCGGTGATCTATGAGGAAATGCTGGACGAGGGAATGCTCACAAAGGAATTATCCGAGTCGCTCGCCCGCATTCTTTACATGAACAAACTGGTGTGCTTTTCACCGGATATCACGGGTGCGCTGGTGATCGAGCCGCAGTTAAGGCAGAAGATCCGTGTGGCATTTCAGGGAAACAGTGCATATGTTCCGTTGTTTTCGGGAGAATACGCAATCTTATTAGAAGACAGAAATGGACGGCGTTATACCTCGCTTTCCTACCAGCTTGAAAAGCTTATGCGGCCGGGACGCTATCTGCGGAAGTGTATGCGCTATGCGCCGGACCGGATCGAGTATGCGCTCGGATACCTTGCGGGAAAAGAAAATTTCTATGCCGTTGACGGGGAAGACGGTGCGCTTTTTTCGGTGCTTATGGATTCGGACGCGGTGGATAAAAGATATAAAGCGAAACTCATGCCAAGAGTGTTGGAGTACTATGTGATCCATGACATGGAAGAGGAACTTGAGCGGTATCTGAAAAAAACAGATGTTTCGTGGCTGGATAAAAATGCCCGGAAATATGTCTTCTCCCTGCTGATGGAACGCAAGCTCTTTGAAGAGGCATACGATCTTTTGATCTCCTGTGGCAGTGAGCTCGCCGATCCTTCGAAACTGGTCGTACTGTGCAGTCACATGATAGAGACCGGGGATCATGAGGAGGATGAAGTTTTAGTCGGACTTGGCATGGAAGCACTGCGTGCCGGCAAATACAACGATGTTCTCCTTCGTTATCTCTGCCGTTATTATCACGGACCGACCAGACAGATGTATGAGCTGTGGGAGACAGCAAAGAAGTATGAGATCGAGGATCCGGAGTTGGAGGAGTGGATCCTGGTGCAGATGCTTTATACGACAGAGTTTGTGGAACACGCATCGGATCTCTTCCGGCAGTATGCGAAAAACGGAGGAGACCGCACGGTGCTGCTTGCATATTTTAATTACTTCGCGCAGCATTACTTTGTGGATGACATGGTGATCGATCCGGAGATCTTTCTGGAATTACAGGAAAAACTTCTGGAAAAAGAACCTCTGACCGACGCATGCAGACTTGCGGTTTTAAAACATCTTGCGTTTGAGCGGAAACTGCAGGAACAGGAAGAAAAACTGGTCGATGCGCTGCTAGGAGAGTATACGGCAAGGGATATGTATTTTTCGTTTTACGAACGCTTTGACCGGAAGCTACAGCAGAAATATTTCTTCCAGGGGCAGACCTTCCTGGAATATCATACAGATGCGCAGGCAGAAGTGATCCTGCATTACGCGGTAGGCGAAGAAGAGTTTAAAGAAGAGAAAATGAAAGAAGTGTATGCGGGGATCTATGTAAGCCGTTTTATGCTGTTTTTCGGGGATTCCCTGCAGTACTATATCGAAGAGCGAAACGGAGAGCAGACAAGGATTACGGAGAGCGCGCAGATTACCAGACAGGACGTATACGGAGAGCAGGAAAAGGACAGTTATGAATTTTTAAACGCGATGCTTATGAACCTGACCCTGCAAAATTACGAGGAGTTAGAGCGGCTGGCACTTGCGTATGAGAAGAAGAAAGAATTTACAGAAAAGAATTTCCGGGTGATCACCGGGCAGAGAGGTGAAGGCAGATGACGGAAGAAAAACTCTATATCGGCATGGACATCGGGAAAAACCATGTGCTGGTAAGTTGTTTTACCGAAGGAAACAGAGAGCCGGAAACCTTAAGTACGATCGCAGGCAGTGAGCAGTACCAGATCCCAATGGCGCTTTACAAAAAAAGAGGGATCGGACAGTGGTATTTTGGCAGGGAGGCACTCGAACGCCAGAATGCGGACGCGGGTGGCGGAACGCTCATACAGGATCTCTGGGAGCAGGCGAAAGCGGGCAGCGTGATACGGATCGAAGACGTGGATTACCGGGCGATGGATCTGTTGGCGGTATTTTTCCGGAAAGTGCTCATGCTGCCGAGAAGATATAAGGGGCAGATGAAGATCCATCTGCTGGGACTTACCGTGGAAGACCTGGACGCGGAAAAAGTAAAGATGCTGAAAGAGATCATGAAAAAACTGGGGATCCAGAAGGAACAGTTTTTTATGATGGATCACAGCGAGAGCTTTTACTATTACGCACTCAGTCAGAAAAAAGAACTCTGGCTGCATGATGTGGTTCTGTTTTCCGGTGAAAATGACAGGCTGTGGAGCTGTGTGCTTTCCAGAAATGAAAACACGACGCCACAGATCGTCACACTGCTCAAAAAAGAGTATGGGAGATTAAGCGGGGATCGTGACCTTGAATTTTCGGAATATATCAAAGAAGTGTTTCAGGGAAGGATCATATCCTGCAGTTATCTGGTCGGAGATGGTTTCGAGGGAGACTGGATGAAACAGTCTGTACGCATGCTGTGCAGTGGGAGACGGGCGTTTTTCGGTAAAAATCTGTATACAAAGGGCGTGTGCTATGCCGCCGGTGTGCGGGATGGATATTTCCACTGGCCGTTTGTGTATATCGGGGAGCATGAATTAAAGTATAATGTGAGCATAAAGGTTCGAACCGGAGAGGGGATCTCATTTTATTCGCTGCTTTCAGCCGGAGAAAGCTGTTTTGAGGCGGAAAAAGAATGTGAAGTGATCCTGGATGACGCGCCACGGGTTGATTTCTGGCTGCAGTATCCGGAGAGTGGAGAGGCGAAGGTGGAGACACTGGAACTGACGGATCTGCCGGAGTGTCCGGCAAAGACCAAGCGTTTGCGGATCACGTTAAAGCCACTTTCGGATCAGAAAATACAGGTGAGTATCAAAGATCTCGGATTTGGAGAGATCCGGAAAAGCTCGGACAAGGTTTTTTTGTATACCCTGAAGATGTGAGGAAAACAGGATGGGAGAATTGATCTTATGCCGCGGAACGCTGGCGGCTGTGCCGTATTTTTTGGAAAGTATAGCGGTAAACATATATTCGCTGGAGGAACTGGCGTGGTGCATGGATCAGCACGCGGAACTGACAGGGATAGACATTTATAAAGAATCCTTTGCCGGCTGGGTAAAAGAGGAACTGGGGCTGGCAGATGAGGGACAGACGCTCTTTGATCTGCTTGCCGGGAAAAAGGATATGGCAGAGTTTACGGATACGGTTTTAAAAATGGTGTCGTATCTGGATGAGGAACAGAGAAGACGTGTCTTGGCCAGAATAAAAGCATATGAAGACAAAAGCCTGTTTGAGCAGGAAATTTTAAAAGCAGACAGGTTTCTTATGAGCGGAAAATATAAAAGCAGCATCCGGGCATATGAGCCGCTCACGGAGCATGTGCCGGAGAACCGGAGAGAAGAAGTGCTGCTTGGCAGAGTATGGCATAACATGGGAACGGCATACGCAAGGCTTTTCATGTTCGCGCGCGCCGGGGAATGTTATGAGAAAGCATATGCAAAAAATGAGGAGCAGGAATCCGCAGAAGCGGCGCTGCTCTCACGCGCATGTCTGGAGGAAGACTTTAAGAAAGAACCGCAGGATAAAAAGTTTTTAGAACAATGGCAGAAAATACAGGAAACAAAGAAAAACGGGGATGTCAGAGGCTATGAAGCTCTGTTGTTTGGGATGATGGAACAGTGGAAACAGGAGTACAGGAAGGCGGCAGAAGACAGATGAAACTATTTCGAAAGAGAAAAAAAGCAGAAAACGTAGAGATCAGGGAAAATGTGATAGCAGAAGAAATGCCGGAAGGCGGGGATCAGCCGGGAAACCGGATGCTGGATGAATGTGAGCAGATGATCGAGGCGGCAAAGGCATTGGAGGATACTAAGTCGGAGTACAAAGTGGTCACTTCCTATCTGAATGACATACAGCTGCTTGAGGATATGTCGGAGGAAGAGATGGCGGAGATCCGGCAGGCGGCGGAAAATGTAGTGGCACTCGGAAATACCAGAACCGAATACATGAAGACGGAAAAAAAGATCAACGATGCACAGTTCCGGCAGATGCAGCGGGAAGAAGACGAGATACCGGATGCGATCAGACGCCTGGAATCCAGCGAAGCATATCAGGCAGCCGTAACACGGGATATGCGGTATCTGGAATCGGAAAAAACGAAATGGGTGTACAATGCGGAAGCGCTGCGCGACGAGCAGAATTTCCTGCGAAAACTTTCCATTATCCTGTTTTCTGTGGCGGTTATCGTGTTTGCGGTACTTTTGGTACTGCAGTCGATCTTTGCGGTGAATACCCAGTGGATCTGGATGCTCTTTTTATTCGCGGCGGGTGTCTGCGCGTTTTTGATCTATCACCGGGAACAGAATAACGCGGAAGAGATCAGACAGTCCGATAGAAACAGAAATCACGCGATCACGCTGTTAAACAAGATGAAGATCAAATATGTCAATGCGACCAATGCGGTGGACTATGCCTGCGAGAAATATCATGTGAAAAATTCTTATGAATTTAACCAGATCTGGGAAGAATACAAAGAGGCGGTGGAAGAGAGGGAAAAATTCCAGCAGCTGAATGAAGAACTGGATTTTTACAACGCGAAATTACTGCGGGCACTGCGCAGCTATCGGCTTTATGATACAAAAGTCTGGCTGGATCAGGCAAAGGCGCTCGTAGATCCGAGAGAGATGGTGGAGATCAAGCATGATCTGATCGAACGCAGGCAGAAACTTCGCGCAAAAATAGAAAATGATACAAGATCCTTAAAGGATAAGCGCAAAAATACAGAGCGTATGCTGGTGGATTATCCGGGAGATACGGCGGATATCCGGGAAATCTTAAATTCCATCGACCGGCTCGGCGGCCTCTAGGATGCACAAAATCCCTTCTTTTTCATATGGTATAAAGAATGAAAAAGGAGGGATCTTTTTGTATGGAAAACGATAGTTGCAAAGACCAGGTTGTCGCGATGGCATATGTGCCGTGGCAGAATTTCTATAAGGTGTATGAGCCGGAAAAAGCACTGATGATCGGAACGATTTTTCCGGAACTGAATAAGCCGTTTCTCGGAAGGAGGATGGAAAGAAAATGAACCAGACCATGAACCGGAATCCGAACAGAGCAGGGAATGCGGCACAGATGAAAAGACAGCAGCTGTACGCGTACATTACAAAGATCAGCTTTGCGGTAAATGATATCACACTGTATCTGGATACACATCCGGAGGATACGGACGCGATCAGTTATTTCAATCATTATAAAAAACTGAGGGAAGAGGCGCTGCGCGAATACGCGAGATTGTACGGACCGCTCACGGTGGATCTCGCCACGCCGGAGTGTACCTTTGACTGGGCATCCATGCCGCTGCCATGGGAAGGAGGAGCTTGCTAATGTGGAATTATGAAAAGAGATTGCAGTATCCGGTAAAGATCACAAATCCAAACCCGAAGATCGCACAGTGTATCTTGAGTCAGTATGGAGGACTGTATTACCGTAAGATATAACAATAGCTGAACCCGCATATTAGCAGGGATTCAGCTATTTTTTGGTATCATCCAAGATAAAAAACATATTCAAAAGACATATTTTCCTTGTCAAATGTGATCGATTCGCAGATGCTCCGTATAGCAGATGCTTTTTTCTCCGTATCAGCGCCGGATTTTAAAATGTCATATACGTTGCGACATCGCAAGAGCATTTTTTTCTGCAGAGCAGCAGTGTCTACGATGGCGGGAGAGGAAAGGGCATCTATTTTTTCCTGGATCTGACCGCGATCCTTTTCAATCAAACGCTTGTTAGCTTTGTATTCTTCCAGTGTATCAATACCGTCAATATAAGCCGCCTTAATACGCTGTTCTTTTTTCTCCAGATTGGCAAGCTCTTTCTGCAGGAAGGGCAACTGGGAACCCGCAGTATCCGTTGCACTGGCCGAGTAATTAAAATCGACATAGCCGGTAGCAATGATATTTTCCAAAACCTCAAAGACATTCTCCTCAACCTTCAGCTGGGAAACCGAACAGGAATTGCGATGCTGTCCTTTGGCATATTTGTAGCACTGGAAATTTCCGATTCCAGACTTACTGCGCTTATCTTCCACATAGACAAGATTTGTTCCGCAGAATCCACATTTCAGGACGCCACACAGCCAGTGCTTGGAATGGCAGATGCCTTTTCTGCGGACAGGGCGAAACTCACGGTCGATCCGGTCGTTGACAGCATTGAACATTTCTTCGCTTATGAGTGGAGCATGCTGACCGTCAACGATGATGATATCTTCCGGATCATTTTCAACGTAGGAGCTGTGCTTTGCGCGGTTCCAGCGTATCTTTCCGATATAAAACGGATTGCGGAGGATATATTTGACTACGCGGAGTTCGAAAGGGTTTCCGCGACGTGTCCGCAGTCCGGAATCGTTCAAACCGCGAGCTATAGTGGAAAAGTCAGATCCCGCGTTGTATTCCTGAAAAATTCTTCGCACGATCTGCGCCTCCTGCTCGTTGATGGTCGGAACTTCACCGAGGTGAGAATCATATCCGAGAGGGGCAGTAGCCTGATACCCGCCGCGCAGTGCCTTTTCGGTCATCCCGCGCCTTACCTCGGAGGAAAGGTTGATGGAGTAATATTCATCCATCCATTCGATGATCCTCTCGATCAGGGATCCAAACGGACCGTCAATGATCGGTTCGGATATGCTGACAACATCAATATTTTTCTTGCGGAGCAGAGATTTGTAAAGGATGGATTCATCTTGATTCCGGGCAAACCTCGAAAACTTCCAGACGAGGATCACGTCATAGGGATGTTCCTTTGATTTCGCAAGCGCGATCATCTGCTGAAACATGGGACGTTTGTCAGCCTTTTTGCCGGAGATACCATTTTCAACAAAGATATCCTTATCCGACAATAGGATCCCGTTCTTTTTTGCATAGTCAATTATAAGACGACGCTGCGCATCCGGAGAGAGCTCCTCTTGCTTGTCGGTGGACACACGGATGTATGCGGCACCGGATTTTAAAGTTTGTGTTTTGCTCATGGTAATCACCTTGCATGCCTGGACTGAACGATTTCAAGAAGCGCATCCTGTAAAACCTGTGAAAAGTTGACATTGAGTGCCAGAGACTCTTCGTTCAGCCATTGTGGGATAGATAGAGTCTTTTTAACAGAAGCAGAATTTGTACGCTTTTTATAAGCGAGCATATCAAATTCGATGAGTACAAGCGTGCTGTCCGTATCAACGGTCACTTTGTCCGGAGATGTAGGAGCGGGAAAAGGAATGTGTTCTTTTTCCATATCAGACAGACATAATCCGAGCGCATCAACCGCCATTGTATAAGCTTCTTCCATATCGTCACCCTGTGTCATTGCTTCCGGAAAATCTGGAAAAGTGATCCAGAAGCCTCCTTCTTCCGCCTTGTGAAACAAGGCAGGATAAAATAATTTATCCATAAAAAAACCTCCTTTTAGGTGGCGGAGTTATTTCAACTCCGCCCGTTTTAAAATTGCATGTTCAAGACCTTTTTTCAAAGCCCTGTTGTGATAAGGAACGATTACTGTAATATCAGATTGTGGATTCCTTAGTTTCACATGGGAGCCGCGCTGGCCTGTTATTACAAAACCGTTCTTTTGCAGGAGACGAATCATCTCTCTTGACGTCATTGGCATATCTTTTAGCTCCTTTCCTTATCATGTAATTATTATAGCACGTATGAATACGTATGTCAACGGAAAATACGTAAAAACACGTAAAAATAAAAGCGGGTGAAAAATCACTCGCTTTAACTGGGAAATGGTAAGGAATTAGTAGGAACTTTTAAAACCGTATTGCCGATCAAGTGCATCATATTTCTTCTGTGATTGTGTACCTATATCATTTTCATAGAAATATTTATTATATAATTCTGAAAAAGGAATTGCGTAATTTTTATCCACAATAGTTGGTTCACATGTTGAAAAAGATGAGGGAGAGCTGTAATCGAGTAAAACGATATAGGTTATACTTTTGTTATCAACAAACATAGAAAAACCAACATTTTTATATACTTCGTCTTCTAATTCACAAGAATCACAAATTGAAAGCATAGAATTAAAAAACTGGGTGCAATCCTCATCGTATGAACTATGTGAAATAGGAATTTGGATGTTAAGTGTGTCATTAAGAGAATATATAGTAGCATTGGGACAGATGGCGCTTACGCGATCAAAAAGATCTCCCTGTTTGATGTATTTCGGCTCAGATGCGACGAAAGATATGCTGTCATAAAGGTGATTGAAGGCGTCGATATGCGCACGATCAGACAGACTGGATACTTTGTATACACAAAAATATACAGAATTGTCCTGGGCATACAGGATTTTTCCTTTGGAAACAAGATCGGATTTTTTTGACCATAGTTCATAGGTATAACCAGATACACATCGAATGTCATATGATGAAGTTTGCTCAAGATCAAACAGGTCTGTAAAGAATGATTCGGTAAAATCCTCAGGATGAAAATAAAAATCAAAGGTATCATCTTTGGTAACGTCCACTATTCCAGCATATACACAGTCACCGGCATTGAGGATTTCCGAAGAATTGTCAGAGGTGCTGCTTGCAAAAACAGATAAAGATTGAAAATCGCTGTCAGATGTAATGGTTATAGGCTTTAATAAAGATGTATCGTAATCACAGCGTATCACGGTGTCATAATACGAAATCACATTACTTTCGGTGGAATCTTCGGTATTTGATTGGGAAATATCTATGTTGTCTTCGGAAGCATACGTTTCTGAGGAGTCAAGATTTTGAGGCACAGTAGAATTTGAAGTCCCACATCCGGGAAAGAATAGAAGCGCAGTAATAATTATTGGAAAAAAATTTTTTTTCATAACGAATCCCTCTTTTCGTAAAATTTCCCATATAATGGGTATCAATTTTAAGTATATAGAAAGAACGGATACTATTCAATAAGAATCATTCATACTTTTTCGACCAGAGCGCACAATATAACTAAAAAATATTGTGCAAAGGCAGGAAAAAAGAAAATGAAATTGTTGATTGGAGAGGTGCGAACAAAGAAGAAAGTGTCAATCAGGGAGCTGTCCAAACGAACCGGTATAGCCAGATCTGCACTGTCAAGGTATGAAAATAACCAGAGATTTCCCAAAATGGATGTCATAGAGACGATAGCCGCAGCGCTTGGAGCGCACATCGAAGAGCTTTACGAATCGGAGCACAAATGAACATTAGTCGAAAAAAGTCGGAAAAGTAAGTCCCCGCTGCGGGGACAAATGCGGCAAACCTATTGATTTGCAAAAAAGGCATGTATTATAATAACCATAACACCGGTGGAGTACAAAAGAATAGGGAGTGAGTATTTATGGACATAAGAACAAAAGAGCCGCAAAACGGCTATAAGGGGAAGATACTGTGTTTAGTGGAATCCCTGGATGAACAAAAGGAACAGAAATTTCTAATACAAATCTATACAATGATGGACAGGCATATAAAAAGGGAAGCGCATTAAGGCGTTTCCCTTTTGTTATGTAGTTCGATCAAATCTCTTGCAACATTCTTTAGGACGGCTTTTGAATCGCTGTCCAGCTTCCCGTAAACAACAATAAAATCTTGAATAATCTTCGCGATTTCATCATCTTCGCTGTCGAGAATGTCCTGCGTGTACATGGCGACCTCTTCATCGTGGGAGTGTGTGGCGAACATTTCGCCAGTTCCATGTAGCAGCCACTCGGGATTGACATCAAATTCACGGATGATTGCTTTCTGCATCTGATCTGTAACACTATTTTTCCCACTCTCGATAAGGCTTATAGCGGTTTTCCCAACGCCTAAACGTTTACCAAAAGCCTCCATAGTCAAAGACAAGGTTTTTCTGATTTGCCGTATTCGGTCATTCATTTGTTTTCCCTCCTGTCATAAGCACATGATAACACCAAAGCAAAAATAAATCAACAAAAAAGTTATTTGAAATAACAAAAAGTGTTGACAAAGTTATTTAAAAGGACTATTATGTTATCAGAAATAACAAGCGAGCAGCAGTGAAAGGAGTGAAAAACATGTTGAAAGTAAAAGAAAAAGAGGACATTGACGGAATGGTTGAAATGATGAAAAAGATGGATGCAACCGGAAGAATGTTGTTACTGTCAAATGCAACGGTGCTTTTGGCACGTCAGGAAATGGCAAGCCGGAAGAAAGAACCGGAAAAGGTATCGTAAGAATGCAGAGGGAGGGCGAACCAATGAAAATGAAGAAAAAAAGAAAAAGGGTCGCAAAAGCGACCACGATTTCTATCAAACCCACAATCTTAATTGATGTCTCCAAAGGAAATGTCAATGATATGATCCGTAAAGAAATGAAGGAGACCGAAGTAAGAGATAAAAAAATGACTATCGAAGAAGCGCATAGAAGGGGAAATCTGGTAAATAAACTGATTTCGGTTATAGAGCTGGAAACAGATTATACATATAAGGATGTGATGTGGGCATTAGATGCCATACGGAAAAACTATGAGGAAAGAGGATGCGACCTCTTAAATAATGAGAGTATTCGAGAGGTCGCAAAGTTTGGAGGATTGTTAAACTGATCCATTGTTTAAAGGGAAAGTTTTAACAAAACCAACAGGATGACGTTGATAAAATTTACATGTTTCCGAATATCCGCAGACTTCATGGTTTTCTGCGGAGCATTCTACGGAAATCACAGTATTATCTTCCCATGTAATTATCATGCCACCAGAGTGACCAACATATGGGCAGAAACCAACATCACCAGTGTTATACGTTTGACTCATTCGTTAAAGGACTCCTTTCTTTGATACTCGGCTCTGGCAGGAGCCTGTAAGTACAGTATAGGAGCGGCGAGCGGGAAAAGCAATCAATAAAAAATCGACTGTGGCAGCAGTCGGTGGAACAGGAGGCTGAAATGGAAAGACAGGATATTTTGATGCAGATCACAGAAAAACTGATAGAGGAAGAGCTGATAAATAAAGAAGGCTTTTCATCCGTCCCGGAAATGGCGGGATGCGTTACGAAAAGGATCGATGACGTACTGAGGGACTATGAGCTTGTCCCAATGAGCAGAAAAGAAAGCAGCAGTGGGACAGACACAGGTCACACGTTAGATACATAGGTTATACAGGGGTGATTATATGAAGGGATACACCAACAAAATAAAGATACGTCTGCGGGACGGCAGTCTCGTAGACTGGGACACTCTGTCAGATGACGAGAAAAAAGAAATCGGCATCCAACTGAACCGGCAGGCAATGTTGGCGGTAGGCTACAAAGAGGCCAAATCAGGACAGACCGCGTAAGGCGGTCAGGAAGGACAAGCCATGAAAAAAGAGATAAAAAAGATGCTGAAGATCATCAGGAGAATTGAGAAAGGCAGAGGGCGTGGAAGATGCTGACGGAAGAGAGGATTGAATGGCGCCTCAAAGATCAGGCGGCGGCGTTTGCGGCGCAGGTCAGAAACAAAAACTATGCAGGCGCGAAGCGGATCTATGAAGATGCCAGAGCGGTAGCGACTCTGTGTGAGCTGGATGAAAAGATAAAAGTAGAGCTGTTTGGGAGCCGCCAGGATGAAGATCATCCGGTCGATGGACTTTTCAGTGAAAATCTGGTGCTGAAAGTCTATGAGATGACAGCGGTGCGGAAATAAAAAAGGCATCCACGGGAATGGATGCCGCGACAGCGATAAACGCTCGTCAAATGGTAAAAAACAACTATAAAAATAATACCATGTGACGGGCGAAAAGTCAAGGAAATAGAGGGTTTCAGACCTCGATTTTAAATCTTGATAAAGATATTAAACTTAGGAGAAAGTCGCATGGGATATTTTAGTAAAACGTGGACTTTCCCGGACAGTATCGAACATGAGATATGCTTTGCGGGAAAGTATGGGAAAAAAGGTGAGAAAAGACTGCCGCGTAAAAAAAGGACACCGGAACAGATGCAGTGGCAAAATGCATTGAATAAAACAAACAGGATCCGAAGGCTCATAAAGGCGAATTTCACAGAGAATGACCTGTGGGTGACATTGACGGTGCAGAAAGAAAAGCGCTGTTCGATGGAGGGGATAAAAAAAGAATTGAAAAAGTTCCTGGATAATATGCGGCGGCAGTACAGAAAAGAGGGACAGGCATTTAAGTTTATATACCTGATCGAGATAGGGAAAAAAGGCGGGATCCATGTGCATCTGATTATCAACAGGTGTATGGAACGTCCGCCGGACGTGTTGATCTGTAAATATTGGAAACTGGGACACCCGGATATAAAACTGCTGTACCGGGAGGGCGGGTTTGCGGATCTGGCAAATTACCTGTCCAATATGCCGGACAAGGACGGAAAACAGAAAAGGCGGGAGAACGCGGAGGAATGCTTCAGTACATCCAGAAATCTGATCCGGCCGGAGCCGGAAAGAAAACGGTATTTCCGCCGGACAGCAGAAAAAATGATCCGGGAGGGCCCGAAACCGCGAAAAGGGTACTACATAGACAAGAGCAGTGTGAAAACGGGGATAAACCGGGTGACCGGATACTCCTACCTGTACTACACGGAGGTGCGGGAAACCAATGGAAGAAAAAACGAATGAGCCGGAAGTGAACATTTACCTCATGACCAGCTGCCGGGCACCAAGACAGAAGGAAGCCTGGTACATAAGCCTGATCGAGTATAAGACAGCAAAAGGACCGGTTACAAAGCAGTGGATCCGGAAAGAGGAGGATGTGACAAGGCATCAGGTGGAACTGGACGGGTTACTGGTAGCGCTGGAATCGTTGAAAAAACCATGCGCGCTTAGTATTTATGCGGATTCCAGCTATTTGGAAAGTGCTTTTAACCGGCAGTGGGTAGATGCCTGGATGGAGAACGACTGGAAAACGGCACATGGAAAAGAGATTTCAAACCGCGAAAAGTGGATGAAAGTATTGAAAATACTCTTGCCGCACGATTTTCGAATTTGTATAAAAACGGATCATGAGTACGGCGAGTGGATGCGGCGGACGCTGCGTGATGCGACGTCGCAAAAGGAAGGAGAGGACAAGCATGTTTGATTTATTCGGAGAAATGACGGCTGAGGAGATAAATAAGACGGCCGAAGGGCTGAAAAATGAGGGAGATACGGAAAATGTGTATGCCCTGGCAAAAGAAAACGGCATATCAAAAGAATTTGTGGAGATGTACCTCCAGGGAGACATCCCCGCGCTGTGTGATGCGATGACGGCAGCAGTCGGCAAACTGGATGTCGAGATGGGAGAAAAGGACGTAAAGGCATACAGCAGAAAGATACCTGCAGAACCGATCGTGGAGTATCTGAAACAGAAAGCCATGGAAGATGAGGCGGTGGCTGTAAAGATCAGGGAGAAGGGGAAAAGCCTTGCCGGATGCCTGAAACATGTTGAGTCGGAAGCCAGAAAAAAGGTATCAAGGGAAAAGCCTTATCTTGCGGATGCAGTGGTATACCGGATGGCGCGGGACTACTACATGAAGGAGGCGGTAAAATGAGCGAAAACAGATACGAACGCAGGGAACGTGAGCTGAAAGAAAGAACTGCCAGCTTGCCGGAGATACCGGAGGATTTTTACGAGTGGAGCAAAAAAGAGGTAACAGGGAATCACTATCTGTTTTACCGGCGCGCCGGGAACAAGGTCACGGTATGGTGCTCGGCGTGTGGACAGGTGGACGAGTATAAGCTCCGGGCAGGAGAGACACTGGAACAACAGGCGTGCGATCGGATAGGACCGAAACCGAAACATAATGGTATTGGGATGTGCCGTTTTTGCCGGAAAATTGGGAAGTGGAAAGCTGTCGGAAGAAAAGACCGCGTGAATGAGAAAGAGCCGTGCTATATCTGGCAGAAAATTGATGATCAGAATTTTGCGATCCGGTACTTTGAAGCGAGAAAAACAGCGACACAAAAGGGGGAAGAATATAGCTGGGAGGAAGTGGCGCGTAATTACATCCGTAAAGGGAGACGGAAGGTGCAGAAAGACTACCACAAGTGGGATTGCTGGCTAGGGAGAGCTTTTTGGGACGATTGCAACCTGCAGGGGATGAATAATATCAAGCAGCCGGACGGAAAGATATATCCGGGATCGTGGGACGAACTGAAAAAGAGCCATCTGAAATATAGCGGACTGGAAGAGTATGTAGCATGGAGGAAAAAGAGCTTTGATGCGGCGCGCCGGATAGATTATGCAGGATACCTCGGACAGTACAACAGGTTTCCGCAGCAGGAAATGTTAGTAAAGATGAGACTGTATGAGCTGGCAGATCTTAGCAGTAAAGATTGGTTTGATGAAAGAGCAAAAAAACCGGCGGATGTGCTGAAAATTGACAAGAGAAAATTAAGGGATCTCATGCAGAAATACGGGCAGCAGTGTAAGTGGCTGAGAATGTACCAGATGGAGAAAAGGCTTGGAGCATATCTGGAAGAGAAGGAGGAAAAATGCCTGTTTGAGACGGTTGGAGAGTTCAAACTCAAAGAGTACGAGCAGGTGGCATCCTATCTGTCAGTGACTAAGTTTTGCAATCATGTAAAAAAATATCATGACAATCCGGATCGGGAGCACAGGAACTGGATCACCTATCAGGTAGCAACACACTACCTCGATTATTTGAGCATGTGCATCCAGATGGGATATGACATGACGGACACGATCAAGCTGTTTCCACACGATCTGTATGCCGCGCATGACAAGATGGTCTTAGAGGTCAACAAGCATGCGTCAGATGAACGGAAAAAAGAAGTGAATAAAAAATACAGCCACATTGCCGAAGTGTATGACAAACTGGAACGAAAATATGGACTGGAAACGCCGGAGTATATTGTAAGACCGGTTAAGTCGGCGGCGGAAATGGTGGATGAGGGACGGATACAGCATCACTGCGTAGGAGGTGACACATATCTGGATAAGCATAACAGGGGATACAGCTATATCCTGCTCATGCGGAAGAAAACGAATCCGGAATTTCCGTACATAACGATCGAGATCCGGGGGGCAAAGATACTCCAGTGGTACGGAGAGCACAACCACAAGACGGATCAGAAACAGGTAGATGCCTTTTTGAAACGATATGTGCAGCAGTTGAAACGGAAAGAACAGAAAAAGTCAGCGTAGGAGGGGAAAATGGAACAGTTGGAGTTAAATCTGGCGGAAGCCACCAGAGAGATAAAGGAAAAGCTGAATACGGTCGCGGAAAACTTTGTTTTTGTAGGATATCGCCTGCGGCAGATCCTGGACACAGGAGTGTTTGCGGATGCGGGATATACCAATATTTACGATTTTGCCGAGCGGGAACTGAGTCTGAACGCAACAGCGGTATCAAGATTTATGGCGATCAATAAAAAATATTCGGTGGACGGATACGGTCCGGAACTGAGGGAGCAGTTTAAAGGCTATGGAAGCAGTAAACTGTCTGAGATGCTCACCATGTCCGAGGAGGACTGCGCGGTGATCGCATCGGACACGCCGGTCAAACAGATCCGGGAGTACAAGAATTTTTTGAAGGAGGAGCCCAAAGAGGATCCGGATCAGATGGACTTCCGGGAAGGATCCGGGGAGCCGGAAAAAGAAGACGGGCTGAAAGCACTGCTGAAAGATTATTTTAGCCAGGAAATGGGGATGCTCCGTCGGATACTGGATGATACGGCGACACCGGAGATCCTGCAGGAGCAGATGAATCCGACCGGAGTACATAACATCCGGTATAAAACAGCCTTTTTGATGCTCCAGGATATGCAGCATGGCGTCATGTATCGAGAATTTGGAGCGCCGCCTTTGAAATTGACGTGGGAGGAACTGCTGGAACGGATCCGCGCCGACCTGCGGCCGGAATATGAAGCCATGGCACAGAGGGAAAAGGAGAGAAAGGCAGAGGAAAAAGCAAAGAAAAATGCGGCACAGACTGTTTCAGAGCCGAAAAAAGAGCCTGTTGCGACGTCGCAAACCAAGGAGCCGCCGGCAGCAGTGGAAAAAGAACAGGGGAATGTGGAGCCGGAACCGCAGATACCGGGGCAGATGGAAGTGGAAGATTATCCGGAAATAATGCCGGAAAAAAGTCCGGAAAGCGGCAAAAGTACCCTTACGCAGGACGAACCAGAAAAAGCCGCGGAGACGGTGGAAAAAGAGCCGGAGATTTTGGAAGAACCAGAGAAAAGTGGAGCACAAGACGAAGAAAATACGGTGAAAAGACTGGATCTTACCATGGCGGCATCCGAGGTATATGGTCTGGTACAGAAAGCTGACTATGAAACAGCGGTGCAAAAATGCGAAGAATTGTTGATTTTACTGAAAAGGAAGGTCGGCGTGGATGAAGAGTAAACGGACAAAGGCAACGTCATTTAGTCCGGAGACGCGGCAGAGGATCATACAGAGGGACGTTGGCTGTATCTTCTGCCGGGGCAACCGGCATATGCGGGATCAGCGCGGATGGGAAGAGACAATCTTTGATATAGCGCACATAGTAAACCGGAGCCAGGGCGGGCTTGGTGTGGAACAGAACGGGGTGCTGGCGTGCCGCTATCATCATGGGCTGTTGGATAACGGAAATAAAGGATACCGGGAAGAAATGCTGGAATTTGCGGAGGATTACCTTAAAAGAATCTATCCGGACTGGAACCGGGATGCGCTGGTATACAAAAAATGGCAGTTTGGGTGAGGAGATGAAAAAGTGGAGAAGCAGAACAGCAGGGATTATAAGCATACGCTGAAAAGTGACAAACAGAACAGGTACGACGGAATGGAGCGGCTGCCACAGAGTGAACACGCCAAAAGGTGGTTTCGGGAAAAGCCGTTTGCACTGGGGTATGAAGAGGAACGAAAAAAACAGAAGAAAGGGGAAGTGAAGGAACATGAATAGATGCTTTTGCGACAGATGCGGGAAGGAGATCAAGGAAAAGAGCGCCGGGTACATAGCAACAAACCGCAGGGATCGGAAGAATGGAGATCTGCAGCTCCAGAATAAATTTGAGGAAAAAGATTTTTGCGTGACCTGTATGAACGAAATTGAAAAATTTATTAAGACGAATCCGGAAGCAATGAAAGTGAAGAACGAGCCGGAAGAAAAGCCAGAAACAAAGGAAAAGAAGAAAGTGGACATTGGGAAGATCATGGCGTTAAAGAATGCCGGATGGACCAATAAGAGTATCGCGGAGGAAATGGGAATGACGCAGAACGCGGTGGCGGTGCAGATCTGCACCTACAGAAAGAGGCAGGCCGCGGAGAAAGGAGCACAGGATGAATAAAAAAGAAATTGCAGAGATCAAAAAACAGTTTATACCGGACAACTTATCGATCCGGGAGATATGCACGGCATATATCGATTATAACAAAAATGTCATATGCAGCAGTGTAAGCCAGTTCCTCACACTGCCGGAGAAAGAGCAGTTTAAATATATGCACATCTTCGAGAAAACATTGTCCGGAAGACTGGGGAAAAACCTCGTACAGGTGCCGGTTGTTGAAAATGGATGCAAGATGTGGCTGGACAGGATCCGGAAAGAGATGATCTGGGATGATATGGTTGCCAGAATCATCGAAACATACGGCTTTGCAGAAAATTATATGATCGTGCTGATCCGTGGTGTTTATGACATCCCGGGAAAATCAACTGCCGGTGATGATATGTTTGACGCATCAGACGAAGTATATGATTACATCATGTGCAGCCTGTGTCCGGTCAACACGGGCGCAGCAGTCCTTACATACGACAGAGAACAGAATAAGATCAAGAGCCGGGAGCGTGAGTTTTGGGTGGATGAGCCGGTGGACGGATTCCTCTGGCCGGCATTCAGTGATCGATCAACAGACTTGGATAACATGCTGATCTACAAGAAAAGCCCGGAAGCGAAGCAAATATATTTAATCGAGAGTCTTACGGGGCAGGCAGAGTTGACAACGCCAAAGGAAGAAAGAGCAGAATTTGAGAAGATGCTGGAAAATGTGTTTGAAGAAACGCCGGATTACCAGACGATGAGGACCATTTTCCAGAACCTGTATGAGGTACAGATCGAGACCGCAGACAATCCGGAACTGGTCAAGGTAGGAAAAGAAGAGATAAAGCACGCCCTCACTCTGGCGGAGATATCAGATCAGGATATGCAGAATTTTGAGACATATTACCCGAAAGACCGAGTTTTTGTTTTAAATAACATCCTGGATGCCAAGTTTAAACTGAAAACGGATGCAGTGGAAATTAAAGTACAGCCGGAATGTATGGACAACATCGAGACAAAGGTGATAGACGGGCAGCAGTGGATCATGATTCCGGCGGCGGCAGCAGTGGAAGTGAATGGAATCTGCGTAGACACGATCGAGCACATCAAAAAATAGAAAGCGGTTGAAACACCGGCCAGGAGGCAAAAGAAACCTGTTCATGTTGGTTGGTATCACGAAAAGTCATGACTGCCCGGTGCCGTAGCACCGGGAGGAAGGGGGCAATAAGAGAATGGATATTATGTTATTAAGCAATAATCAGAGAAAAATGCATGGTTTACCACTGTGGAGAAAGAAAGATAAGAGAAAACGTAATTTTACCAGATGTGAAGCGATTGAAACAATAAGTGCATTTTTAGATTATTGTAATAGATAAAAGCTAAACTGAGATTTAGGAGGATAAGAACATGAAAAATTTGGTTGAAGCATTGAAAAGATTTGATAGCCTGGGAACTGTAATTGCGGAGCTGGAAGTATACGACAGGGAAAGCGAAGGAGAAGCCACTGTTGAAGATCTGGCGGAATATCTGAACGATGAAGCGGATTATGCGATGTAAATTAAAATTTAAAGGAGGAAAAACGAAATGATACATGCAATTTGTGATTTTTGTGGCAAGGACTGCGATAGGACAGCGACATTATTATCAATGACACCTTTTCAGAATTTCGCCAGATATCATACGGATAATGAACCATATGGAAGCAAGGAGAAAACGAGGAGTTTTGTTATTTGCTATGACTGTTGTAAAAAGCACAATCTTCCAAATCCGTATGAGACCTACTCTGGTATTACAAAACAGAATTGTCACTATGACAAATGCATTGATAACTATAAGGATACAGACCATATTGATGACAAGAAATATGATAAAAGATTTGACTAACTAAATTAAAATTTAGGGAGGTAAAAGACAATGAAAAAAGCGATTGTAAGAAATTTCACACATGGGTTGTTGAATGATGGGAGGAGATTTCAAATAACAGGATTTAAAAAATTATGTATTTGTGAAGATGGGAGTATTCATAGTGGAGTAGTTGAAGTAAATATTGATGGCAAAGTTGAAGATTATCCTATATCTGCATTGGCTGAAAACATCAATTATATGTCTCTTCCATCAGATATACTTTGTTAAACTGATATTTAGCGGAGGAGAGTGTAAGAATGAAAAGCGTTTTGAAATATCCAGGAGCAAAGAATCGCCTTGCACCGTGGATATGCGAATACATACCGAAACATGATGTCTATTTAGAGCCGTTCGGCGGCAGTCTGGCGGTGCTTTTTAATAAGCAACGAAGTCATATCGAGACAGTGAACGACCTCGATGGAGAAATCGTAAATTTCTTTCGGATATTGAGAGATCGAAGTGATGAGTTGGAACGAATGATAGAGTTTACACCATTTTCCCGGTCAGAGTACAGGGCAGCTTACGAACCATCTAATGATGATCTGGAGAACGCAAGACGATTTGCCGTTAAGTGTTGGATGGGATTTGGTTGCGGAAATTTATACCAAAATGGGTTTAAATCCGGTCAGCAGACTAATTCCCCAAATCCAGCCAGAGCGTGGAGTGAGCTTTCTGAAACGTTGAAATTGGCAACTGAGAGATTGAAGGGTGTTCAGATTGAAAATCTACCGGCTGTAGAATTGATAGAAAGATATAATACGGAAGATGTTTTTATATATGCGGACCCTCCGTATTTGCATGGAACGAGAAAAAATTACCTTTATAAGTATGAGATGACTGATGCGGATCATGAAGAATTATTAAAGATTTTGCTTAAACATCCAGGAAAAGTTTTACTATCAGGATATGAAAATAATTTGTATAACGATATGTTGAGAGGATGGAACAAGGTACAGAAAGCTACAAGGGCAGAAGGTGGACGCGCCAGAATAGAAACGTTATGGATGAATTATGAAATGGAAGACGGGCAGATTTCGTTGAGTATTTAAACTGAACTTTAGTGGAGGAGGCAGAGATATGGCAAAAATACCAAAAAAAACAATAGAGGAACTTGAAGATATTTTAAACAGAGGGTGTGATTATGCTGACACACAGGCAGTTGTAACAGAATATGCAAACGAATCATTGAAAAAATTGGGATGTGGATTATGCCAAGCAGATGATGCAACTGTTGTGGATTGGGAGGATGACACGATTTGTACAGTTGCGGATTTTGCAAATGCTTTTTGGGATAAAGCGGTAGAAGGAATACTGAATGTGTTAAGAACACAGGAATAAGTTATGTAAATTAAAAGATATATAAAAGATAAAAATGTTGTGCTGGGAAGGAGGTAACCGATGAAAATCATCAAAAGGAAAGCAGAATTCACAGGGTACACAGTGCTTGGCGGCAGCGCGCAAGAGGAATGGAGATGTCCGAACATAAAGTGCGGAATACATGTTGAGAAAGGCTGGACATGCTGCCCGGTATGCGGTCAAAAGGTGAAATTCAAGGAAAGACCGGAGGGAGAAGCGGATAGGATGATAAAAATCGATGCAGCAGTGAAAAAGCAAATTGTAGATAAGGGTTGAGAAAAAATGAAGGAGGATATTGGTGATGACGGATAAGGAGAGAAACGATATTATTGATAAAATGGATAAGACGGCGATGCGACCAAATAGACCGATGGATTTTAAAGAAATGAAAGCTTATGTAGAAGGATATGAAGATGCTCGAAATACAATGCTTGATGCGGTAAATGATTGCTATGCTAACGAAAAAACAGACTGACCGAGAATATTACGAGATAGCATTGATACCGAAACCATGCTGCTAAAGAAAGGAGAGATCGGATGACGGAAGAGGATTACAAAAAAACGTTGAAAGAGTACCTGGGAAGGTATGCAGACGCCCGCGCGAGAAAGAACCAACTGGAAAAAAGGCTTTGGAGTATACAGGAGGAGATGGATACGCCAATCGGAGGATGCGGCTACAAACCTACGCCGCACAGTAGGACAAATACAATATCAGACAAGTCGGCGAGCTTTATGTTGCGCATGGCAGAGATAGAGGAGAGAATCCTGGACGAAAAGAACCTGGAAGCTAAGTACATGCTGGAAGCCATGGAAATTATGGATTATCTTGGGAAGGAAACGCTGGAACGCAGAATCTTAGAATGTAAATACATAGATGTAGAGCGAATGGAACAAATTGCAAGCAGAGAGCATATGTCGCGGAAAAGCTGCTATCAGTACCTTAATAGCGGTATACAAAAACTGATACAATTTAAGAAAGTGAGGACGGTCATCGAAAAAGAATATGCTATGCAACAGAACAAGGAGGAGTCGGCGTGATGGACATTGAATGGATAGAGCGCTTAGGACAAGTGATGTGCCAAAGCGGAATATATGCGGATGAGATAGGACCAAACGGATATAGAAATAGACTTAAAAGGATACTGGGCTGCGCAGAGGATGAGGCAGAGAAAATAGAACGTATGGCAGCAGTGCGAGGAGTAAAAAGAGAAACGTTGGAACAAATTATAAAAATGGGATACACAACAGAGGAAATAAAAAATCTGCTGGAAGGAGAGGATGCAGCAGTGACAGCGGAGTTTATGGTGAAGTATAAAAAAGATTTAAAAAAATGAAAGTGGTTACACAAGGTGACAGTCAGGTGTGCTATTATGGTAGCATGAAGAAAGAAGGACGAGGCAAAGTGAAACCTCGTCCTTTGTTTTTGTCAAGCAGGGGGAGGTTTCAAGGTACTTCCGGGACCCACCCCCTATGCGGGGCTGGCGAGGCGCACGAAGTCACTTGAAAAATTAAAAAAAAAGTAGTGACTTCCTTCCGCTTTTGGAGACGAGAAACAGGTGGTGAGAATACGATGGACGCGACGCAAAAACAACTTGCAGAGATTCTGAACATTTCAACTCGCCAAGTCCGCGAATTAACAAACGTTCACGGGCTTTTTGAGCGCGAGGTTATTGATGGAAAAAAACAGAAAAAGTACAGGCTCGAAAAATGCGTTCCGGAGTATATTGCCTTTAAAGCAAAAGGGGAAGCCAGAGGGGGTGCAACTTACAACAAAGAGAGAGAGCAGGCGGAGCATGAGCAGATCAAGAAAAAAATATCAATTCTGAAACTGAGAAGGCTAAGAAGAGAACTGCATGAGGCAGGAGATGTTGAGGAATATTTGACAAACATGCTGATGAGCTTTAAAAGCCGGCTGCTGTCAATACCGCAGAAGGTAGCGCCACTAATTGTGGGTGAGGACGACATTAACAGAATATCAGAGGTACTCGAAAAGGAAATATTTGAAACACTGGAAGAACTGTCGGAGTATGATCCGGAAAAAATAGACAAAAACAGCATAGGAATCTTTGAAGACGAAGAGGATGAAGAAGATGCCGACATCTGAAAAAATACGGTCGCGGCAGCGCACGAGAAAGCTTTTCATCAAAACCTTGCGAAACGTGCTGAAAATACCGGAAAAGCTAAAGGTTAGTGAGTGGGCGGAAAAATACAGGATCTTGGACAGCTCCAGTAATTTTAAAGGTCGTTGGTCAAATGAGATAACACCGTATCTGATAGGTATCATGGATGCAATCAACGATCCATATATTCAGGAGATCAATTTTTGCAAGCCGACGCAGGTCGGTGGGACAGAAGCCATGCTAAACATGCTGGGCTGGATCATATCTGAGGATCCAGCACCGGCAATGATCGTATATCCGACAGATGACCTTGCAAAAGATACGTCAAGGGACAGATTGAGACCGTCGCTGCTCAAAACGGAAGAAATAAAAAACAAATATTTAGAGAGGGCATCTAACGAACTCAACCTAAAGTTTCGCGGAATGACCATTTACCTGCGCAGTGCCGGATCGCCGTCAAAACTTGCATCAAAAGCAATAAAATACCTGTTTTTTGACGAGATAGACAAAATCGGTGGGGCGAGCAAAAAAGAAGCCTCACCTTACAATCTGGCAAAAGAAAGAACTCGAACATTTACATACTCGAAGAAGATATATACATGCTCAACGCCGACGCTAAAGACCAATTACGTTTGGCAGTTACATGAAAAAGCAGACGTACAGCGTATCTATAAAGTACCGTGCCCACATTGCGGAGAAATGATCGATCTGAAATGGAAACAGATACATTTTCCATCAGGGGAAGATTTCACAGCAGATGAGCGGGCAAAGAAAGCGGTATATGTATGCCAAGAATGTGGCTGCGAAATAACGGATAAGCAGAAGATCAAGATCCTACGAAAAGGAGAGTGGCAGGATGAACATAAGAAATGTGTAGGAAAGCCACAGTCGGTGTCGTTTTGGATAAATGCACTGTACAGCAGGTTTTTGACGTGGGGCGATATAGTAAAAGAGTTCCTGCAGTGCAAGGATGATCCGGAAAAGTTGCAGAACTTTGTCAATTCTTGGCTCGCGGAACCATGGGAAGACACCAAACTGAAAACAACAGAAGACACCGTGAAGGAACGCCAGACGGATCTGGAAGAATTTGTCGTACCAGATTATGCGAAATTGCTGACAGGCGGAGTGGATGTGCAGGAAAACTGTATGTACTGGACGATTCGGGCATTTGGAGATTTCCTGACGAGTCAGAATATAGCACATGGTCAGGCGTTGTCGTGGCGCGAAATTGAAGATGTCATGAATGCCGTGTATAAAAAAGCGGATGGAACGCAGATGATAGTGGAACTGGCACTTGTCGATTCTGGAAACGACACAGACAATGTGTATGATTTTTGTGTGAATAATTCGGACTGGGCGGTACCAGTGAAAGGGTCATCACATGAAATGGCAACATATTACCGAATCAGCAAAATTGACAAAGAGGGATCCAAAGCGTATGGAATGCAGCTTGTGATCGTAGACACAGACAAGTATAAGGACATGATCGCAGGGCGCATGAGGCGCCAGAATGGACGCGGTGCATGGATGGTATACAAGGGATGCGATTTAGAATACGCACAGCAGGTGACTGCGGAGCATAAAGTGAGCGTGCGAAAAAATGGAAAAATGACGCAAAAATGGGAAGTAAAGAGGTCTCATGCGGAGAATCACTATCTGGACGCAGAAGTATATGCCATGGCGGCTGGGGATATCCGAGGCATCCGCTATATGCATCTGCAACAGGAGGAGTCGAAACAGGAAAAACAGACAGAAAGCCCGGAGGAAAATTGGATCAATGCGAATGAGAGGTGGTTGTAAATGGCAGATTTTGAAAATTTAAGCCCAAACGACATGTTGAAAGAAGTGAATAAGGCAATGACTACAGTGCTGGTGGGTGGACAGTCGTATAAAATCGGCAGTAGATCGCTTACAAGAGCAGATCTCGGTATGCTGCGCGAGCTGCGGAATGAATTGCAGGCGCAGGTGAATGACAAAAACGGCAGTTTGCTGGATAACACTTATGTGGCTATATTTGGAGGTAGATAAATGAGTTGGCTTGACAATCTGATTGGGTTTGTGTCGCCCAAAGCCGCATATATGCGGGAGGCATGGCGGATTAGCCTGGATGAGGTACGGAATTATGATGCCGGAGACCAGGGACGGCTCAACGCGAACTGGCGAGCCGTGAATCAGTCGGGGGAGATGATAGATCGGAGCGAACGTGACATTATCCGTGCACGCGCGAGAGATCTGGAACGCAACTCGGATATGATGAATGCAGTAGTAGGAGCGTTTGAACGGAACGTAGTAGGCGGCGGGTACACACTGCAGGCTAGGACACCGGATGAAAAAACAAATAACCAATTAGAAAAATACTGGAAACAGTGGATAAAGAAGCAGAATTGTGATGTTACAAATCAGCAGAGCTTTAATCAGATGCTCCGGATGTGTGTCCAGCGCAAAAAGGTGGATGGTGGGGTGCTGATACATAAGACTTATACGAGTGGTGGCGTGGTGCCATTTAAGTTACAACTACTAGAAGTGGATGAACTTGAATCGGCGCAGATGACGCCACGAAAACAGGGAAATAAGGTGGTTGGTGGAATTGAGTACAATGGGTATAATCGACCGGAGGGGTACTGGATTAGACAGTATTCCGTAGATGGATTTTCGATCGAAGATCCGATTTACATCCCGGCAAAAGACATGATCTTTTATTTTACTAAAAAAAGACCGTCGCAGGTCAGGGAGATATCAGACATGACAACGACGATGACCAGAATCCGGGACACAAATGAGTTTATAACTGCGGTATCCGTAAAGCAGAGGATCATGGCATGTCTGTCGGTGTTTATCAAAAAAATAGCACCAGGCGGCGGGATAGGGCGTGGACTTAACAGCACCGGCGATCAGTACAACTATAACGGAAAAATGCTTGTACCTGGAATGATTAAAGAACTGAATCCGGGAGAGGAAGTGGAGACAGTCAATCCGGGCGGACAGTCAGATGATGCAACGAATCATATAAAAACAATGCAGCATCTGATTGGAGCGGGTCAGGGACTGTCGTATGAGGCAACAAGCCGGGATATGTCACAGACCAATTACTCATCCGCACGTCAAAGTATGATCGAGGATGACATGACTTATGCAAAAGATAAAGAACTTTTGCAGGAAGTTATGGACGAAATATATGAGACATTTGTCATTTCCGGAGTGCTTTCCGGATTGTTTGAGATAAAAGACTTTTGGCAGAACAAAGAAGAATATCTGGCGCATGAATGGTTCCAGCAGCCAAAGCGTTGGATCGATCCTTTGAAGGAGAGCTCGGCAAACAAGACGGCGCTCCAGACGGGGCAGAAGACATTCCAGCAGATCTCGGCGGAAAACGGAAAAGACTGGCGGGAGCAGATCGAGGAGATGGCAAATGTGATCCAATATGGAAAAGAAAAAGGAGTAGAGATGGGAGGTGTGATCTATGGGCAGCAGTACAACGGACAGATCAATGATCCGTGAGTATAATGCAGGCATCCGGGCGTTGGGAGGCGAAGGAAACGAAAGAAAATTCGAATTGAGCTTTTCAAGCGAGGAGCCGTATACGCGGTACTGGGGAGTCGAAATCCTCGATCATGGGGAAGGATGCATGGACTTAACCAGACTGCGGGAAATCGGATGTGTACTTTTTAACCACAACAGGGATGCGGTAATCGCAAAAGTAAACCGTGTCTGGACGGAAAACAACAGAGGAAAAGCGGAAATCGAATTTGATACCGATGAGGACGCGGAAAAAATTTACCAGAAAGTTAAAAGCGGAACATTAAAAGGTGTATCCGTAGGATATGTGGTAGATGCCTGGGAAGAGGTGTTAAATAACAAGGAGTCGGCGGACGGACGGTTCAAGGGACCGTGCCGGATAGCACGAAAATGGACGCCATACGAGATCTCAATCGTATCAGTCCCGGCGGATGCCACGGTTGGCGTCGGCAGACAGATGGAAAAGCCATCCGGACTGTTGGGGCTATATGAAAAACAGTTGCAGATCAACAAAAAGAGAGCAGGAGGAAAAAGATGAATTTAGAAGCAATGCTGGCGCGTCAGCAGGAACTTGTGGACGTGGCCAAAAAAGCGGGAAGAGATTTGAACGAGGAAGAAAAGAGAGAATTTGATAAACTGACCACCGCAATCAGGAATTATGAGAAAAGCGAAGAGCCAACGTCAGGGGAAGAACGGCAGAAAGGTATCCAGGAAGAACGGCAGAGAGTGGCAGACATCAGCCAGTTATGCCGGGATTTTGGAACAGAAGCGGAAGAGTATATCAAAGATGGTAGTACCGTGGATGCGGTAAGAGCAGCAATCCTGGACAAGTTGAGAAAAGAAAACGGACCGATCGATCAGAGAGGAAGAGCTGATGTAACGGTGGATGAGCAGGACAAGTTTGTCAGAGCTGCGGCGGATGCAATGGTTATGAGAGGCGGAGTAGAAATCGAAAAGCCGGAGGAAGGCGCAAGAAGCCTTATGGGTATGGGACTTCGTGATCTGGCGATTGAGTGCCTTGAAAGATCCGGAGATGGACAGAATATGTCAAGAAGATCAGCAGATGATGTTTACCAGACATTGATTTCACAGAGGGCGTACTTTAATCCGACAAATGCTTTTCCGGCGATTATGGATGCTGCGATCAACAAAGCGTATGTGGAGGGACACAGGACAGTAGCAGTTACGTTTGACAAGTGGACTAAAAAAGGAACCCTGAAAGACTTTAAAACACATGACAACAATTATCTGGCAGGACCGGCAGGAAAATTTATGGAAGTTAAGGAAGGCGGAGAGTTAGTACATGATACTCCGAAGGATGCGAAACGCCCGGCAAGAAAACTGAAAACGTATGGGCGCCAGTTTACGATGTCACGTCAGGCGTTTATCAATGATGATATTGATTTCCTTTCGAAAGTCCCGGCAAAATATGCAGCCAGCGCGAGAAAGACGCAGAATACGCAGTGCTATGAGATCATGGTGGGGAATCCGGCTATTTACGATGGAAAAAAGCTGTTTGATAAAGACATACACAAAAACGTACTTGCAAAAGGAACCGGAATCACAAAAGAAGCGGTACAGACCATGTTTATGGCACTGCAGATGCAGAAAGATGAGTTTGGAGAGGCAATTATTGTCAGACCAGCATACATCGTTGTGCCCATTGGATATGGATTTGAGATGTATGAGCTTTTCTGGTCGCCGGTGGTAAATACATCCGGAAACACACAGGCAGTCAACCCACTGTATCGCTACAAGGAATCGATTGAAGTCATTGAGGATCCTACGCTGAATGCGCTTGGAGGAGATGGAGCAATTCCGTGGTTTTTGATTGGCGACAAGTCGGATACAGACTTTGTCGAGGTCGATTACTTAAATGGAAATGAGATCCCACAGATCCGCAGAATGGAAACACCGGGGCAGCTTGGATTCGTATGGGACGTATATCTTGACTGGGGTATTACAGTGATGGACTGGAGAGGTGCAGTGATGAATCCTGGAATCAAGATCAAAGCACCGTTGGAATAGGAGGCGAAGGTAAATGACGAAAGCAGAGTTTTGGCAGCGTGGCGAAGCGCTTGATTACGAAAACAGCACAACAAGTGTAATCCCGGAAAACACAGTGATTGCGATCTCGACCAGAATCGGGATTGCGGGAACCAGCATTGCACCGGGAGACAAAGGAAGCCTGATCGTGGAGGGAGTCTTCGAGATCCCGAAGAAAGCGGAAGATGAAGCTGCAATGGGAGCCCTTGTGTATTTTGACGGAGAGCAGATCACAACGACCGCAGCCGGAAACACACCGGCTGGCTATGCGGCGTCTGCGGCAAAAGCCGGCGAAACAGAAATCCTCGTAAAACTGTTGGGGTAAAGTGTATGGCGATAGCGATTAAAGAAATTTTATATAACAACAAGCAGTATTATCCGGGAGATGAGCTCCCGGATGATGGACCGGTGAAAGAGTGGATAAACGCGGGATCCGCAGTGGAAAACGTGGAACCGGTTAAAAGAACACGGGCAAAAAGAGCTTCTGCAACGGCGGGACTTCCGGGGATTGCCATTCCGCCGTCAGGAGAGGACCTGGTGGGAAAGGTGCCGAAGCATGACGTTTAAAGAGCTGGTCCAACAGGATACAAAAGAAATATTTTTGAATTTTGACGAGTTTGGGGAAACCCATCTGGTCGATGGGGAAGAAAAAGTGATTATCATCGACACAAATGAACTGGTAGAACGTGAAAAAAGAAGAGATATAAGTATGGCGGGCGTTTTTAAAAAGCGCCTGCTTTTTTACATCCAGGCGGAGGATCTTGGCGGAATGCCAAAGATTGGAGGTGTGATGCTGCTTGACAGGAAAAGCTATGTTGTCACAGATGCAATCAATGAGGATGGCATCTATTCGATATCACTGGAGGCGGCGAAGGCATGATTGAGGTTAGAATCCCGGAGGAAAAGATCAATGAAATTGATAAAAAACTCCAGGAAGTACAGGAAAAAACACCGAATGAATTAAAAAAGGTTGTAAATGCAAGCGCCAAAGAAGCCAGAAAAGAGCTGGCCAAAGAAGTCCAAAAGCGCTATGCGAGTAAAAAGTATAACGCAAAGGGCATCAGAGAGCAGATCTCAATAGAAAATGCAACAGTTGGAAAAGTAGAGGCAACGCTGAAAGCAAAAGGCGAGGCTACGGAACTGGGGGACTTTAAAGTGTCAAACATGACACCGGGAACCAGAAAGATGGTCAGAGCCAAGGTGCTGAGAAGCGGCGGTATGGAGAGGCTGTATGATGCATTTGTGGTGAGGTTTAAAAGCGGACATGTAGCTGTGGTGGAAAGAGCGCACGGAAAGTATATGCGAGCGGCAAAAAAGAAAAATAAACACTGGGAAAAGCTGGAAAAGAAGTTATCCCCATCCGTGCCGCAGATGATCGGGCAGGCATATGACAAAGGAGATGTGGATCTGCAGCAGACGCTTTACAAAAAATTGGAAGAACATATTGGAGCAGTTTTGGGAGGAACTAAATGACACCGATCGAGTTAGTAAAAGAACTTGCAGAGGAGCTGAGAAAAGTCACAGGGGAGCTGTATTTTGAAGATGAAAATACAAAACCTGTAAAAATGAATGTGTTTGAGTTTTCTCTACCGTACCAGAAGTATGACGATGAGGAAGAGCCGTTTCCATACATCGTGGTGACGTTGGATTCAGGATCCGCATCACAGGAGATGGCGGAGAACGTTGCGGATGTGACACTGTACATTGGAATCCGGAAGGCGGATAAAATGAACGATGGGAAAAGACATGTGCTGGGCGTGATGCAGCGGATCACAGAACGGTTTGAAAAAAACAATATGCTCAAATGCTTTAGGCAGATTGGAAAGATCAGCTGGGCTTTGGATAGCGAGGATGCCTATCCGTATTATTTTGGAGGTATGAGCATGAGATTCCAGATTTTTAAAATTGAGAGAGAGGAGAGCATTTACGCATGAGCGAGGCAAAAGGGAAAGAACAGGCAGTGAAAACGGCAGAACAGGTAGTAAAGCCTGCTGACCGGTCAAATGTAAAAACGGGATCGGTCGTTTACATGGGACCGTCAATTAAAAATGTAATGCAGGAGGGAACGGTGTTTACCAACGGGTATCCAGAAAAAGTAAAGGCGTATCTGGAGGCACACCCGATCGCAAAGGAACTGATCGTTGCGACGTCGCAAATGGCAGCAGTGAAAAAAGAACTGAGAGATGTTAATTCGGCGCGCTCGATTTTTTATGAAAAAATGAAAGGAGAACTGTAATGTACAAGCATGGTATTAAGATCAATGAAAATCCGACAGAGACCGTGAAGCCCAAGGAAGGAACATCGGGGATCGCAGTGGTGATCGGAACATCACCGATCAATCTGTTAGATGATCCGAAAAAGGCGGTCAACAAACCGATTGCGGTGAGAAGCTACGAAGAGGCTGTAAAGAAGATGGGGTACTCGGAAGACTATGAAAAATACACGATCTCGCAGAGTATATACGCGAGCTTTAAGCAGTTTAGCGTGGCACCGATCGTGTTAATCAATGTACTGGATCCGGCGCGCCACAAAGAAGCGGTCACGGAGCAGGAGGTCAAGGTCGAAAACAGACAGGCTACGTTAAAGAAAAGCGGGATGCTGATGAAAGCCCTCGTGGTAAAAAAAGAGGACGCAGAGTTAAAGAGTGGAACGGATTACATTGCCACATTCGATGAGGATGGATATGTTGTGATTTCGCTGTTGGAATCAGGATCTGCAGGCGCGGCAACTACGCTTAAAGTATCTGGAGACAGGATCGCTCCGGAAAAGGTGACTGCGCAGGACATCATTGGCGGATATGATGCAGTTACGGGAAAAGAGACTGGTATGGCGTGCATCCGTCAGGTGTTCCCAAGCACAGGGCTTGTGCCGGGGCTGTTGATCGCGCCGGGATGGTCAAAAGACGCAAATGTAGGTGCAGCGTTGATCTCCAAATGTAAAGAGGTTAATGGTTTATTCCGCGCTTTCGCGGTGATTGACATTAGCACCGCGAAGGCGACGAAGTATGAGGATGTCGCCAAGGAGAAAGAAGCGTGTGGATTTGACAGCGAAGATGCCGCGGTGCTGTGGCCAATGATCGCAGTAGGAGACCGCAAATTCGCTTACAGCGCGTTATATGCTGCAAAATTAGCCGCAAATGATATGGCCAATGATGATGTGGTTGCGATCTCGGCATCCAATCAGGATATTGGGGCCACAGCGGCGGTACTGGAAGACGGTACGGAAGTGACACTGGATGAGATGCAGGCGAATGAGCTGAATGCGATCGGTGTCGTGACGGTAAATAATTTCGCCGGAAAAATCTATACCTGGGGCAATAATACATCCGCGTATCCGCGCGTAACAGATGTCAAAGACCGCCGGATTGGATGCCGGAGATTCTTTTCATGGTGGGGAAATCGTTTCATTCTGGACTACCATGAGTATATTGACAGTCCGGCAACGATCAAAAAGATTGAGGCTCTGGTGGACACGGAAAATATCAAAGGGAATAGCCTTGCGGCGCAGGGGAAATGTGCGGGAGCAAGCATCTCATTTGATGCATCGCAGGTTGACACAGAAGATCTCATTGAAGGGAACATTGAGTTCACACAGAAACTGGCTCCATATACACCAATGGAGTATATCACTAATACGCTTGAGTTTGACACAAGCATGCTCGAAGCGGAATTTGAAGGAGGAAACTAAGATATGGATTATCCGTCAGTTATTAACCAGTTTAATGTATACAACGCAGGCAACAGGTTGATTGGATTAACAGGAGAAGTATCACTCCCGGAGATCAACTCGAAAACGACGACAGTCAATGGAGCCGGAATCCTTGGAGATATCGAAGAACCGGTAATCGGCCAGATGGAGAGTATGAAGATCACGATTCCATTTCTGACGATCACAAAGGGGTACTTTGAGTTGTGCGATCAGCTCAATGCGGTAAGTCTTACCCTGCGCGGGGGAATCCAGACCATGGACACAGAAACGGCGGCTGCAAAGATGCAGCAGATGCGTGTTGTAGTAAGAGGTAAAATGGCATCCTTTACGCCGGGAAAAGTAAAGGGAGCAGAGCAGATGGGAAGCTCCGTAACGCTGGAACTGTTGTATTTTATGGTAGAGCTGGAAGGCGAAAAGATGGTCGAGGTAGATAAACTCAACAGCATTTTTGCTGTAAACGGAAAAGATATGCTGGCACCGATCAGAAATATGTGCTAAGGAGGATAACATGAGCGAAGAAAAGAAAGAGACCAAAATCGAAGAAAAAGAAGCTGCAGTAGTGGAACAGAAGGAGACAGACATGATGCTGTCAAGAGCCTATAAGTTTGAGGGACA
Source organism: Roseburia yibonii (assembly GCF_014297335.1). NCBI lineage: Bacteria > Bacillati > Bacillota > Clostridia > Lachnospirales > Lachnospiraceae > Roseburia > Roseburia yibonii. The sequence continues at coordinate 69,761 of NZ_JACOQH010000002.1, forward strand.
GACTTATGAGAAACTGGATCTCAGCGGTATGGAGGATCTGACTGCACAGGATATGATCGATGCATCCAGATACATGAGGAGGATCGGGTTTAGCAATATGGACGAGGAGATGGATCTGCCGTATGCACTTTTTATGGCGTCAAAGGTAACAGGCTTACCGATTGAGTTTTTCGATGCATTAAAACCGTATGACGCGATCCGGATCCGCGGACGGATGCTGCGTTTTTTCTACAATCCGGCTTAACACCCGGTGACGCGGACATTGTAAAAAAAACAATAATAACACTATCGATCCGCTTACGGACAGGAATTGACTATTTGTCAGGCCTGTCCGTTTTTGATCTGGCGGATCTGATTAGGGAGGTATCGGAGCTTGGGAAAAAACGGCGGTAAAGAGTATGAGATTGCGATAAAGATCGCCGGAGAGATGGAGAAATCGTTTGGTAATGCCATGGGTATGACCAGGCGTGAACTGCGGAAGATCACGAGAGACGCGATCTCATCAAACCAGTCAATCAGACAGCAGATGTCAAGTGCGTTTGATACCGTAAACGGCGGAATGGAACGTATCAGCAGTGTCGCGAAAGAGGCACTGGAACTGACTGCGAAGATTTCCGCCGCCGGGCTCACTGCCGCATCTGCGGCTGGAGCATATGCGGTGAAAGTAGGATCGTCCTACGAGGCACAGATGTCTACGGTACAGGCAATATCTATGGCATCGGCAGAGGACATGAAGATCTTAGGCGATAAAGCGAAAGAGATGGGAGCTACCACCGTGTTTTCGGCTTCACAGGCGGGAGAAGCCATGGAATACATGGCAATGGCAGGCTGGAAGACGCAGGATATGGTCAATGGTATCGGCGGAATTATGAACCTTGCGGCGGCATCGGGCGAAGATTTGGGCGCGGTATCGGATATCGTCACAGACGCGCTTACCGCATTCGGGCTTTCGGCGGCAGACTCAGGTCACTTTGCGGACGTCCTTGCAGCGGCATCCAGTAATGCAAACACCAATGTCTCTATGATGGGAGAGACGTTTAAATATGTAGCGCCAGTAGCCGGAGCGATGAAATACAGCGTAGAAGACACAGCAGAAGTCATTGGCTTAATGGCAAACTCAGGTATCAAGGCGAGCCAGGCGGGTACATCACTGCGTGCGATATTGTCGCGAATGGTAAGACCGACAGATGATGTGGCTGCGGCGATGAAACGTGTAGGTGTTGAGCTCACGATCGATGGCAAAATGAAATCCTTGAATGAGGTGGTATCCGATCTGAGAAACGGATTTGCCGGATTATCGGATGAAGAAAAGACACAGGTTGCGTCGGCACTTGCCGGCCAGGAGGCAATGTCTGGACTGCTCGCGGTAGTAAATGCGAGTGATGCGGATGTAAATAAACTTGCAGAGTCAATCAACAACTGTACCGGTGCTGCAGAAAAAATGGCACAGATCCGGATCGATAATCTGAAAGGCGATGCCACACTTTTCGCAAGTGCTGCAGAAGGACTGGGGATATCAGCGTTTGACGATATGAATCCACTGTTGAGAAGCGGGACACAGCTTGCAACGAGTTATGTAAACAACGCAAGGGAGTATCTGGAAAGCACAGGAATATTAAGTGACACATTTGATAATCTAAACCAGAAGCTCCCGACCTTTGTCCGCGAGGCAAAAGAAGCGGGAAGAGAAATAAAAGAAATATCAGAGCCGCTGATTACGACAGGAGAATGGCTTGCAGATCATCCGGATATCGTGAAATCGACTCTGGTGGGGATTGGAACTACACTGGTATCGTTTAAGATCGCTTCGAAAATCAAAGAAGTTACAGGCGCGATCCAAGCAATGAATTTTGCAATGAAAGCGAATCCCTGGACACTTGCTATCTCTGCGATTGGTGTCGGGATCGGAGCTTTTTCCGCGATCAGGACCGAAATAAAAGAAACCAGAAAAGAATTGAAAAATGCGAATCTCAGCGAACATTTTGGCGACATCACGTTGTCAATGGAAGAGCTGGAGGATGTGTCGCAAAGGATTGTTCGAACGGACACGTTCGGACAATTCAGCCAGTCGCTGGAAGAGCTGGGAAAAGCAGATACATTGTCACAATCTATCGAGGACACGATAGCAGCGCTGAACAAGACAGAATGGGAGGTCAGCATAGGATTAAAGCTGTCCGACGATGAAAAGTCCGAGTATCAGCAGAACATTGCATCTTATATACAGCAGACACAGGATTTGCTGTTGCAAAAACAGTATGCGGTCAGCATGAACCTTGAGCTATTTACGGATGACAGCACAATTGGAGCCGGAATCCGTGAAAAGACGAATGAGTTTTACAGCAGCAACTATTCGACGTTACAGGATTTGGGAACAAAACTGCAGGATGCGGTGAACAGCGCATTTGAAGATGGCTTCCTGGACATCGACGAAGTAAAAGAAATCCAGGAATTACAGGCGCAAATTGCGGAGATGCAGTCTATGCTTGCAGACAGCAAATCCAAAGCGGCGTATGATGCACTGGACGTAGAGTTTGGCGGAGTAGAACTTGATGCAGACACATTCCAGAATTTGCAGGAAAAAATTGCTGAAATAGCCGAAAACGATGCTAAAACATACAACGAAGCATATAGCACGGCAATGTCCGAGTACCATACGGAGTTAGACAGCGGCTGGATCACAGAAGATGAATTTACGGTTCGAAAAGCACAGGCAGATGCGAAATATCTCCAGGAGCTTGCACAGTCAACAGATAATGCGATGAGCTATGAGGTTCAGGCAATTACTAAGCAGTACAGTGATGAGCTGGATAAAGCGTTACCAGAGCTGCAGGACAAGACAGCATTCGCAATTCAGGACATTATCGATTCGCCAAATACAGTGAGCTGGGATGGATTTTTCCGGGATCTGACTGAAGGTAACGGACTGGATCAGGCAACGAAGGATGCGCTTGCGGATTTATATAAATATCTGGAGCCGAATGTCGAGCAAATGGAAAGCCTGCGAAGCCAGTACATCGAAGCGGGAATGGAATTTCCACAAGCACTGAGTGAAGGGCTTACCAATGCAGAAATGCTTGGAATGCTTGCGGGAGATGCAGATGCTATGTATATGTATCTGTCCGATGCAATCATGGACAGCCCTGATAAATTCAACATCTATCAGGCAATGGTAGATGCAGGTATATTTATCCCCGATCCACTCAGAGATGCGATCGAAGCCGCAAAAACAGAAGCAAAAACAGCTTTGAACGGGCTTTTACAGTCAATGAAACAGAATGCGATGGAACTGTTTGGGGCGGGAATAGATATCAATGTTCCGGTCCGCACCAGTTATGATTTACAGGCGGGCGCGCCACTCAGTAATGCAGCGATCAGTAACTTGCAGTCGCAGAGTCTGGATTGGGTAGGAGCATCATCGAGAAGCAGTTCTGGCAGAAGTAAAAGCACAAGCAAGACCACGACAAAGACCACAACCAAAACAAGCACTAAAAGTTCCGGAAGCAAAAACACATCCGGAAAAATGAGGAGCGGACTGCAAAGAAATGCGGTAGGAGGAATTTTTGACACGCCACAGGTTGGCTGGTACGCAGAAGCGGGTAGTAGCGAGGCGCTTATCCCATTGGATGGATCAAAGCGTGCGGTATCCCTGTGGGAGCAGGCAGGCTTGCTGCTTGGAGTGCCGAGCGGAGCGGAATCGAAAGAGGACAAGACTTTCCGGCCAACAGTATCCGAATCGGGAAGCTCGGAAAAAGAAGCAGATGCGCAGACAGTGCAGATCATCTTTTCACCGGTTTATCATTTTGAGGGAGATACCTCAAAACCGGAAGTCCAGGATGCGGTGAAAATGTCATTTGATGATTTTAAAAAGATGATGGGACAGTACATCCGGGAAAATAAAAGGCTTACATTTTAGGAGGAGGATATGGCAGAACAGTACACAACCAGACAGAACCAGACGTGGGATGTGATCGCGAAAGAAGTGTACGGCGATGAAAAGTACACCGAACAGCTCATGAAAAACAATTTGGATAAAATAGACATTTTTGTATTTTCTGCCGGTACGGTTTTAAACACACCGGAAATCGAAACACAGCAGAAGGAGGATGTCAATCTTCCGGAGTGGAGGCGTTGATGGAACCGAGAAAATACAGCGTAGGTATTGGAATCTGGAGAGATGGACCGGATAAAACTTTTTCGGATAAGATTGAGCAGTTTTCATACACGGATTACGCGGCGGGCAGCAGTGACGCCATATCTGCAAAGGTCAATAATCTTGATTATCGCTGGATGGTGACATATGCGCTAAGAAAAGGGGACAGGATCGAAGCTGTTATCATGCACAGAGAAAACGGAGTGGAAGAAAAGTTCCTGGACTGTGGAGATTTTGTGGTAGACGAGATCGGGCTTTCCGGACGGCCGCTGATCGGAACGATCGGCGCACAATCTGCCCCGGTTGATACAAACTGGAAGTCTAAAGAAAGAGAAAAAAGTTGGAATAACACCACTCTGAAACAGGTGGCGACAGATGTGGCGGCAAACTATGCACTGCCATTGACATATGACGGTGAAGAGATATCCATATCTCATGTAGAGCAAGAAAAAAGATCGGACAGCAGTTTTTTAAGCGAGCTTGCGGAAAAGTATGGGTTCGCAATGAAGGTTTATTCGCAGAAAATCGTGCTGTACCAGTATAAGGCGTATGAGGCAAAGGATCCGGTCATGCAGCTGGTGGAGAGTGACTTTGACTCCTGGAGCTGGAACACGTCGTTGCTTGACTCGTACACTGGAGCACACTATAACTATACCAATTCGGAGTCGGGAGAAACGTATGATTTTACGATCGGATCAGAAGAGCGTGTGCTAGAGGTCAGCGAGGAGGCGGACAGCTTACAGGATGCACAGCGGATCACAGTAGAGAAGCTGAATGCGAGTAACAGAGGATGCACAACGATGTCATGCTCATTGAAGCTCCCGAAGAAACTTGTTGCGACGTCGAATATAAAGCTGTATGGATTTGGGATCATGGATGGAAAATATTTCGTAAACCAGGTGACACATTCGCTCGGCGGAAGCTACAAAATGACATTGGAGCTGCAAAAAATAGAGCAGAGAATAGAAGCGTAGGTGATAGGGATGGGCGCAAAGATAGCGTATGTATCGAATGTGGACTATGGAAAAGGTATGGTCCGCGTGGCGTATGCAGGGAGTGACAAGGTATCGAAAAACATTCCATACATCGCAAACGGCGAGTACCGGATGCCAAAAAAAGGCGAGCTGGTATTCGTGATCGAAGGCGATGGAGGAACGGTTGCACTTGGAACAATGCATAATGAACTGAACCCACCGGAGAAGTCAGGAAAAGGGATTTACTATAAGAGATTTAATGACAGTTGTGCAGTCACAGCCACGGAAAACGACATTATCTTTGAACTGGGCGAAAAGAGTGTGGCGTTAAGTAAGGTGGCGGGATTGCTGGAAGGAGATTAGGATGAGCGAGGCGAATGATGCGGCGGATTTAGCAGCATACAATCGGGAGAACTGGATGCCAGCCACGGTGATCGGATCATTTGGACCGTACATGAACTTTGCGGTGTCAGACAGCTATATGTTTACGTTTTCAAATTTTCAGAGAGAGGTTTCCGGAAAATGGAGTACGCATGAGGGAATCCTGTCAAAAGCAGAGAGCGAGTACATTGGTTGGGATCTGAGCAGCATGACATTTGACATCATACTATCAATGGCGCATGGTATCAATCCGCGCCTGATGCTGGATCTGTTGGAGTATCAGGTCAAGTCAGGTGCGGTCGAGATGCTGGTCATAGGCGGGAGGCGTGTCGGGTTTGGCAATGGTATTTATTACAAGATTACAAAGATCAGCGAAGCATGGAACACGATATACAGGAATGGATTGCTTTATGAATGCAAAATAACGTTGACGGTGGAGGAATATTAAATGGATCTGAATGATGCAAAGATAAAAGCAGACTTTGATTTGGATAAGGACATAGAACTTGGCTTAAAGACGTTGTATTCCACGCGTGCTGGAACGATGCCGCTTGATCGGGAGTTTGGAATTAAAGGAGATTTCTTGGGCGAAACAATGCCGGTTTTGCAAAACCAGTATGCAGTGGAGATCATGACAAAGACAGAAAAGTATGAGCCGAGAGTGTTTGTACGACAGGTGACGTTTGAATCTGACCAGAAATCCGGGAAAGTGACACCGGTCATATACCTGGAGCGGGGGAGGGAGACATAAATGGAAGATACAATCAAAAACATACCGGATGTCAGCTTTATAGATGGACTGACACTGGAGGATCTGCAAAATCAGATGATTAGTGATTTTACCACAAAGTACCGGGAAATAACCGGAAAAGACATAGAGCTATCGCTTGCAAATCCATACAGGTTGATCCTGTATGCAGTGACGTTACAACACTATCAGATGTATATGCATCTTGATAATGCAGCAAAAATGAATCTGCTGAAATATTCCAGGGGATCATTTTTAGATCAGGTGGCGGCACTCAGAGGGGTACAAAGGGATAAGGGAGCATGTGCCATGACTACACTGCGTTTTGCAGTGGATGATGTGATGCCATCAGCGATCACGATTCCGGCCGGCACAAAAGTGTCAGGAAATGGAATCGTGTTTGCAACAACAGAAGTTGGTGAGATTAAGGCAGGACAAGAATCTGTGGACATCCCGGCACAGTGTACAGAACTTGGGGAAAAAGGGAATGGATATTTGCCGGGCGAGATAAGCAGGATGGTAGATACCATTCCCTTTGTTGATACCGCAACAAATATAAAGGAGACTGCCGGAGGTGCGGATGAGGAGACGGATGACCATCTGGCAGACAGGGTATATCACGCACCGTCTGCCTATTCGGTGGCGGGACCGGCAGATGCATATGCGTATTATGCAAAAGTGGCAAATCCGTTGATCGAGGATGTATATGTATCCTCACCGGCACCGACAGAAGTTGAGGTACGGTTGTCCATGCAGGGAGGCAGACTGCCAAGCGAAGAATTGATTACCAGTGTAACAGAATATCTGAGCGCGCGCGACAGGCGGCCGCTGACAGACAAGGTGAAGGTGCTGGCACCGGATACAGTCACATACAACATAGACCTGACTTACTATATTGCAGACGCGCAAAAAGCGGTTGCGCTGGAGATACAGAAAAAAGTCCAGGATGCGATCGAAAGCTATATCCTGTGGCAAAACAGTAAGATAGGAAAAGATATCAATCCATCCTATTTGACGCACCTGATCGTGGCGGCGGGTGCTCGACGTGTGGAAATCAACGAACCGGTGCATACGGTTGTTGAAAAGACGGCGATACCGCAGATTGGAACAAAAACAGTGACATATGGAGGGATTGAATATGATTAGTTTGGCCGACAGTGAGATCAAAGATATTCTGCCGCTCAATTTGGCGGGACAGCCAGAGGTACAGGCAATCAGCTATGCAATTAAATTGAGCCAGAAAAGGATCCTGGAAAAGGTGTCGCAGTCAATGATTTATGCGGCGATAGATGATCTGCCGGAAAAAATTGTGGATGTTCTTGCAGCGGAACTGCGGGCTCAATACTACGATCAGGCACTTCCGATTGAAAACAAAAGACAGATTGTTAAAAACGCACTGTATATTTATTCGAAGGCAGGGACACCGGAGGCAGTGGAAAAAATGATCCGGTATATATTCGGGACTGGAGAAGTACATGAGTGGTTTGAGACAGGTGGCGCGCCGGGGACATTCTCACTCAGCATACCTGAGACAAGGACAGAAGAGGCGTTTGAAAAATTCCGGAAGATGATCGATGGCGTCAAAAATGCAAGGTCGCATCTGGAGCATATCAATTTTGGAGCAACAACGAAAGCAGAGGCGAAAGCCGGGCTGTCGCCACCGGTAACAGTAATGTTTTTAACGGTAAAATAAGGAGGGAGAGAAAGTGGCGGAGTTTAAAAAATCAGTAATAACAACAGCAGGACTGGCTATGCTTGCAGATGCAATGCTGACAGATACTGCTATCACGTTCACACAAATCGCAGTCGGAGCCGGAGAATACACCGGAGAAGAGCTGACTGCGATTGTTGCATTAAAGGATCCAAAACAGGTGTTTGATGTGACAAAGGTCTCGGTGATCGATGATAACAACCTGAAAATCCAGAGCCGCATCAATAACGATGAGACATTGGTTGGATATTACATCCGGGAGATTGGGATTTATGGCAAGCTGGCAGATGGAGAAGAAAAGCTGGTAGCGATCACTATCGCGGAAAAGGCAGATTACTTCCCGGATCACGATACCGCACCCGTAACGTTGATCTATGAAAACTATCTGCAGATCCAGAACTGCGATAAGATCCTTTTCCAGTATACATTTCCGAGCGGGGTTTACGCCACGCAGGAAGACATGGAGGCATTGGACAAGAAATTCAGTGCTCCGACCTATGAGGAAGTAAAAGACCTCGAAGAGTTGACCAGCGGGGAAAAATATACCACAGCGTGGGGAAAACTGAAAAAGGCTGTAAAGGCATTGATAGATCATATTGGGGATAAAAAGAATCCGCATGGTGTTACAAAAGCACAGGTTGGGCTTGGAAAATGTGACAATACAGCAGACAAAGATAAATCTGTTAAATCTGCCACGTCTGCAGGTAATGCGGATACTGTGGATGGGAAACATTTTGCGGATATCCAGACAGACGCGCAGGCAAGGGCAGATAAGTGCCTAAAGCTGACAGGTGGTACGGTAACAGGGAACGTGATTGTTAATGCGGATCTTTCTACGAGTGGAAACCATGGGATTTACTGGTTTAGATTGATAAAATCGAATGACGAGTTGCACTTAAAATCATCGGGAAACACGAAAAATGTAAACGTGTTTGGACGGCTGTTGAACGTGGTAAATGCAGAAGCTACCAGCAACATGGATGTGCAGTGCCTTAATGTCCATTATGGAGGATCGCTGGTACATGATTCGTATCGAGGAGCAAAAGAAAATATCTCCAGGACGTTGGACGAAAGGATCAGAAAAATCCTTGAAGTACCAATAGAAAGCTTTGATTACAGGCCGGGCTTTGGCAACGATAAAAAAGATGTCGTTGGCGTAATTGTTGACGAGATAGAGAAAATCATACCAGAAGCGGTAGAAATACCGGAGGACTGGAATGAAGAAGAGTTTAATGAACTTTTGGGGGATATGGGAAATAAAACATTGCCGGGCGTAAATGCGACAGCATTTGTACCTTACTTGATCGGAATGGTGCAAATCCTGAATAGAGAAATCGAAGAACTGAAAGGGAGGAAGTAAAAGACATGTTAAAAATGTATGTGAATGGGAAAGAGCTTGAACCGGTAGGTCTTGGAGCACAGATGGGACGATTGGATAATGAGGAAATCTTGTGTGTCACATTTAAAAGCTCCGGTCAGATGGAGACAGCAGTCAAAGTTTTTGAGAATTTGACGGACGACAGTACGGTGATCCTGGAAAATGAGAAAAAGAAGATGCGGTACACCGGGTACACGGTCCTTGATGATGAAGTGGTGGCGCGGAAAAACACTGACGGAACGTATACATATAGTGTCCGATTGAAAAAAAAGTCAGCACTGGAAGTGGCAAAACAGGCTGCGGCGGATGTGGAATATCTTGCAGCAGTAGCAGGCGTGGATCTGTAAGGAGGTGATGAACATGAACGTAAAGGAGTTGGCTGAAAAGAATTATCCAAAACACTGGAGCAAAAAGAGACTGGCATATCTTGTCAGCATCGGGAGGCTGACCGAAGAGGACTATGCAGAAATTACAGAACGATCAAATGACGAAAAAGAGATTACAGTTTAAGCCAGGAATTTCTGGCAGAAAGAGAGGAAAACAAAATGAAAATTGATAAAATTAATATGATTTATGGACTGATTGCAACTATGGGGGTAGCATTACTCGGAAAATACTGGTTCCTGTTTGCAGGATTCCTGTTGTTAAATGTGATTGATTATGCAACTGGGTACTGCAAAGCGAAATTCTATAATAAGAATGAATCCAGTGCGATCGGCGCAAAAGGCATCTTTAAAAAAGTATGGTACTGGACTGTTATTGGAATTGCCTTTTTTGTTTCGATGAGTTTCACATATATGGGAGAGGTTATCGGCGTTGATTTGTCTTTTGTACAGTTTTTTGGGTGGTTTACACTTGCAACATACCTTATTAACGAGATCCGTAGCATTTTAGAAAACCTCGTAGAGATGAATGTGAAAGTGCCGACATTTTTGATTGTTGGACTTTCTGTGACACAGAAATTACTTGATGCGAAAACAGAAGTCAAAGAAAGCGAGGGATAATCATGGCAATTAAAATTGGACATGCAAGCATTAGCGAAAATGGCAGTGTAAATGGCGCTGCCGGAGATCAGACGGGACGTGAGGTATGTACCAGGACGTGGTACAGCAAGCCGTGGAGCCTCGTGCTCAGATGCAAGGATCCTGCGATAGCGGAGCGCATGGCGCGCGCTTGTGAAAAAGGATGCGCAAACAACAACATTGGATACTCACAGGCAGACCGGAACAGTGCGCACGCCCAGGCGCACAAAGTTGGTTATGACCTTGCAAAGATTACGTCGAGGTGTAATACGGATTGCTCGGCTTTTATGACGCTTTGTGCCATTGCGGCGGGAGTGTCAAGTCTTGAATATACCGGAAATGCGCCGACTACATCCAATATGCGGGCGCGCTTTGCGGCAACGGGCAAATTTGATGTATTGACCGACAAAAAGTATCTTACCTCAGATGCGCATTTAAAGCGCGGAGACATCCTGGTTAAACCAGGAAGCCATACGGTCATGGCGTTACAGAATGGATCTAAAGCATCAGTATCAGCGGCAAAGCCGGCGGCATCAGCGCCAGCAAAACAGCCAGAGATCAAAGCGGCAGAAGCAGAGCCGACCGAAAAAGAGGAGAAAAGGGAGGATGTATACATGTTTGAAGTACCAATTTTGGGCGGAGGAATGAAAGGTAATGCAGTTTTATTATGGCAAAAGCTGCTTGCAGGTTGCGGGTATGATCTGGGCGAGGATGGACGAGCAGGGAACTTGTCTGGAGAATTTAATGCCGGTACATATCTTGCAACACTTGACTACAAAAAGCACGTCGGAATCACAATCGGTGAAGATGGAACAGATGGAAGAGTGACGCCAGAAGTTTGGAAAGCAATGCTTGGAATCTAAAACAAAAGGCAATCCGGGGGAGTATACTACCGGATTGCCTTTTGCTATAATTTGTGTTAATCATATTATTTCGTTCTGCTTTTCGAGAAGTGTTAATAACGCTGTCATTGTCATTTCCTGAATGTACTCGTCGTGGTGCAATTCGCTTGCGCCTATTGGTTCTTCTTTTTCGATAAAATCATAATTCGTGTAAAGTGTAACATCTGCGCTTTCTTTACACCATACGGCGACAATCTTATCTCCACCAAATTCTGCGATATCTTCCTTTAATTCTTCGATCAGTTCCGAACACTCAAAACTGATATTTTCACCTTGTGAATTTATGAAACCCATGTTGCCTCCTAATATTTATAATGCCCGTCTTCATCAAAGTCATTTTCCCCGATTTCGATTCGACCATTTTTTGTGTTTCTCTCAAAAGTTTGGTAATAGGCTTTCCCGTCTCTGTTTGCAATGAGGAGCCATAATTCCTCGTCTGTCAAATGATGCTGATCCACAAATGCCTGGACCTTGTCGTAATCAAGTTCGCCATCGGTATCCTTGAATTCTTCATCGTCCTCTGTCTTGTCATATTTTTCGAGCACTGCGCGATCATAAACATCGTAATCATAGTCGTTGATAATTTCCTTGCTCATTAACAAGTTAAATAAGTCTGCAAAGCTGCTGGCCTCAAAGCTACGTTTCCAAATTCCGTCTGTTGATTTTCCACTCCAATAAATCATAATAATACCTCCGTTTTTTATTTTACCATTGATTGTTTATAATTAGCAATATGATTTAATTTTAGTTCTGCGTAATCTCTTTAAGTTCTGCTCTGTGTTCATTCATTTTGTATCCTCCTTATTATCTGTGTTCCTTTGATGATTATATTGTACACGATAATAGATGAAAAGTCTATTGACATAGTATACAATAATAGACGGAAAACGAGTATGTGATTTGTATAAAGAGTACACAAAAATAGACGTTGACATAATACAGAAAATCTATTATCATATATAAAAGGAAAGAGGTGTTGCAAATGGCAAATTATGGAGCAAACGGATATATTGACTTTTCTAAGCTGTGGACTATTTTAGATAGAAAAGGATATAATAAGCAGTGGTTAAAGAACAACGGGATACATTCCAATACGGTAGCAAAGTTGACTAAGAATGAGAATGTGACTTGTGAGGTTATATGTAATCTATGCAAATTACTAAATTGCCAGCCTGGAGATATAATGGAATATAAAAATAATTTGAGTACATGAAAATAGACTATTGACACATACACGATAATAGACTATAATATAACCATAGCAAAGAGAAAACGCCATAAGGAGAAAAGCTATGACCGTAGAAGAAATCAAAAATCTAATTGAAGACGCAGAATTTGAATACATTGGTATTCGCACAGATAGCAGAGATTATAAGGTTGGCGAAGTAATGGATAATTCACACCAGCTTTTTCAGGATGCAGATTGCGGTGGGGAACTGGTAGAGGAAGGACCGTATGCAGGCTTCTATGATGCAGGAGAGCTTGATGGAACATGTGCTTTAAAGGCTTCCGAGGACAATGTAGAGGAAATGATCGCAAAGGTTAAGGCATATGGAAAGAAAATTTATCTGATTGGTGGCGACTCAATGGAATATGGGTATGATGCTGGAGAAATTATCATCAGAGAGGCAGAGGTAATTGCAAGCCTATAAATGGAAAAATATCAAAGAAGAGCTAGAGGAATAAAATGCCTGGAAATATAAAAAGGTGTGTTATTTGCGGAAAAGAATATCAGTGTCCCCCATCACGCAATATAGTAACATGCTCGCGAGAATGCAGACTGAAATATTTAAGCAAAACTCATAAAGGGTCAAAGCAATCCGAGGAGAGCAAACGCAGAATGTCAGAAGCAAGGCGCACGAATCCGCGAAATATGGAAATACAGCGAAAAGCCACGGAAGCCGCGAAGAAAAGCCCGAAATCCGGAAGGTTTGAAACAAACAGGGCGGCGATAGATTGGCATTTAGTAAGCCCAGAGGGAGAGCACTTTTATATTCATTCTCTGTCTTTTTGGCTCCGGGAAAATTGTAATAAATACTTTGGGGTAGAGCCGGACAGCAAACAGTTTTTTAATATAATTGCGGGATTGAGCCGTGTTAAAAGATCGGTTCTCGGGACACTTCCAGAAGGGCAACGCCCCGGATATAGTTATAAAGGTTGGTCGGTGATTCCGACCGATGATGATAAACACTGGCGGGAACGATAGAAAAATATCTGGAAGGCATCAAATAGAGGGAAGAATAAAAGGAAGCTATTGATCTTAAAAAAGATCAGTAGCTTTTTGTGAAAAAGAATGTGACATATAAATAGGAAATAATACATAATTGTTATATCTTACGGTAGTACGGAGGCCCAGACGGCGAAATGGGCGCGTCCATGCGTTACCTCTCCCAGAGATATTCCATGCCGTACCGCAAAGTTTCCGGTCTGCTGACCGATATAGGTACCGATGCAGCAGTACAAAAAAATCGGGAAAAAGAAAGGTTGACGAATCGAATGCTGAGTTATACAATATCACATTGACAGAAGAAAAAGAAAAGAGATGCGATTATGAAATTCATGAAACAATTTGGGATTATTCTGGCAGTCACGTTCCTCGGAGAGGCGTTAAAGTATGTCATTCCGCTTCCGATCCCGGCAAGCATTTACGGGCTGGTTCTGATGCTGCTTGCGCTTTGCACCGGTATTTTAAAACTGGATCAGGTGAAGGAGGCAGCGACATTTCTGATCGAGATCATGCCGATGATGTTTATTCCGGCGGCCGTAGGGCTGATGGATTCCTGGGCACAGATCAAAGGGATCTGCGTACCGCTTACAGCGGTCACGTTGATCACAACAGTCGTTGTCATGGCGGTAACAGGACTTGTGACACAGTTTATCATACGAAAGGGAGGCAAGGCGGACGATGGACAAGATGCTTAGTACCTCTGTATTCTTCGGCGTGTTTGCAAGCATTGCCGGATATGAGATCGGACTTTTATTAAAGAGAAAATTCAAACTGGCGCTTTTCAATCCACTGCTGATCGCGATCGTGGTCGTGATGGTGATCCTTGCGGGAACCGGCGTGGATTATGAAAGTTATAACGAGGGCGCGAAATATTTGAGCTACCTGCTCACACCGGCTACGGTATGTCTTGCGGTACCGCTTTATCAGCAGCTTTCCATGTTAAAAAGCAACTATAAAGCAATCTGCGGCGGGATCGTTGCGGGCGTGCTCACCAGTATTTTGTCGGTGCTCGGGCTCTGCGTGATATGCGGGTTTGACCATCAGATGTATGTGACACTGCTCCCGAAGTCGATCACAACTGCGATCGGGATGGGCGTGTCGGAAGAGCTTGGCGGCCTTGTCACGGTTACCGTGGCAGTGATCATCATTACCGGTGTATTTGGAAATATCATCGGCGAGGCAGTGTTTAAGATTTTCCATATCAAGGAAGCGGTTGCAAAGGGTGTGGCACTCGGAACTTCGGCGCATGCGATCGGAACCGCCCGGGCGATGGAACTTGGAGAAGTAGAAGGAGCCATGAGCAGTCTTGCCATTGCGGTTGCGGGTCTTATCACGGTAATCGGCGCGTCTGTTTTTGCGAATCTGTATTAATTGGATAAGGAGAAGTCTATGAAAAACTATGATACCGTAATTTTTGATCTGGACGGAACATTGCTTAATACCCTGGAAGATCTGACAGACAGTGTAAATTATGCGATGGACAAGTATGGGTTTCACACGCACACGATCGATGAAGTGCGCCGTTTTGTCGGAAACGGATTGAAAAAGCTGATGGAGCGGGCATTGCCGTCTGACGTGACAGAGGAACAGTTTCAGGCAGTGTTTACAGATTTCTGCGCACATTACGGAGAAAACTGCGCGAAGAAGACGTGTCCTTATGCGGGAATACCGGAACTGCTCGATCAGTTAAACGCGCAGGGCATGAAGCTTGCCATCGTATCCAATAAAGGAGATTTCGCGGTGCAGCAGCTGCGGGATCTGTATTTTAAAGGAAAGATCGGGGTGGCGATCGGTGAAAAGACCGGGATCCGCCGGAAACCGGCACCGGATACGGCGTTTGAGGCGATGAAAAGACTCGGAAGCGACAGCGCGCACAGTGTCTATGTCGGAGACTCGGATGTGGACATTGAAACCGCAAAAAACGCGGGACTTTCCTGTATCAGCGTGACCTGGGGATTCCGTGACCGGGCATTTCTGGAAGCACACGGGGCAAAGTATTTTGCGGACACACCCAAAGATATCCTTGCTTTCTTAGAGCGTTAGAAAAAAGAAAACGGGGAATGAAGAAAAAAATGCGGCATACACTGATAAAAAACAGGTGAGAACCATGAAAGTTGCCGCATATTGCAGAGTTTCTACCGAGCTGGACGATCAGCAGAATTCCCTAAAAAACCAGCAGGAATATTTTGCGTCCTTTATTCAAAAAAAAGAAGAAAACTGGAAATTTGCCGGGATCTACGCAGACGAGGGCATTTCCGGAACCAGTGTAAAAAAAAGAGAAGCTTTTCAGCAGATGATGGAAGACGCGAAAACGGGAAAGATAGATCTGATCTTAACGAAAGAGGTCAGCCGTTTTGCGCGAAATACCGTAGATACACTCATTGCCGTGCGCACACTGCGCACATTTGGCGTGGGTGTATTTTTTATTCTGGATCACATCGATACAAGAGAAAATGATGGAGAGATCCGGCTGACGCTTATGGCATCCATGGCACAGGAGGAGAGCCGAAAAATATCGCAGCGGGTGAAATGGGGGCAGAAACGCCAGATGGAGCGAGGAATCGTTTTCGGCAGAAGGCTGTTCGGGTATGAGCTGGATCACGGGGTATTAAGTGTTTGTGAGGCGGAAGCAGAGGTGGTGCAAAGGATCTACCGGAACTATGTAAAAGAAAAAAAGAAGACCGGAGAGATCGCCCGGGAATTAAACGCCGAGGGATATCTGACCGCACGAAAAAATCCATGGACGGATCTTGCGGTGAGCCGGATCCTAAAAAATGAAAAATATGTGGGAGATCTGGTGCAGAAAAAGACGTATACCGCGGATTATCTGACGCATGCAAAAAGAAAGAATGACGGGGCGGAGAAATTTGTCATACAAAAAGACCATCATCCCGCGATCATTTCAAGACAGCTTTTTTTGGAAGCGCAGGCGCGGTTATCCGAAAAGAAAAGAGCACCGGAGGAGATGAAAAAATACCGGAACCGTTACTGGTGCAGTGGAAAGGTGAGGTGCGGATGCTGTGGCAGTACCTGCGTGAGCAGGGTGCGCAGACGGCGGGACGGAAGTATCTCCCAGAGCTGGCTCTGCGCGAATGTGGCAGAATACGGAAGAAAAAGATCGGGCTGTGCCGGAAAGCGCGTGGCGGATCCGGTGCTGTATCAGGGATTTCTCGAGGCGGAAGAAAAAAGCGGTGCGCGTTTGGATGGCAGGAAAGATACTGCGGAGTTAAAAAGTATCATCATCGGAGAAAACGATCTGCTCTACCTGTTCCGGGACGGGCGGGTCTGGCGTACTGCACTGCAAAAGTAGGTACCGAAGAACTGGCGCATCTTGAGATCGTTGCTGCGATCGTGCATCAGCTTACAAGAAATCTTACGATGGATGAGATCAAGGCATCCGGGTTTGCGCCGTACTATACCGATCACACGGTAGGGATCTGGCCGCAGTCGGCGGGAGGAGTGCCGTTTAACGCAAACCAGTTCCAGTCGAGCGGCGATCCGATCACGGATCTGTTTGAAGATATGGCGGCGGAGCAGAAAGCGAGAAAGACGTATGACAATATTTTACGTCTGGTGAAAGATCCGGAGGTCTGCGATCCGATCCGCTTTTTAAGAGCAAGGGAGATCGTACACTTCCAGCGCTTCGGTGAGGGCTTAAATATGGTGAGAGAACATCTCGACAGCAAAAATTATTACGCGTTTAACCCGGCATTTGATAAAAATACGTTGTGAAAGAGAAAAAACTGGGGTAAAATAAAAGCATAAACTGCGAAAATACGAGGAGGAGAAGATGAGCGAGGAATTTATCACACTGACCATCGAAAAACAAAAGAATATCGCACTGATCGCGCATGATAATAAAAAAGCGGAACTGATCGACTGGTGCAACGAACACAAAGAGATTTTGAAAAAACATTTCTTATGCGGTACCGGAACGACTGCGCGCATGATCACGGATCAGACCGGACTGCCGGTCAAGGGCTATAACAGCGGCCCGCTCGGCGGAGACCAGCAGATCGGAGCAAAGATCGTGGAGGGAAAGGTAGATTTTGTCATATTCTTTTCCGACCCGCTGACAGCACAGCCGCATGACCCGGATGTGAAGGCGCTGCTGCGTATTGCGCAGGTATATGACATACCGATCGCAAATAACCGTTCTTCCGCAGATTTTATGATCCTTTCTTCTTTGATGGATGAATGTTATGAGAGAAAGGTCATCAATTTTAAAAAGAATATACAGGATCGTTCTAAGACACTTTAATCAACGAAACGATGACGAGAAGGCTGCATTTCGAAAGGAGATGCAGCCTTTTTGAGCCTTTTTGATAAAATTTTTCAATTGACAAGAGGGAAAAGTGCAATTACACTAATTAAGATTAGAATTTACTAACGAGAAGCGATGGAAAAGAGGAAAAGATATGACATTGGATGAATTACCAATTGGAAAAGAAGCGGTGATCACAAAAGTGAGCGGAGAGGGCGCGCTGCGCTGCCGGTTCTTGGATATGGGACTGATCCCGAAGACAAAAGTAGTGGTACAGAAAGTGGCACCGATGGGAGATCCGATCGAACTGCATATCCGTGGATATGAACTGACGATACGGAAAGAGGATGCCGGAAAAATAGAAGTAGAGCCGGAGGAGAAGGAAGCATGATCTTAGCATTAGTAGGAAATCAGAACTGTGGAAAGACCACGCTTTTTAACCAGCTGACCGGTTCCAACCAGCATGTGGGAAATTTCCCGGGAGTTACCGTCGATCAGAAAATGGGAGAAGTCCGCTCCAAAAAGGGATGCCAGGTCGTGGATCTGCCGGGCATTTATTCCCTGCGTCCCTATACAAATGAGGAGATCGTGACCAGAGACTTTATCTTAAATGAAAAGCCGGATGGGATCATCAACATTGTGGACGCGACGAATATCGAGCGAAATCTCTATCTGACGCTGCAGCTTCTTGAGATGCATATCCCGATGGTGCTTGCGCTCAACATGATGGATGAAGTGCGCGGAAACGGCGGTTCTGTGGATGTAGAACAGATGGCGGTGGAACTGGGAATACCGGTCGTGCCGATCAGCGCGGTAAAAGATGAAGGTGTGGAAGATCTCATTGATACCGTTTACCGTGTGGCAAAGAAAAAGGAGATGCCGCGCGTGACGGATTTCTGTGAAAAAGGTGATGTACACCGCTGTATTCACGCGGTCTGTCACCAGGTGGAGGATCATGCGCAGAATAACGGCATGTCACCGCGTTTTGCAGCAGTCAAGATCATAGAGAACGATACCGATATCATAAAACGTCTGGAACTCAGTCAAAACGAGCTGGACATGATGGAGCACAGCATCGAGGAGATGGAGACAGACCATCATATGGACCGGAATGCGGCACTTGCGGATATGCGCTATACTTTTATTGAAAAAGTATGCGCGAAAACCGTAACAAAGTGTCAGGAGAGCAGAGAACATAAGCGCAGTGTGAAGATCGACCGCGTGCTGACGGACAAATATCTGGCGATCCCGATGTTTCTCGGGATCATGCTGCTCATCTTCTGGCTGACCTTCGGACTGATCGGACAGGGGCTCAGTGATCTGCTCAGTATTGGGATCGACCGTGTGACGGCGCTTGCGGATCATGCACTCACAGTTTACGGAATGAATCCGGTCGTACACAGTCTGGTCATCGACGGTGTGTTCGCCGGGGTCGGAAGCGTACTCAGTTTCCTGCCGATCATCGTGGTGTTGTTCTTTTTCCTGTCGATCTTAGAAGATTCGGGATACATGGCAAGAGTCGCGTTTGTGATGGATAAGCTGTTACGCAAGATCGGACTTTCCGGGCGCAGCTTTGTGCCGATGCTGATCGGATTTGGATGTACAGTTCCTGCGGTCATGTCAAGCCGGACGCTTTCTTCGGAGCGCGACCGGAAGATGACGATCATGCTGACACCGTATATCAGCTGTTCGGCTAAAATACCGATCTATGCCGTGTTTGCGGCGGCGTTTTTTGAAAAATATCAGGCGCTTGTCATGATGGGATTATATGTCGGCGGTATCGTAGTCGGTATCCTTGTGGCGTTATTGTTTAATCACACGCTGTTTAAGGGAAATCCGGTTCCGTTTGTGATGGAACTTCCCAATTACCGTTTCCCGTCCGCAAAAAGCGTGCTGCTTCTGATGTGGGACAAGGCAAAAGATTTCATCCAGAGAGCATTTACAGTCATCTTTTTTGCAACGATCATCATCTGGTTTTTGCAGACGTTCGATACCAGGCTCAATGTGGTGGCGGACAGCAGTGACAGCCTGCTTGCGCTGGTGGGAAAATGGATCGCTCCGGTGTTTGCTCCGCTTGGATTTGATGACTGGCGGGTTTCCACGTCGTTAATCTGCGGATTTACGGCAAAAGAGGCGGTCGTGAGCACAATGAGCGTGCTGACCGGAACGAGCATGGCAAATCTCGGTGCGGCGCTGGGCGGCATGTTCACTCCGCTTACGGCAGTGAGCTTTCTGGTATTTACGCTGTTATACACGCCGTGTGTGGCGGCGATCGCGGCGATCCGCCGGGAGATGGATTCCAGGCTTCAGAGTGTCGGAGTTGTGGTCATGCAGTGTGTGGCAGCCTGGATCGTGGCATTTATCGTATATCGGGCAGGAGGGATCTTTTTATGAATCTGATCGATGGACTTGTGCTGCTTTTTCTTTTCCTCTGGGGAATATTGGCAGCGCGCGCTTCCTGGAAGAAAAAAAGAAGCGGAAAGTGTGCCGGATGCAGTGGAAACTGCGGATCCTGCGGGCGATAAAGGTATTTTTTTGAAAACATATGGGAATGTTCTTGTATTAGAGGAACTTCTATGTTAGAGTAGATTCAGATAATAACGTTAAAATATTAACGATAACCGAAAAAACAGGAGGAGTACATATCATGAGAGGAATACGAACAGCCGTATCCGATTTAAGAAAACAGATTTTTACCGAAGTTGCAAAAGTTGCATGCAACGATGAGGCAAATCTCAATGACGCGGTGGAAGCAATTCCATATACCGTATGTCCGGGAGATGTTCCGCGCTACCGTGAAAGCATTTACCGTGAGCGTACGATCGCGGCAGAAAAAGTAAGACTGGCAATGGGTATGTCATTAAGACCGGCAGACCGTCCGGTGCATGTCACCAGCGGACTGGAAGAAAGCAATATTTCCGAGAAATATTACGAGCCGCCGCTTATGCAGGTCATTCCGTCCGCATGTAATATGTGTGAAGAGAAAAAATACGAAGTATCCAACATGTGCCAGGGATGTATCGCGCATCCGTGTACCGAAGTCTGTCCGAAGGGTGCAATCACACGGGTGAATGGTAAATCCTATATCGATCAGTCCAAGTGTATCAAATGCGGAAAATGTAAGGCAGCCTGTCCGTATGACGCGATCGCAAAGAAAGTAAGACCGTGTTCCGTGGCATGTGGTGTTGGCGCGATCTCTACCGATGAGCTCGGACGCGCGAAGATCGATCCGAACAAATGCGTGGCATGTGGCCAGTGTATGGTAAGCTGCCCGTTTGGCGCGATCGGAGATAAATCACAGATCTTCCAGCTGCTCCGCTGCATGAAAGAGGGCGGAAAAGTAGTTGCGGAAATCGCGCCGGCGTATGTCGGACAGTTCGGACCGAACGCGTCTCCGGAAAATGTGAAGGAAGCATTACTGGAACTTGGATTTACCGATGTGCGTGAAGTTGCATATGGCGCGGATATCGGAGCTGTTGCAGAGGCAAAGCATTATGCTGAGCATGTAGCGACCGGTGAACTGCCGTTTTTACTTACCTCCTGTTGTCCGGCATGGTCCATGCTGGCGAAAAAACAGTTCCCGGATCTGATCGGTTCCGTATCCCAGGAGCTGACCCCGATGGTCGCAACCGCGCGAAGCATCAAGAAAGAAAATCCGGATGTGAAAGTCGTATTTATCGGACCTTGTGCGGCTAAGAAGCTGGAAGCCAGCCGTTCTTCCGTGCGCAGCGACGTTGATTTTGTCATCACGTTTGAAGAGCTTGACGCGATGTTCGCCGCAAAGGGTATCGACCCGAACACAGTGGAAGGAACAGAAGGACTTCATGACGCGACAGCAGCCGGACGTGGATATGCCTGCGCAGGCGGTGTCGCTGGAGCGATCGAGCAGTGTATCCATGAGTATTATCCGGGTGTTGAGGTCAAGATCGAACATGCGGACGGACTTGCGGAATGTAAGAAAGCGCTCATGCTTGCAAAAGCAGGAAAGAAAGATGGCTGTATGATTGAAGGAATGGGATGCCCGGGCGGCTGTATCGCAGGAGCGGGAACCATCCTTGCACTCAATAAGGCACAGCAGGAAGTAAAGAAGATCCAGGAAGGATCAGAACAGAAAATCCCACCGAAGGAACTGGCAGATATCGAACTGCTCTAAAGCGGGATAAAAAGAAAGAGGAACTGTAAAATGAGTAAAGTCAGAACAAGATTTGCACCAAGCCCTACGGGACGGATGCACGTTGGAAATTTAAGAACAGCTTTGTATGCGTATCTGATCGCGAAGCATGAAGGCGGAGATTTTATTTTAAGAATCGAAGATACCGATCAGGAACGTTATGTGGAAGGTGCGGTTGAGATCATTTACCGCACCCTGGAAAAGACCGGTCTTGTGCATGATGAGGGACCGGATAAAGACGGAGGCGTGGGACCTTATGTCCAGAGCGAACGTCAGGCAAAAGGGATTTATCTGGAATACGCCAAAAAGCTGATTGAAAAAGGAGAAGCATATTACTGCTTTTGCGATAAAGAGCGTCTGGAAGGCTTAAAACAGACCGTTGCGGGAAAAGAGATCTCCGTGTACGACAAACACTGTCTGTCATTAAGCAAAGAAGAGGTAGAGGCAAATCTTGCAGCTGGCAAACCGTATGTCATCCGCCAGAATAACCCGAGAACCGGAACAACAACGTTTCACGATGACATCTATGGTGATATCACGGTAGATAATTCGGAACTCGACGATATGATCCTGATCAAATCAGACGGATATCCAACTTACAACTTCGCGAATGTTGTGGACGATCACCTGATGGGGATCACCCATGTAGTGCGCGGAAACGAGTACCTTTCCTCTTCACCGAAATACAACCGTCTCTATGAGGCGTTTGGCTGGGAAGTACCGGAATATATCCACTGCCCGTTGATTACCAATGAAGAGCACCAGAAGTTAAGCAAGCGCTGTGGTCATGCGTCATACGAAGATCTGATCGATCAGGGATTTCTGACGGAAGCCGTAGTAAACTTTGTTGCGCTGCTTGGCTGGAGCCCGTCAGACAACCGTGAGATCATGTCCCTGTCTGAACTGGTAGAAGCGTTTGATTATCATCATATCAACAAATCACCGGCAGTTTTTGATTACACAAAGCTCAAATGGATGAACGGAGAATACATCAAAGCGATGGATTTTGACCGTTTTTACCAGATGGCAGAGCCGTATATCAAAGAAGTGGTGACCAAAGATTATGACTTAAAGAAGATCGCGACCCTTGTAAAGACCAGGATCGAGATTTTCCCGGACATCAAAGACCACATTGATTTCTTTGAGCAGTTACCGGAATATGATATCGCGATGTATACGCATAAGAAGATGAAGACCAATGCGGAGACAGCCTTAGAAGTGCTTACAGAGATTCTTCCGAGACTCGAGGCACAGGAAGATTACAGTAACGATGCGCTCTATGCGATGTTGTGTGATTATGTGGCAGAAAAGGGCTGTAAGAACGGATATGTGATGTGGCCGATCCGTACAGCGGTATCCGGAAAACAGATGACACCGGGTGGCGCGACAGAGATCATGGAGATCCTCGGAAAAGAGGAATCCCTTGCCCGTATCAGAAAAGGAATTGAATTATTAAGCAAATAAGAGCATAAAGAAAGAGAGTGAAGATATTATATTTTCACTCTTTTTTTGACAGGGAGTAAGAAGTGGAGTTCAGCAGATCACAGACAGAGGCAATCGAACATAAGGATGGACCGGCACTCATACTGGCGGGGCCGGGAAGCGGAAAGACAGCGGTGATCACCGAGCGCACCAGCCGGCTGATCACCGAACATGGCGTGGATCCGTCCCGGATACTGGTCATCACATTCACGCGGGCAGCCGCAAGAGAAATGGAAGAGCGGTTTATCCGGCGGATGGGGAAAAAATATCCGGTGACATTTGGAACGTTTCATGCGGTATTTTTTACGGTCCTCAAATACGCCTATCATTTTCATGCGGGAAATATCATAAAAGAAGATGTCAAATACCAGTATATGCGGGAGATCGTTGCGCATATGGGATTGGAGTACGATGACGAGGCGGAGTTTTTATCGTCTTTGTTCGGTGAGATCAGTATGGTGAAAAATGCCGGAGTAGCGCTTGAAAATTATTATTCTTCCAATCTTCCCGAGCATGTGTTCCGCAAGATTTACCGTGCGTATGATGAAAAATTAAGACGCAACCGGCTGCTCGATTTTGATGATATGTTAGTCTACACTTACGAGCTTTTTTCAGAGCGCAAAGACATCCTTTCGGCCTGGCAGAAAAAGTACCGTTATATTCTGATCGATGAGTTCCAGGACATCAACAAGCTTCAGTTTGACATCATGAAAATGCTTGCGCTTCCCGAAAACAATCTCTTTGTGGTCGGGGATGACGATCAGTCGATTTATCGTTTCCGCGGGGCGAGACCGGAGATCATGCTGCATTTTGACAAAGATTATCCGAACGCGAAAAAAATCGTACTGAAAGAAAATTACCGTTCCACAGCGAATATCGTGGATGCGTCCCTTCGCCTGATCGGACATAATACAGAGCGCTTCCAAAAGGAGATCCACGCGGCGGGAAGCAGCGGCGCGGCGGTGGAATTTGCGGTATTTGAAGACCAGAGAGCGGAAAACAGAAAGATCATAGAAGAGATCAGGGACCATGTGGAAGGCAGTGGAATGTATTCGGATATCGCGATACTGTTCCGCACCAATACGCAGCCGAGACTTTTGATGGAACAGCTGATGGATTATGATATTCCGTTTGTCACAAGGGACAATATCCCCAATCTCTATGAGCACTGGATCGCGAAGGATATCTTTGCCTACATTTACATGGCGCAGGGAAGCCGCACCCGAAAGAACTTTTTGCAGATCATGAACCGGCCAAAGCGTTATATCAGCAGGGAAAATGTGGATGAGGAGGAGATCGCGTTCGAGGTGTTACTCGATATCTACCGCGATAAGCCATGGATCGCCGAGCGGATCGAAAAAATGGAGTATGACCTAAAAGTGATCGGGCGGATCACACCGTTTGCGGCGATCAATTACATACGGCAGAGCGTCGGCTATGATGACTTTTGCAGGGAATACGCGGATTATCGCAGGATCAGCGAGGAAGAACTGCTTGAAAAGTTAGATGAACTGCAGGAGGGTGCCAAGGGCTACCGTGACTTTGATGAATGGTTTACCCATATTGAGGAATATACCGAAGAATTAAAGCGTCAGAGTGAGAAACAGCGTAAAAATAAAAACGGGGTGCTGCTTGCGACACTGCACAGCGCCAAGGGACTTGAGTTTCAAAAGGTTTATATCGTGGATGTCAATGAGGGAGTCATGCCATACAAAAAGGCAGTGTTAGAAGCGGATATCGAAGAAGAAAGGCGCATGTTCTACGTTGGTATCACACGCGCCAGAGAAAAGCTGAAGCTCTGTTCCGTGAAAAAGCTAAACAATCACGAGACAGAGATCTCCAGATTTATCCGGGAAATGAACGAAACGGGGGATTAATCCATCTCTTCAAATTCCTCTTCATCTAAAAGTTCATCAAAACGGTCAGCGACGATCTCGTATTCTTCATCATCGGTGATATTGTCCAGGGAAGGATTGCCGTCTTCATCTTCAAAATAGCGGTAGATGTAGACCTTTCCCTCGGCATTGTCCGCACCGTTTTCATCGAGCGGAAGCAGCGCGATATAATCCTGGTCAGCTGCTTCAAAGATCGTGAGAATGCGGCATTCGACTTCGGAATCGTCATCCAGGCTAAGTGTTACGAACATATCTTCATCATCATTGGAATTTTCCTGTTTTCCCATATCAGTACCTCTTTTCTGTGATAAATTGCTGATGCAGTATCATTCTATCAGTTCTGTGCCCGCTTCGCAACCGGCACCGGAAAAATATCAGAATTTTTCTATACAAATAAAATAAAAACAGGTATAATAAAATACAAATGTGCAACAGAGGAAAAAACAGATGAAGTATGAGATAAAGGAAGGAAATTATGCGGCAATGGGAGTGACCAGACAGGGAAGAGATCTGGTATTTACGTTTGCCGCGAAACAAAATCAGACATGTGCTGTGCTGCTTTATGACAGGGAGAGCGGCAAAAAACAGTTTAGGATCGAGCTGCCCGTGGAGTTTCAGGCAGGTTTCCTTCGTTCTGTCTGCATACGGAATATAGATTACCATAAATTTGATTATAACTATGAGATCGATGGAGAAGTCGTGACAGATCCCTATGCCAGAAAGATCGTGGGCAGGGAGCACTGGTGCGACAAGGCGCGGCAGGGGAAAAATGTGCTGCGTGGAGGATTTGATTTTTCCGTCTTTCACTGGAAGGAACAGCGGCCAAAGGTCAAAAAAGAGGACATGTTCCTCTATAAGCTGCATGTGCGTGGATTTACGATGGACACGTCGGCGGCAAACCGGGGAACCTTTGCGGCACTGCAAAAGAAGATCCCGTACCTGCGTGATCTGGGAGTGACATCGGTCGAACTGATGCCGGTCTATGAATTTGAGGAGATCGAGCAGAAAACGAAGGACAAGCTGCCGGATTATGTGACATGGAAGAAAAAAGCAAAAGAAAAGAGGGCGGAAACGCGGGTGAATTTCTGGGGCTATACCAGAGGAAACTATTTTGCGCCCAAAGCATCATTTGCGGCTTCGGATCATGCGGCTGTGGAGTTGAAAAGACTGATCCAGGCGCTTCATAACCAGGGGATGGAGTGCATTCTTGAGATGTTTTTCCCGGCGGGAGTTCCGGCGGCTGAGATCATCGACGCATTGCATTACTGGGTACTTGAGTACCATGTGGACGGATTTCATTTGCAGGGAGAAAATCTGCCGGTACAGGTGATCGCGGAGGATCTGCTGCTTCATGCGACCAAGATCTTTTATGTGTGGTTTGAAGAGGCGGTTGTCGCAAAAGAGGACGCGGACAGCCATTTGTACTTTTACAATGATGAATTTGAATATCCGATCCGCCGCATGCTCTGCGGCAGGGATGCCAGCCTGTATGAGTTTGTCAATCAGATGCGCAAACAGCAGGAGCGCGCTTCGTATGTGAATTATATCTGTGACAATAATGGATTTACGCTGGCAGATCTTTTTTCATACAGTGAAAAGCACAATGAGAAAAACGGAGAGAAAAACACGGACGGAAGCAGCTGGAATTACAGCTGTAATTGCGGCGCGGAAGGGGAGACGAACCGGAAATACATTAAAAACCAGCGCAAACGGCTGGCAAAGAACGCCATAGCGGCTGTCTTTCTTGCGCAGGGAATCCCGCTTCTGTTTTCCGGGGATGAATTTGGAAATTCACAGGAAGGCAACAATAACGCGTACTGCCAGGATAATGCGATCGGGTGGATCAACTGGAAAGAAAAAGGAAGAAACAGGGAGCTTTTGGAGTTTACCAGAGCGGTGATCCGTTTCCGGAAGGAGCATCCGGTGTTTAGGAGCCCGGAACCGATGCAGATGTGCGATTATAAGGGGATCGGACTGCCGGATCTTTCCTATCACGGCGAAGAAGCATGGATGGCGGGCTTTGATCCGGGCAGACAGGTGGTAGGCCTGCTCTACGGCGGTGGCTACGCGCTGCGGGACGATGCCACGGAGGATGACGATATCTATATCGCGTTTAATTTCCATGTGACGGAGAAAAAACTGGCGCTCCCGAAGACGGAGAAGACGAAGGGCTGGTATCGCGTGATCGATACCGCAAGAGAAAAGGACGCGGTTTTGGATAACGGCGTGGAAATAGAGCAGAAACAGGCTGTGATCGCGCCGCAGTCTGTTGCGGTCTTTGTTGGAAAGAGGTAGGGAATGAAAGCGTGGAAACATTTTTGTACGATTACACATCATAAATATCTGGTCATGAAAGGATGCTTTCGTGTCGGGTTGTACCGGCAGGGGCTTTTGCATGATCTTTCCAAATACTCGCCGACGGAATTTCTGGTCGGCTGCAGATACTATCAGGGAAACCGGAGCCCGAATAACGCGGAACGCGAGGTGAAGGGCTATTCCTCGGCGTGGCTTCACCACAAGGGAAGAAACAAGCACCATATGGAGTACTGGATCGACTATGGGGTGCCGGATAAAGAGGGACCGCATAAAGGCGAAAATAAAGGGCTTGAGGGGATGAAGATGCCGATCAATTATGTGGTGGAGATGTTTATCGACCGGGTTGCGGCGTCCAAAAATTATCAGAAAGAGAAATATATAGACCGCAGTGCCCTGGAATACTATGAACAGGGCAAAAAATGCCACATTCTGCATCCTGACACGCAGAGGCTTTTGGAACTGCTGCTTCATATGCTGGCAGAAGAGGGCGAGGATAAGACATTCGCGTTTATCAAAAACGAAGTCTTAAAAGGGAAAATATCCTATTGACAGAAATCAGAATAAAAACTATAAATAAAGGAAAGACAGAAAGAAGGAACGAGATATGGTAAAAGACAAAAAGATCCTGTACAGCGGTATGCAGGCGACAGGAACACTGACACTTGGAAATTATCTGGGGGCTTTAAAGAACTGGCTGAACTGGGATCAGGAATATGAGTGCTTTTACGGCGTTATGGATCTGCATTCCCTGACCGTACGTCAGGAACCGGCGGAGTTTCGGAAAAATGCGAGAAATCTGTATGCGCTTTATGTAGCGGCGGGGCTGGATCCGAAAAAGAACTGCCTCTATTACCAGTCACATGTCTCCGCACACGCGGAACTCGGCTGGATCCTGGACTGCTTTACCTATATGGGTGAGCTGAACCGCATGACCCAGTTTAAGGATAAAGCCGCAAAACACGCGGATAATATCAATGCGGGACTCTACACATATCCGGTTCTTATGGCAGCGGATATTTTGCTGTATCAGACAGACCTGGTTCCGGTTGGCGTGGATCAGAAGCAGCATCTTGAGATCTGCAGGGATATTGCGGAACGTTTCAACAATATCTACGGAGAAGTATTTACCATACCGGAGGCATATATCCCGAAGGCCGGCGCAAAGATCATGAGCCTTCAGGAGCCGGAAAAGAAAATGTCCAAATCAGATGAAAATGTCAATGCGACCATCCGGCTTCTCGATGATACCGATACGATCATCCGCAAATTCAAGCGCGCGGTGACAGATTCCGGCAGTGAAGTCCGTTATTCGGAAGAAAAACCGGGCGTCAGCAATCTGATGAGCATCTATGGCTGTGTGACCGGAAAGACCATGGAAGAGATCGAAAGAGAATTTGACGGAAAAGGATATGGAGATTTCAAACTTGCAGTAGGAGAGGCCGTTGCGGATGAGTTAAGACCGCTTCAGGAGCGTTATAAACAGCTGATCGCGGATAAGGCTTATATCGAGTCCTGCATTAAGGAAAACGACGAGAAGGCAAGTTATTTCGCGAATAAGACACTGCGCAAGGTACAAAAAAAGATCGGACTGACAGAAAGGATCCGTTAGTCTGCTGGAAATTTTACACCAGGAAAGAGTGCCTGCATATCAGGGGGAAGAGGAGCCGTAAAAACAAGCGGCTCCTTTTTGATTGGATGAAGGAAAGAAAGCCGGGCTGCATGCAGTGCCTGACGGTCGATCTGGCGGAAATCAGGGTGATAGAGAAAATCTCCGATCAGTGGATGCCCGATGTATTTCATATGGACACGGATCTGATGCGTGCGTCCGGTCTCTAACGTAAGCAAAACGAGGGAAAGCCCGTTTCTTTCCGCAAGCCGCCGAAAATGCGTGACCGCACGCTCCCCGGATGAAAAATTTACTTCTCTTTCGATCACGGAACTGCCTTTGCGCGCGATCGGAGCGTCGATCGTGCCGGATTCCGGAGTGATGCCGGAAACAATGGCGAGATAACTCCGGTGGATCTGGCGTGTGCGGATCGCGGAAGAAAGAAGCGCACTGCTGAGCGCGTTTTTTGCAATGACCGTAAGCCCGGTCGTGTCCCGGTCGAGACGGTTGAGACAGCGGAAGGTAAAAGGAATGCCCTGCTTTTTGTAATACATGAGAACCGCGTTTGCGAGTGTGTTGTCATAATTGTCCATAGACGGATGCGTCGGCATGCCGGAGGGCTTGTTTACGACAAGGATATCTTCGTCCTCGTAGAGAATCGTAAGCGGAAGATCCACGGGGAGAATGCCATCGGAGCCGGTATTTTCGGTTAAAGATACCAAAATGGTGTCCCCGGTATGTAAGATGTCCTGAAAATAAAGCCAGATCCCGTCGCGCAGAATGCTGTTTTTTGCTTTTTTCAGATCGATCAGGATATGACGCGAAAACCCCTGTTCTTTTAGAAACGTGGCGACTGTTTTGTTGTTATCCTCTGCCGTGATCTGATAGGAAAGTGTCCGGTTCATCCAATGCCTCCTGGTGTTGTTATTGCTGTTATTATAACCTGCGGACGGGCAAAATAAAATAGGGAAAGGCACTTTATCGTTTCAATTTCATAAAATGTAGTAAATCAGCTTTGAGGTGCTTTTTTTGAAAACTTTTTTATCCCCATTGAATGCGAAAGAAGAAGCGGAATGTCTGATCAAAATGAAAGAAGGCAGCCTTGAGGCGAAAAATACGCTGATCGAACGGAATATGCGGCTGGTCGCTCATGTGTCGAAAAAGTATCAGAATACCGGGGAAGATCCGGAGGATCTTATATCTATTGGGACGATCGGGCTGATCAAGGCGGTGACTACGTTTGACGCGGAAAGAGGGAGCCGTCTTGCAACCTATGCGGCGCGCTGTATCGACAATGAACTGTTAATGTATCTTCGCGCGAAACGAAAGGTGTCGCGCGAAATCTCACTCTATGAGCCGATCGGGACGGATAAAGAGGGAAATCAGATCTCGCTTTTGGATATTGTCGAGAGTGATGAGCCGGATATCCTTGAAAAGATCGAACTGCATAAGAATGTGGAAAAGATTTACCGGAAACTGCCGGAGGTACTGAACGAACGGGAAAAAGAGATCATTATCCTGCGTTATGGACTGTATAACAAAAAGGTGCAGACGCAGCGTGAGATCGCAAACCGGATCGGCATTTCCAGATCCTATGTCAGCCGGATCGAGAAGCATGCGCTGGAAAAACTAAAAAAAAGCTTAAATGAGGAATAAAACTATTTGAAAAAGATGGAAATCATGTTATGATGATTCCATCTTTTTTATCTTTATGACAGAGAGACTGTCATCTGATCAGAGTCAGAAGCCGGATCGGCAGCAGAATTCAAACAAAAAACAAAATCAAAAAGGAGGAGTAGATTGTACAGTATTGTATCTACAGCGATCGTGCATGGGATCGACAGTATCCCGGTGCAGGTTGAGGCGGACGTGAGTAACGGGATGCCTTATTTTGAAATGGTTGGTTTTCTTGGCGCGGAAGTCAAGGAGGCCAAGGAGCGTGTGCGCACGGCACTGCGAAATGCCGGATATCTACTGCCGGCAAAGCGTATCACGGTAAATCTTTCGCCGGCGGGCGTCCGGAAATCCGGATCAGCCTTTGATCTTCCGATCACAGTAGCGTTGATGGCGGCGCTTGAGATCGTTCCAAAAGAGAATATGGCGGACATCCTTGTGGTCGGGGAAATTGGTTTAAACGGACAGGTACAGCCAGTGCGGGGGATCCTGCCCGCCATATTCGGCGCAGCGGAACGCGGATTTTTAAAATGCATGGTTCCGGCGGGAAATTACAGGGAGGCGTGTGTGGTACCGGGAATTGAGATCATACCGGTGAGCAGTCTTTTTTCTGTTATTTCCTATTTTAAAACAAAGAAAACGGAAGATGCCGAAAAGAAAACGGAGGAAAGCGGGAAATGCGCGTTCAAAGCGGAACAGCCGGATTTTGCGGAGCTCCATGGACAGGGAATGCTAAAGCGGGCCTGTGAGGTGGCAGTGGCGGGCATGCATAATCTTCTGATGGTCGGGCCTCCGGGAACCGGAAAAACCATGGCGGCAAAGCGGATCCCGTCGATCCTGCCGCCGATGAGCAGGAAGGAGCAGATCGAGCTGTCAAAAATATACAGTGTCTGCGGGCTGTTTGAGGAGCGGGGAGATCTTTTGGATATACGCCCGTTTCGCGCGCCGCACCATACGGTGACGCCACAGGGACTTTCCGGTGGCGGGTGCATCCCGAAGCCGGGAGAGATCAGTCTTGCGCATCATGGGGTGCTGTTTTTGGACGAACTGACCGAATTTCGAAAAGAGGCATTAGAAGCGCTGCGCCAGCCAATGGAAGAAAGACAGGTGCAGCTCGTACGGACGGGAGGAAACTATCGGTATCCGGCGGATTTTATGCTGGTTGCCGCGATGAATCCGTGCGCCTGTGGAAATTATCC
Organism: Roseburia yibonii; assembly: GCF_014297335.1. NCBI lineage: Bacteria > Bacillati > Bacillota > Clostridia > Lachnospirales > Lachnospiraceae > Roseburia > Roseburia yibonii. The sequence continues at coordinate 101,861 of NZ_JACOQH010000002.1, forward strand.
GGACAGGCAGAAGTGTTCCTGCAGCCGGCGGGAGATCGCGCGCTATCTCGGACGTGTCAGCAAACCGCTGATCGATCGTATGGATCTGTGTGTCTGGGTAACGAGATTATCCTATGAGGAAGTGACCGGCGCAGGGAAAAAAGAGGAGTGCTCCGAAAATATACGAAAACGTGTGGAAGCGGCATGGCAGATACAAAGAGAACGTTACCGGGAAGGCGGATTTTTGCATAACAGTGAGATACCGGCGGGGCAGCTGGAAGCGTACTGCATGCTGGATAGAAAAAAGAAGCAGTACTTAAAGCAGATCTATACGAGCCTGGATCTGAGCGCAAGGGCATATCATAAGCTGCTAAAAGTGGCACGCACCATAGCGGATCTGGAGGAAAGTAAGGAAGTTGAGCTGCGGCATCTGAATGAAGCGGTCTGCTATCGGAATCCTGAGCCGAAATTCTGGGAGCAGGCATAAAAGGGGGAAATAAAATGACGGATAAAAGGTACGATTACTGGCTGAACCGGCTTCCGGGCATCGGAGTGCAGAAACGGAGCATACTGCTTGCGGACGGAAGGAGCGCCAAAGACATTTTTGAAATGAGAGAAGAGGAACTGCTTGAGATCCCGTTTCTGATGAAACAGGATGTAAAGCGGATCATGGCGGATCGAAATACTTATGATCTGAAGCTTTCTTATGAAAAATTAAAAAGCGCAGGGGTGGACTTTATTACAAAGGAAGAAAAAATATTTCCGGCACGCCTTGGAAATATCGAGGGCGCGCCGGACGCTCTCTATGTAAAAGGGCGGCTCCCGGTGGAAAATGTGCTTTCTGTGGCGATTGTAGGGGCGAGATGCTGTTCGGAATACGGCAGGGCATTTGCGGGTGAGATCGCGGAGGCTCTGGCGGCAGAGGGCGTTATCATTTTAAGCGGAATGGCAAGAGGCGTGGATTCTGCGGGACATGCGGGCGCACTGCGCGCAGGCGGAGAGACTTATGCGGTACTTGGCTGCGGTGTGGATGTGTGCTATCCGCCGGAAAACGCAGGGCTGTATGAAGAGATACAAAATGCGGGCGGGCTCATCTCGGAATATGCGCCGGGAACGCCGCCGTTTGGCGCGTTTTTTCCCGCAAGGAACCGGATCCTCAGCGGAATGAGTGACATTGTGGTTGTGATCGAGGCAAGGGAGCGGAGCGGCTCCTTGATCACGGCGGATTTTGCAATGGAACAGGGCAAGGATGTTTACGCGCTTCCGGGCAGAGTGACAGACCGTCTTTCGGGCGGATGCAACCGTCTGATCAAGCAGGGTGCAGGGCTTGTTTTGTCGGTGGAAGATTTCTTAAAAGATCTTCAGATCGAAGCAAAAAGCAGGAGAAAAGTCGAAAACTTTAAGAAAAATTTACTTGAAAAACCGGAGATGGTGGTGTATAGTGGTCTAGATTTCGAACCGAGGAGTTTGGATGAGATTATGAAAAGAACAGGGATGATGCTTTCTGAGGTCAGCGGGGCTTTGATCGGGCTGCAGCAGAAAGGGAAAATAAAGGAAGTTTTTAAAAATTATTATGTCCGTTCTTGAAAAAGAGCTGTGAAGGAGTAAAAAAATGGCAAAGTATCTTGTGATTGTGGAATCACCTGCGAAAGTAAAGACGATAAAAAAATTTCTGGGAAAAAATTATGAAGTAATGGCTTCCAACGGACATGTTCGTGATCTGCCGAAGAGTCAGCTCGGTATAGATGTGGAACACGATTATGAACCAAAATATATCACGATCCGGGGAAAGGGCGAAATTCTCGCAAAACTGAGAAAGGAAGCAAAAAAAGCAGATAAAGTATACCTCGCAACCGATCCCGACCGCGAGGGAGAGGCGATATCCTGGCATCTGTCCAAGGCGCTGAAGCTGGAAGACAAAAAGATGTACCGTATCAGTTTTAACGAGATCACGCAGAGCGCGGTGAAGGCATCCTTAAAACAGGCGCGTGAGATCGATATGGATCTTGTGGATGCGCAGCAGGCGCGCAGAATGCTGGACCGTATGGTGGGCTACCGTATCAGCCCGCTGCTCTGGGCAAAGGTAAAACGTGGACTCAGCGCAGGAAGAGTACAGTCCGTTGCGCTTCGTATCATCTGTGACAGGGAAGACGAGATCAGCGCGTTCATACCGGAAGAGTACTGGAGCCTGGATGTCATGCTCGGCATCAAGGGAGAGAAAAAGCCGCTTGTGGCGAAATTTACCGGTAACGCAAAAGGCAAGATGACGATCTCCTCCAGAGAACAGATGGATGCGGTCATGGATCAGTTAAAGCAGGAGAAGTACCAGGTGCTTGAGGTGAAAAAGGGAGAGCGTGTGAAAAAGGCGCCGCTTCCGTTTATCACAAGTACCCTGCAGCAGGAAGCGTCCAAGGTACTTAATTTTTCCACGCAGAAGACCATGCGCCTTGCGCAGCAGCTTTACGAAGGAATTGACTTAAAAGGAGCCGGTACCGTCGGTCTTATCACTTACCTGAGAACGGACTCGACCCGTATCTCGGAAGAAGCGGACGCGGCAGCGAGAGATTATATTGGAACTACATACGGAGCAGAATATGTGGCAAAGACGGTTGCGGCAAAAAAGAGCAACGCAAAGATCCAGGACGCGCATGAGGCGATACGTCCTTCTGACATTACGAGAACGCCGCAGGCAATGAAGGAATCGCTCTCCAGAGATCAGTTCCGCCTGTATCAGCTGATCTGGAACCGTTTTACCGCGAGCCGCATGAAAGAGGCTGTGTATGAGACGACTTCCGTAAAGATCGGGGCAGGGGAGTACCGTTTTTCGGTATCCGCGTCCAAAATCGCATTCGATGGTTTTATGTCGGTATACACCAATGATGAGGATGAAAAAGCGGAGAGCAATGTGCTCTTAAAATCGATCGACAAGGATACAAAGCTTACCTTCCAGGAATTTGACGAAAAACAGCACTTTACCCAGCCGCCGGCGCATTATACAGAGGCATCACTGGTAAAAGCACTGGAAGAACTTGGGATCGGACGTCCGAGTACCTACTCACCGACGATCACCACGATCCTTGCGAGACGTTATATTGTAAAAGAAAATAAAAATCTGTATGTGACAGAGCTCGGTGAGGCGGTAAACAACATTATGAAGGATTCGTTCCCGAGCATTGTGGATGAGCATTTTACGGCAAATCTGGAATCCCTGCTCGATATGGTGGAGGAAGGAAAGGTAAGCTGGAAGACAGTGGTAAGCAACTTCTACCCGGATCTTGCGGAAGCGGTTGCGATCGCGGAGAAAAATCTGGAAAAAGTGCAGATCGCGGATGAAGTGACCGATGTGATCTGTGAGGAGTGCGGCCGCAATATGGTGGTAAAATACGGACCGCATGGAAAATTCCTTGCGTGCCCGGGCTTCCCGGAGTGCCGTAACACCAAACCGTATCTTGAGAAGATCGGAGTACCGTGCCCGCTCTGCGGCAAAGAAGTCGTGTTAAAGAAGACCAAAAAAGGCAGAAAATACTATGGCTGCGAGAACAATCCGGAATGCGGATTCATGTCATGGCAGCGTCCTTCCGTAAAGAAATGCCCGAAGTGCGGCGGCTATATGGTAGAAAAGGGAAGCAAGCTGGTCTGCGCGGATGAACAGTGCGGCTATGTCGAAGAAAAAAAGAAAACCGACGAAAAAGAGAAATAAATTGACAGAATAATCTGCTATATATTGAATATTGAGAGCAAACGTGCTAAACTGTGAGACAGCGGAACTGCCGACTGGACAGGAGGACGAAGATGAGCGTACAATTATTGGATAAAACAAGAAAGATCAATAAACTTTTGCATAATAATCATTCTTCCAAAGTGGTATTCAATGATATATGCAGGGTTATGACGGATATTCTGGATGCGGATGTCCTGGTTATCAGTAAAAAGGGAAAGGTGCTCGGCATGAGCACGGACACCAGTATCCCGAAGATATCGGAACTGATCACGGATGAGGTCGGGGGATTTATCGATGGCGCGTTGAATGACCGGCTGCTCGGGATCCTTTCCACAAAGGAAAATGTGAATCTGGAAACGCTTGGTTTTGTCGAAAATACAAAAGCGTACCGCGCGATCATCACACCGATCGACATTGCCGGAGAACGTCTTGGAACGCTCTTTATCTACCGGGGCGAGCAGGATTTTGGAATCGATGATATCATTGTGAGTGAATATGGAACCACCGTGGTAGGTCTTGAGATGATGCGCTCTGTCAACGAGGAAAAAGCGGAGGAGAAAAGAAAAGTACAGATCGTGCGTTCTGCGATCGGAACTTTATCTTTTTCCGAACTCGAAGCAATCACATATATTTTTGATGAACTGAACGGAAACGAGGGAATCCTGGTTGCCAGCAAGATTGCTGACCGTGTGGGGATCACACGTTCGGTCATTGTCAACGCATTGCGTAAATTTGAGAGTGCCGGGGTGATCGAGTCGCGGTCTTCCGGTATGAAAGGAACCTATATCAAGGTTATAAATGATGTTGTTTTTGACGAACTTGAAAAAATAAAAAAAGAAAAGAGATAACAGTGCCAGAGCGAAAAAGGAGATTTGTAGAAAGAATGATCTATAAATCTCTTTTTTGATGGAAGCGGAAGATTGTACACGATATGACAAAAGTATGCAGAATTGTATAAAAATAGACAAAAACTACTTGTCTTTTTTGGCATTAACTTCTATAATAAGTAGTGGTAAGCAGAAACCAAGTGGAGTTGGAGGTACACATATGATAAATACAGATGCGTTCAGTTATATCAATATTCTGGACAAGGCGGCGGATGCCAGCTGGACACGAAGCGAATGTATCAATAACAATCTCGCGAACGTGGATACACCGGGCTACAAACGGCAGGACATTGATTTTTCCAGTGTCCTTGCGGAGGAACTTGGACATTACAAATACGTATCTTTGGATCAGAAGGTGAGAAATTTAAATCTGAATCACCTGAATGCGTCTGTCTATACAGATTATGCGAACTATTCATACAGGGAAGACCGTAACAACGTGGATATTGACACTGAGGAAGTAGAACGCGCTTCCGAGACAATCAAGTATCAGACGTTGACGGACAGCATTTCGCAGGAATTTTCCAGATTGAAAACAGCGATGAGTTAAGGAGTTAAGAGGAGGTAATGACAATGGCTTTATTTCAGGCTTTTGATATCAGCGCGTCTGGAATGACGGCTGAGCGTTTCCGTACGGACGTGATAGCGGAGAATGTGGCGAATATCAATACGACGAACACCGGGGATGGAACGCCGTACCGGAGAAAGATTGTTACATTCCAGGAGAAACAGATCACACCGTTTTCAGACGTACTGTCTAATACGCGGAATGCATTCGCGGGGAACGGCGTAAAGGTTTCCAAACTGACAGAGGATTATGAATCCGACTATATCATGAAATATGATCCGTCACATCCGGATGCGGATGAAAATGGATATGTGTCATATCCGAATGTAAATATTGTCACGGAAATGACAAACCTGATCGATGCAAGCCGTGCGTATGAGGCAAATACAACTGCTTTTGATGCGACAAAGTCTATGGCACAGGCAGGACTTCAGATCGGTAAATAGGGGGAGGTAAAGAGAGATGGATATTTCAGCACTTACAAATGTCTCTGCTGATGACATTAAAATCGCGGCTGAAAAGGCAAAAACACCGACCGGAGCAGACACGTTCGCGAATGCGCTTGGCTCTGCGATGGGAATGGTGAATGAGACGAACAGCTATATCAATAAGGCAGAGTCCGAAGAGATTCGTTTCGCACTTGGTGAAGCCGAAAACACACATGATCTTCAGGTGGCACAGTATAAAGCAAATTCAGCATTGCAGTTTACAGTTGCGGTGCGTGACAAGCTGCTGGATGCCTATAAAGAGATCATGAATATGCAGATTTAATGGGTAGGGAAAAGAAATGCCGGAAAGACTGAAACAGATAATTGATAAAATAGGAGACTGGTGGAAAAGATTTTCCACAAAACAGAAGACACTGATCGTAAGCATTGCCGCGGTCGTAGTTGTGGCTTTGATCATTTTGGGAATGGTTGTTTCAAGACCGACCATGGTGACACTTATCACATGCGATTCAGCTACGCAGGCTTCGCAGGTAAAAGATTTACTGGACGGGGAGTCAATCCCTTACGAACTGTCGCAGGATGGACTGACGTTTACAGTAAATAAGAAGGATGAAGCAAATGCTTCGATCCTGCTTGGATCAAACAGTATCCCGTCCGAAGGGTACAGTATTGATGATGCGATCGACGGAAGCTTCAGTACTACGGAAGCGGATAAGACTAAGAAATACCAGCTTTATCTGGAAAGCGCATTTGCGGATAAACTGGAGACGATTTCAAACATAGAAACCGCGACGGTTACACTGTCCATTCCGGAAGATGACGGAACGATCATTTCACAGGGGCAGGACACTTATGCCAGCGTGATCCTGAAACTGAACGGAGAAATGACGGATGACCAGGCGGCGGGAATTGCGCAGTACATAGCGACGGAAGTCGGCAATGATGATACAGACAGCATTTTGATTCTGGATTCGGATGGAAATGTCCTTTTCTCCGGCGGGGATTCCAATTCACAGACCGGAAATGCCAACAGCCAGCTGGCACTTACAAGCAAGACGGAAAATGCGGTAAAAAGCAAAGTGAAGGATGTTGTCCTTGGCACGGATGTGTATGACAATGCAGAGGTTGGCCTGAATCTGGTGCTTGATTTTGACAAGACGGATGTGACAGACCACGAATACTATGTGGCGGATGGACAGACACAGGGCTATCTGGACAGCGAAAGCTCATATGAATCAGAATCCGACGGGGGCGCAGCGGCAACACCGGGTACGGACTCCAATGATGATACAACTTATGTGATCCAGGATAACAATACAACACATACGACAGTATCGGATTACAGCAAAGATTATCTCCCGAATGAGCGGATCACAACAACAACGGGATCTGTTGGGAATATTGACTATGACCAGTCATCGATCACCGTTGCACTTACCAGATATGTGGTATATAACGAAGATGCACTGAAAGCAGATGGAACATTGGACGGAATGACATTTGATGAATATGTGGCAGCGAACAGTGACCGCGTAAAAACGGATGTCGATCCGGACTTTTATACAATGGTATCACGGGCGACCGGAATATCTGAAAATAATATTTCAATCGTTGCCTATGATGTGCCGTTTTTTCAGTATTCAGAAAATAACGGAAGAACGCTGACGGATTATCTGCAGATCGCGCTTGCGGTACTGATCCTTGCAATGCTTGGTTATGTGGTATTCCGCAGTACAAGAAAAGAAGAAGCAGTGGAGGTGGAACCGGAATTGTCGGTAGAATCCTTACTGGAAACAACGAAAGAGGCGGAGTCCGAACAGCTTGAAGATATCGGATTCAATGAGAAGTCTGAGACAAGACTTATGATAGAAAAATTTGTCGATGAAAATCCGGAAGCAGTTGCATCATTACTGCGTAACTGGCTGAATGAGGAGTGGAATTAATTTATGGGAAGTACGGAAGAGTATAATGGCGTCCAGAAAGCGGCGATCCTTCTGATCGCACTTGGACCGGAAAAGTCAGCAGCAATTTTCAAACACCTGAAGGAAGATGAAATAGAAGAACTGACACTTGAAATTGCGAATACGCGAAGTGTGTCACCGCAGACGAAGGAAGATATCTTGAATGAGTTTTATCAGGTATGTCTGGCTCAGCAGTACATTGCAGAGGGCGGTATCGGATATGCGAAGGATCTTCTTGAAAAGGCACTTGGAAACGAAAAGGCACAGGAAGTTATTTCCAAACTTACAGCGTCCTTACAGGTCAGACCTTTCGAGTTTGTGCGTAAGACAGATCCGAGTCAGGTTCTTAACTTTATCCAGGATGAACATCCGCAGACAATCGCGATGATCCTGTCCTATTTATCATCCGGACAGGCGGCGATGATCCTTGGAGCGCTGACACCGGAAAAACAGGCGGACGTAGCAAAACGTATCGCGATGATGGATCGTACATCCCCGGATGTAATAAAGGAAGTAGAACGCGTATTGGAAAGAAAACTGTCTTCTCTGATGAATCAGGACTACACGATCGTCGGAGGTGTGGATGCGATCGTTGGTATTTTGAATACCGTAGACCGCGGAACAGAAAAACATATTATGGAGTCTCTTGAAATTGAAGAGCCGGAACTTGCTGATGAGATCCGCAAGAAGATGTTTGTATTTGAGGATATCCTTCTTCTGGATGACCGTGCGATCCAGCGTGTACTCCGCGATGTAGACAATAATGACCTTGCGGTTGCGCTGAAGGGTGCGAATGAAGAGGTACAGGGCGTTATCTTCAAGAACCTGTCCAAACGTCTGGCAGCGATGATCAAGGAAGATATGGAATACATGGGTCCTGTACGAATGAAGGATGTAGAAGAGGCACAGCAGAAGATTGTAAGTATCATCCGTAAGCTTGAGGATTCGGCAGAAATTGTTATTTCCAGAGGCGGAGGTGACGAGATTATTGTCTAATCTTTATAAAAGCCGTTTTGTTATCAACAACAATACCGGCAAGCGTATCATTGATTCGAATGAAAAAGCCACGGAACGAATGGAAGATTACATTCGCCTGAAACGGGAAGAAGCACTTGCAGACGGGGAATTCATTGAAGGACTCGATGCGGAGAGTGTGGAAGTAGTAGAAGATGCGCAGGAACTGGAAGAACCGCATGCGGAAGAAAATGTGAACGAAGAAGAACAGGCACAGGATATTCTGGAAGCGGCAAAAGCGGAAGCGGATCAGATCCTCGAAGATGCAAAAATGCAGGCAGAGCATATGCGGGAGCAGGCAATAGAAGAAGGACAGAAAGAAGGATATCGCTCCGGTCAGGAACAGGCGATGCAGGAAATAGAGGCAGAACAGAACCGCCTGCGCGGATTACAGGAAGATTTAAGAAGAGATTACGAGGCAAAGTGTGCAGAGCTTGAACCAAAGCTGGTAGATGTGATCACCGGTGTGGTGGAAAAAGTGTTCCAGATTCAGTTCGCGGATCAGAAAAATGTGCTGCTGTATCTGGTACAGAACGCGATCCAGAATGCGGATGGATGTCGGGAATTCCGGGTTCATCTGGGTGAGAACAGCTATGCGTATGTCAGTGAACACAAAGCAGAATTACAGCAGCGCGTGGGAGAAGACTTACGGATAGACGTCATTGAAGACGCGGCACTTACAGAAGAACAGTGCATGATCGAGACGGAAGCCGGAGTGTTTGACTGCAGCGTTGATGTTGAGATGAAGAATCTGATAAAAGAAATAAAAACTTTGAGCTTATGAGGGTGAAAAAGTGGCAGTTGATTTAAGCAAATATGAAGAACTGAAAGAGCATACATTTTTTGACCGTCTGGGGAAGGTAGTTAAGATCGTCGGACTTACGGTGGAATCCGTTGGTCCGGATGCGAAATTAAATGATCTGTGCCGCATTTATATCAACAGAGAAGAAAATCAATATGTCATGGCGGAAGTGGTTGGCTTTCGTGAAAAAAGACTGCTCCTGATGCCATTTGACAGCATGGAAGGACTGGGAGTTGGATGTATCGTAGAGAATACGGGACATCCATTATCTGTTTCTGTGGATGATAATATACTGGGGCATACATTAGACGGGATCGGCAGACCGACCGACGTTGAAACGCTGGAATTAAAGTCAGAGTATCCGATAGACGCGGCGCCGCCGGATCCGATGAAGAGAAAGATCATAAGTGAAGTGTTACCGCTTGGGGTAAAGGCGGTTGACGGTCTTATCACAGTCGGCAAGGGACAGCGTATCGGGATCTTTGCCGGATCGGGTGTTGGAAAGAGCACACTGCTTGGTATGTTTGCGCGAAACACCAAAGCAGACATTAATGTGATCGCACTGATCGGAGAACGAGGCAGGGAGGTGCGCGAATTTATCGAGCGAGACCTTGGTGAAGAAGGCATGAGACGTTCGGTTGTCGTGGTCGCAACCTCGGACAAGCCGGCACTGATCCGAAATAAAGCGGCAAAGACGGCAACGGCGATCGCGGAGTATTTTAGGGATCAGGGAAAAGATGTGCTTCTTATGATGGATTCCCTGACCCGTTTTTCCATGGCACAGCGGGAGATCGGGCTGGCATCCGGGGAACCGCCGGTTACAAGAGGATATCCGCCGAGTGTGTATGCGGAGATGCCGAAACTCTTAGAGAGAGCCGGAACATCTGAGAAGGGTTCGATCACCGGTCTGTATACAGTCTTAGTCGATGGTGATGACTTCAATGAGCCGATCACGGATACGGCGCGAAGCATTCTGGACGGACATATCATGTTAGACCGAAAACTCGGGCATAAAAACCATTATCCGGCGATCGATGTGCTGCAGAGTATTTCCCGTGTTATGAGCGCAATCGTTGGAAAAGAACATAAAGCGAACGCGGGCAAATTAAAAACCGTGCTGGCGACTTACCAGGAAGCGGAAGATCTTATCAATATCGGGGCGTATAAGCGCGGATCGAATAAAAATATCGATTATGCGATCGATAAGATCGATGCAGTGAATGAATTCCTGGTTCAGGATACCATGGAAAAATTCGATTTCGAGGAAGAAGAAGAAATGCTGGCGGCTTTGTTTGAACAGTAAGCGGGTGATGGTAAATGGCAAAATTCAAATACCGAATGCAGAATATACTGGATGTAAAAAGAAAACTGGAAGAACAGGAGAAGATCAACTACGGGATCGCAAATGTGAAACTTGAGGATGAAAAAAAGAAATTACGAAAGCTCCTGTTGCAAAGAGCCGGTTATGAGAAGGAACTGACGGGGCTTGTGAGTGGGACGATCGATCTTGCGCGGATAAGAATGACCAAGCACGCGATCGACACCATGAAAACACTGATCCGTTCCCAGATGATCCAGGTACATGCCGCAGAGGCAAACTTAGAGCAGGCAAGACAACGTTTGAAAGAGGTCATGATCGACCGGAAAACGCACGAAAAGCTGCGGGAACACGCATTTGAAGCATTCAAGCAGGAAGTGGCGTATGAAGAGAACAAGGCAGTCGATGAACTCGTAAGTTACACATATCATAAGGCAGAAGAATAATTACAGGTGGTGAAAAAAATGGCAGACGAAAAAGAAGAAATTCTGGACGCAAAGGCAGCACGAAAAGCAGAAAAAAAAGCTGAAAAGCAGCGTAAAAAAGAAGAGAAGAAACTGGCAAAACAGCAGGAACTTGAGGACGATACAGAAGAAAGCAGTGGCGGCAGTAAAGTGGCGCTGGTATTTGTTACACTGATCATCATCATCATCTGGCTCGCAATTCTGGCTCTGTTAGTAAAGATGGATGTGGGCGGATTTGGCTCAACCGTACTGGCTCCGGTATTAAAGGATGTTCCTTATATCAATAAGATCCTGCCGGCGACAGATGAAAGTGAGCTTGGCACCGAAGATACCGAATATCCGTATCAGACACTGGATGAGGCGGTTGCGTACATCAAGGAGCTTGAGCTGGAACTTCAGACAGCGCAGGAAGGCAGCTCGGAAAACAGCGCATATGTGGCACAGCTTGAATCAGAGGTTGCCAAGCTTCAGCAGTATGAGCAGAATGAAGCTGATTTTGAGAATGAGAAAGCACAGTTTTATGAAGAAGTAGTATTTAATGATAAGGCTCCGGATATCAGTGAGTATCAGAAATATTATGAAAGTATCGACCCTGCGAATGCAGAGGAATTGTATAAAGAAGTTGTGCAGCAGGAGCAGACCAGTCAGGAACTTACTGACTATGTGAGCACCTATTCACAGATGAAACCAAAAGAAGCGGCAGCAATTTTTGACACGATGACAGACAACCTTGAGCTGGTCGCAAAAATCTTAAACCAGATGGACAGACAGTCCGCAGCGAATATTCTCGGTAAAATGGATTCCCAGACAGCCGCAAAGGTGTCGGAACTCATGGAGCCTGCAGAATAGATACCGGAGTTTTTGATTCCGGGAAAATAACAGAGAAAGGAGGAACGGAGCATGGCATCAGAAATATCAAATGTCGCGGGGCTTTTTTGTGTGGACAGCACAGCGTCAGTGATTCCTGCGGATAAGAACACAAAAGTTCAAAATGACTTTTCTACCTTTTTAAATACAGGGTCTTTTGGACAGAATGTGGCGCAGAATTACAAGACAGACGCAAATGCGGCAACAGCAGGGGCAACTTATGACAGATACCAGTACAAAGCCGGCGCGGCGATCAAGAGCGCCAGTGACAACGGCATTTCTGCTGAAAAAATTTCCGAAGTGAAAGACAAACTCGGAACATTTGCGGAAGATGTAAAAAATGTCCTGAAAGAAGAACTGGGTGTTACAGACGAACAGATCAAGGATGCGATGGCAGTGCTCGGAATGCAGGTTACGGATCTTATGGATTCGAAAAATCTTGCGGCACTGGTAACAGAACTTACCGGATGCGACAATCCGATGCAGCTTCTTATGACAGAAGGTTTTCAGGAGATCATGGGCAGCATGGAAGAGATCAGCAGTGCATTGTTAGATGAACTTGGAATGAGTAAGGAAGAGTTCCTAGCGGCATGTGATGAGATCCTGGCGCAGAACACAGAACCGGTATCGGAAGATGTGAGCGCAGAACCGCCGGCAGCAGAGACTGAAGTGGCAACAGAAAAAGCGGCAGATGTGACAGCCAAGACCGAACCGGAGACAGACCGGACGGAAGTGGCGCAAAAGACATTGACAGAGACAGCCGGAACAGAAAAAGCGGCACCAAAGCAGGAAGAAACGACGCAGACAAAACAGCCGGTGGAAGAACCGGAGGCAGAAACTGCCACAGGTAAGACCGCAGACAGTGACGGGCAGGAAACCACAGATCTGGATTTCTCGGATGAGACAGAAAACAGTGATGCGGACGCGTATATGAACAGCCAGACGCATGTGACAGAACAGCATATACAGCAGCCGGCCAGAGCGGATGCACCTGAGACCGCAAACCGGACACCGGTACAGGCTTATGTGGATGTACAGGATATCATGGAGCAGATCTCCACATATACGAGAGTTATGTCAGCAGGTGACACCAATGTTCTTGAGATGCAGCTGAATCCGGAAAATCTTGGAAAGATTTATATCCATGTAACGGAGAAGGCGGGAACGATCACTGCGCAGATCGCTGCGACAAATGAAAATGTCAGAGAAGCGCTTCAGGCACAGGTGGCAGACTTAAAGACAAATTTAAACCAGCAGGGCATTAAGGTAGATGCGGTAGAAGTCACGATCGAAAATCATGAATTTGAGCAGAACCTGGAGCAGAATGCCGGCAGGGAACAAAAGAGGGCCGAGCAGGAAGAAGAGCAGAGAAGTGCCGGAAACAGAAGAAATATCAATCTGGCAGATCCGGGCAGCCTGGATGGAACAATGACAGAAGAAGAAAGCCTGACTGCAAAGATCATGCAGGAAAATGGCAATCAGATGGATATAACAGCGTAAAAACAAGAGAAAGGAGAAAAAACATGGCATATGTACAGGCAGTAAAAGACGGTCAGCTGGTAGATACCACAGCATCCGCAACATCAGAGTCAACGTCAAAGACCAAAAACGGCAACACGTTAGGTCAGCAGGATTTCCTGGAACTTCTGGTAGCGGAGATGCAGTATCAGGATCCGTTGGAACCACAGTCAAATACCGATTATATCGCACAGCTCGCAACCTTTACCCAGGTACAGGATATTGAGGAGATGCAGGGAACCGTTGAGAATATGCAGGGAAATAACCTGATTGGAAAATATGTTCTTTTGAATGTTACTTCAAAGGCGACCGGAAACACAAATGTCATTGCCGGATATGTGGATTATGTGACCTACGAAAACGGCAAGACGTATCTGTCGGTCAACGGAGGTTTGTATTCATTGGATGATCTGGATACGGTAACAACAAAAGAGTATCAGGAAGCGGTTGTGGTCGTTTCAAAGTTCAGTCAGATGATCAGCGCTCTTCCGGAGACAGAAGATCTGGCACTTACGGATGAAGAGGCGGTAAAAGAAGCAAGAACCCTTTATGACGGCATGACAACTACACAGAAGGGCTATGTGAGCTCGGAAGATGTAAAGAAACTGGAAGCTGCGGAAGCAAGGATCAAAGAGATCAAGAGCAAAGAATAAGACAGAAGGCTGAAAAGGAGAGAATACTATGAATAAAATTGAAAATCAGTTCACTTCCATTCAGCAGGTTACAGACAGATACTTAAATGCAAACAGCAGTTCAGCCGCAAAGGGGACGTCAGATGTTTCTTTTGAGGAAATTTTAAAACGGAAACAGGATGTATCCGAAGCTTTTGAACTGAAATTTTCCAAGCATGCAGCGATGAGACTGGAAGACAGAAATATCAATCTTTCCAGAAAGCAGAGCGAACGTCTGGAAGCCGGTGTTCAGAAAGCAAGTGAAAAAGGAATTCAGGAATCTTTAGTAATGGTCGATTCTCTGGCGTTTATTGTAAACGTGCCGAATAAGACGGTTGTCACGGCGATGGATCAGGGAGAGACCGAAAAAAATGTTTTTACAAATATTGACGGAGCTGTAATCGCATAAGCCGGACCTTACGGAGGCTTATGTCTTTGAATGACAGAGAAGACAGCTTACAGCGAGAGAGAATAAGGAGGTCATTTCATTATGATGAGATCAATGTATTCTGCTGTGTCAGGTTTGAAGACACATCAGACAAAAATGGATGTTATTGGTAATAATATCGCAAACGTAAATACCGTTGCGTTTAAATCATCCGCAGTTACATTCAGTGAAATCATGTATCAGACAATTTCTTCCGCTTCGGGAGCGAACGAGGCAACCGGAACCGGTGGTATCAACGCAAAACAGATTGGTCTTGGTGTTACAACCGGCGCAACCAATGTGAGCATCACATCTTCCGGCGCGGCACAGACAACTGGAAACGCATTTGATATCCGTCTGACAGATGCAAACTCAACAAACTTCTTTGTTGTAAACAATGGCTCTGAGAATCTTTTTACAAGAGCAGGTTCCTTCTATGTAGACGGATCCGGAAACCTGTGTATGACATCTACCGGTTATACAGTTATGGGATGGCAGGTACAGACCGATCCGATGACCGGCGAGCGTACGATCAAGAAGGATACGGTTTCCGCGCTTAAAGTTATGTCTGCGGATAATATGACATCCGCACCGGAAGAGACCACCAAAGCATATGTTGCCGGTATCCTGGATAAGAACACTGCGGATCTGACCAATGGCGGTCTGACGATGACCCTTAACTTTACCGATAAGCTCGGATATACATACACCGCAAAATTCAATATCGTTCCGACATCAGCCGGATCACAGGAGAAGGGTGATTATACCGTGAGCCTGACCGACATCATCGATCAGAACAACGAATCCTGCTTTGCAAACGGAAAGATTACCGGAAATAAGACAGCAGTATTTGCGGATACAAAATTAAAATTCAATCCGGATAACGGTACATTTGATTATGTGAATGCGGCAGGAACCAATTCTGTAACGATGAATCTGGCAGGAACATGGAATGATCAGTTCTCAGATATCACAGTAGATTTCAGTGCCTGCAAGATGGACAACAATAACAAACAGTCCACGATCAGCGCAAAGCCGGGTACATCCAGCCAGGATACAACCGGAAAAGGAAAGAAACTGGGTGCTCTGACCGGACTTTCGGTAGATACATCGGGAAAGATCTGGGGTACTTATGATAACGGAAATACCGAGCTTCTCTGCCAGATCGCAAGCGCACAGTTCGCAAACGCATCCGGTCTTGAAAAAGTCGGTGAGAACTGCTATACAACAACCTTGAACTCCGGTGATTTCGACGGAATCGGAACCGAGATCACTGCGGATGGAAGTAAGATGACATCCGGACAGCTCGAAATGTCAAACGTAGATCTTTCTACAGAGTTTACAGATATGATCACAACACAGAGAGGCTTTCAGGCGAACTCAAGAATCATCACAACATCTGATACCTTACTGGAAGAACTCGTAAACCTGAAACGTTAATAGTCAGTGATTAAAACCGTATTTTGGGGATCCTGCTGCGGCAGGATTCTCCGGAATGCGACATGATGTGCAAAAAATAGCGGGTGATGTTATGATAGAAGTTACAAAGCTGAATGGAGTAAAAACCCTGATAAATGCGGAATTGATCGAAACGGTGGAGGAGACGCCGGATACTGTCATATCATTTGTTACGGGAAAAAAGATAATTGTAAAAGAAAGTAGACAAGAGATTAAAAATTTAGTAATATTATATAAGAAAGAATGTATGTCTACTGGCCTTGCCTGGTTGCAACCGGGGGAAAGAGAAGGACAGTTGGATGGGGGAGCCCAGGGATAGGACTCCTGATTTACGAATTTCAGGACGAAAGGACAGGTGGCTAAGTTGGATATAGCGTCTATAGCAGGTTTTTTAATGGGTGTGGTAATGTTCGTGTACGGAGTATCTTCCGGTGATGAGGGTATGGCGGCACTGGGAAATATGTACGATTTTTCGTCCGTACTGATTACGATCGGTGGTTCCCTTGCAGGCGTGCTTGCATCACATAAATTACCGGATTTCATTGCCGGTTTGAAGAGTTTTTCGCTGTTCTTTAAAGACGAAAAATCAGACGTGGGCGAAGTGATTAAGAATATAATTGATTTATCGAATATAGCAAGAAAGGAAGGACTTCTTGCACTGGAAGAAGCAGCCAACGGAATTGAAGATGAATTCTTAAAAAAAGGCGTTATGCTGGTCGTAGACGGTACGGATCCGGAACTGGTTCGCGGAATTCTTGAAACCGATCTCGACTGCATAGAGGCAAGACATAAAAAAGTCATCGGCTTCTGGCTGAAGTGGGCAGAACTTGGTCCTGCCTGGGGTATGATCGGTACCCTGATCGGACTTATCAATATGTTAAAGACTTTGAGTGATGTTTCGACCGTAGGACCGAATATGGCGGTTGCTCTTGTTACAACATTGTATGGTTCCATTATTGCGAACTGGCTTTGCGCGCCAACGGCGGCAAAGCTGACTGTAAATAATGATACAGAGATCATGCTGAAAGAGGTTACGGTCGAGGGACTTCTGTCCATTCAGGCAGGAGAAAATCCACGAGTAATAGAAGAAAAATTGAAATCCTTCCTGTCTCCGAAGATGCGTGAGGGTATGTCAAACGAGCAGGCCGGAGGTGAGGCATAGTGGCTAGAAAGAAGAAAGAGGAGCCGCAGGGCGGAGCAAGCTGGCTGAATACTTTTGCTGACCTGATGAATCTGCTTTTGTGTTTCTTTGTGCTTTTGTTTGCAATGTCTTCCGTAGATACGGAAAAATATGAACAGCTGGTGGCTTCTTTTCACAGCAGTTTCAGTATCTTTTCAACGAGCGGCAGTTCGGTCATCAGTGACGGACAGGCAATTTCGGCAGGCGTCAGCCAGCTGTCCCAGATGAGTACTTATTTCAGTGATGGAACAGTGGATGGTGAATCTGAGGAAGAAAGTGACGCAGAGACGGATTCCACACAGGATGCGGTAGAACTTTACGAACAGCAGGAGCTGGCAGAATCCGAAGAGATGGCGGAACAGATCGAACAGATGGCCGCGCAGTATGGCATTCAGGATCAAGTGGAAGTAGACTTTAACGGACAATATGTAGCGCTCACCTTAAATGGCGCACTGTTGTTTGATTCGGGAAAGGCGGAGATCCGTCAGGATGCATATCCGCTGGTTGACAAGATTGGGGCGATCCTGCAGAATTATAACCAGAATATTATAGAAATAGAAGGACATACCGATAACATTCCGATTCACAGTTCAAAATATGCGGACAATAATGTGCTGTCAATGTTTCGAGCGTTGACAGTTGCGGATTATGTCAGAAGCATTACCAATCTGAATCCGGCATATATCAAATCTTCCGGGCGCGGCGAATATGTTCCGATCGCGGATAACAGTACGGAGGAGGGAAGAGCAAGAAACCGGCGTGTGGAAATAAAAATATATAATTCATATAATTCGGGCAACCAGTAGCAGAAAGGAAGAAGAAAATGAAAAAGAATCTTATTTCAGTTTTAATTCTGGCATTACTTGTCGTAAACCTTGTTTTGACGGCAATCCTTACAATCACAATCCTGCCAGAAACCAAGAAATCCAATGAATTGATTAATCAGGTGTGCAGTGCAATCAATCTCGAACTGAAGAGCGGGGAAGGAACTGATGCGTCTACTGTGCCGATCGACGACATTGAAACATACGATATTCCGGACAGTATGACGATCAACTTGAAACGCGGGGATGACGGAAAAGACCATTACGCGGTGCTTACTGTTTCGCTTTCCTTAAATAAGGGAGATCCTGATTATGAAACCTATCAGCCGACACTGGATACAAAACAGAGTCTGATCAAAAACGAGATCAATACGATCGTGGCAGAGTATACATATGATCAGATCCGTGACAACCAGCAGCAGGTTCAGGATGCGATTTTGAAAGATTTACAGAAGTTATTTGATTCAGATTTTATTGTAAGTGTTGGGTTCTCCAGCGCTACTTATCAATAAAATAAAACTAGGATTAGTTAGGTGGTGAGAGTGCATGGGGGAAGTCTTATCTCAAAATGAGATAGACAATTTGCTGCAGGCATTAAGCAGTGGTGAGTTAGATGTTGAGGAGATGAAAGACAATGGCGAAAAGCAGGTAAAGAACTATGACTTTGCAAGACCATCCAAATTCTCCAAGGAACATTTAAGAACACTGGAAATTATTTTCGAACATTATGGAAGGCTTTTATCAACCAATCTTCCGGTATACCTGCGAAAGAATATTCAGGTAGAAGTGATGAATTCAGAGGCGGTTACCTATTCTGAATTTTCCAATGCTCTGTCCAATCCGGTCTTACTTGGAATTGTTAATTTTGCGCCGTTATCCGGCAATATCATTATAGAGTTAGCATCCAATCTGGGCTATGCGATGGTAGATCGTATGTTGGGCGGCAATGGATCTCCGCTTGAAAAACCGAGAGATTTTACAGAGATAGAGTTACTGATCATTGAAAGGATCATGACGGTATGTGTGAATCTGCTCAGAGAACCGTGGGAGAATGTTGCGGATATTCATCCGCGTCTGGAAAGAATTGAGACGAATTCTCAGTTCGCACAGATCATATCTCCGTCTGAAATGATCGCTATTTTGACGATTAACATGAAAATCGGTGATGTGGAAGGCATGATGAATATTTGTCTGCCGTACCTGACATTGGAAAGCATCATGGACAAACTGAATACGAAATACTGGTTCTCATCCATGCAGGAAAAGGATGAAAAGGAATATCATGAGGCGATCGAGAACTTGATCGCGAGAGCACAGATACCGGTGAAAGCAGTACTTGGTACAAGTACGATCTCAGTAAATGAATTTGTTAATTTACAGAGGGGTGACATTATAAGACTGGATACAAAAGTAGACCAGGAATTAAATGTATATGTAGGAAATATCAGAAAGTTTACCGCACTGCCGGGAGCATCGGGAGATGAATACGCAGTAAGGGTTACTTCAATAATCAGAGAGGAGCAGTGAAAGAATGGATGGAGTTTTATCGCAGGAAGAAATAAGCGCGTTACTTGCGAAAGATCAGGGATCTGCGGATAAAAGTACAGACAGCAGCACTGGAATCCTGTCAGACAGCGACAAAGATGCAATCGGTGAAGTTGCCAATATCAGTATGGGAACGGCAGCGACGACATTGTCTTCGCTGGTAAACAGGAAAGTTGAGATCTCAACGCCGGTTGTTGATATGGCGCAGTGGGAAGACGTGGTTGCTGCTTATGAGCGGCCATGCGTTTTTATCCGGATCGCTTATACGGTAGGTCTGGATGGAACCAACCTTTTGGTCTTAAAGGAAAATGATGTAAAAGTTATTACTGATCTTATGATGGGGGGAGATGGTACTAACACAGATGTTGAGCTTGGCGAACTGCATTTGAGTGCGATCAGCGAGGCTATGAACCAGATGATGGGATCATCCGCGACGTCTCTTTCCTCCATGCTCAATAAAACAATCGATATCAGTCCTCCTGTTGCGGATCTGATCGATCTTCAGGATACAGAGGATGAGGGAGAAATCGAAAAATTCTTAACAGGCGAATTTGTGAAGATCTCTTTCAAGATGGAGATTGGCGATCTGGTAGACAGTGAGATCATGCAGTTATATCCGGTATCCTTTGCACAGGAAATGTGTACAAGCATTACCAAGAATATGGGACCGGAAACAAGTACAGAAAGCAGTGCGGCACCAGCACCGGAACCGGCACCACAGCCGGCAGAACAGCCGATGATGGCACAGCCGACAGCAGGAATGGGGCAGCAGATGATGAATCAACAGCCAATGATGGCACAGCCGATGATGACACAACCGGTAAATGTACAGCAGGCTCAGTTCCAGGCATTTACCAATGATCTGAATCCGGCTTTCCAGAGTGAAAATATAGATCTGATCATGGATGTACCGCTTGAAGTGACCGTAGAGCTTGGAAGAACAAGCAAATCCATTCAGGATATTCTGGATTTCGCTCCGGGAACTATTATCGAATTAAATAAAATTGCCGGAGAACCGATCGATGTACTGGTAAACGGCAAATATGTGGCAAAGGGCGAAGTTGTAGTAATTGAAGAAAGTTATGGTATTCGAATTACAGATATTGTAAAATAGAAAATAATAATTATTGAGAGAAGAATAGGAGATACAGATATGGCAAAGAATATTTTAATTTGTGATGATGCAGCTTTTATGAGAATGATGATCAAGGACATTCTGACAAAGAATGGTTATGAAATTGCAGGAGAAGCTGAGAATGGTCAGAAAGCAGTAGAAAAGTACAACGAGACAAAACCGGATCTGGTATTGATGGATATCACCATGCCGGAGATGGACGGAATCCAGGCATTAAAGAAGATTAAAGAGGGAGATCCGAATGCATGTGTAATCATGTGTTCCGCAATGGGACAGCAGGCCATGGTTATCGAAGCGATCCAGTCTGGCGCAAAAGACTTTATCGTAAAGCCGTTCCAGGCAGAGCGTGTATTGGAAGCTGTGAAAAAAGTAGTTGGCTAAGATGATCTTACTTGAAGTTCGTACAGGAAGTGTGAGTAACTTTTTTCAGTTGCTTGGAGTGCTGGTCATTTTTGTCATGGTGCTGGGACTGACGTATCTTACAACAAAGTGGATCGCATCATATCAGAAAGGCCGTTCTTTTAACAAGAACCTGCAGGTGGTTGAGACACTGAAACTGACAACCAATAAGTACATACAGATCATAAGAGCTGGTGATGCTTATATGGCGATCGGAATCGGAAAAGATGAGATTACGTTTTTGACGATGCTTACAAAAGAACAGCTGAATGCGGAGAGTTTAGAGGAACTGGAGAATAGTTCGGGTACCGTGGAGAATTTCAGTGAGGTACTGAAAAAATTCAAGGATCATTTACCGAAGAAGTAGGATTAGAATGAGTAAGTTGAAAAAAATATATTGTGCTGTATCATTTGCTTTCGCGGCATTAATGATTTGCGCGGCTTTGTTGCTTTCCCATCCGGGTATCGTGCGTGCGGCTTCCACAGAAACCGCATCCGGCCGGGATGCGGAGGACATCGGCTCCTTAAATGTGACGAGTACACCGGGAGAGGGTGAAAAGTCAACAAGCGATAATAATAACGGATTACATATTATTTATAACAATGATGAGGGAAGCGTATCAGCGGATATCAAGATATTTCTGGTGATCACCATAATAGCTTTGGCACCGTCGATTTTGATTATGCTGACTTCCTATACCCGTATCATTATCGTGCTGCATTTTCTGCGTTCTGCGATCGGTACACAGACTTCACCGCCAAACCAGGTATTGATTGGTCTGGCACTGTTTTTGACAATATTTATCATGCAGCCGGTCTTTACACAGGTGAATGAGAATGCGATAAAACCGTTAGATGCAGGTGAGATCACACAGGAAGAAGCTTTCGAAGCCGGGATGGAACCGATTCGGGAGTTTATGTTTGGACAGACACAGAGGAAGGATATCAATATGTTCTGTGAAATTGCGCAGATCTCTTATGATCCGGGCGCGGATCTGGATCAGATCAAGGCAGATATTCCGAATTCTGTTTTAATACCGAGTTTCATTATCAGTGAACTCAGAACAGCATTTATCATCGGGTTTTTGATCTATATTCCGTTCATTGTGATCGATATGGTCGTGGCGTCCGTACTTATGTCAATGGGTATGATGATGCTCCCGCCCACAACGATCTCGCTGCCGTTTAAGATATTGCTTTTTATACTGGCAGACGGATGGGATCTTGTGATTAAGAATCTGGTGCAGACATTTTATTAACGAGGGAGTGAGGCGGCTTTGATTACACAGGGGCAGGTTCTCGATATTGCTAGAGATGCGCTTTATACGATTATTACCGTGTCAGCGCCTCTTCTTTTAATATCACTGATTGTTGGATTAGTTGTCAGTATTTTTCAGACGGTGACATCCATACAGGAACAGACACTTACATTTATACCGAAGATCATCGCGGTGTTTGTTGGAATGATCTTATGTGGTTCCTGGATGTTGAATCAGTTGTCAGATTTCATGGTAAAGCTGTGGAATGACTTTGGAATATACATAAGCTAGGATAACAGGAAATGATAAATATAAATTTTTCGCTGGAGAGCATAGAATATTTTATCCTGATTCTGATCAGGATCGCCAGTTTTATGGTGTCAGCGCCGTTTTTTAATATGTCGAATACACCGCGGAGAGTTAAGATCGGCTTTGCGGCATGTGTTTCGGTAATCGTCTATGAGATTTTGCCGAAAACGGTTTTGACGTATGATGGGATGCTGGGGTATTCTGTGATCGTAGTAAAAGAAGTTACAACAGGGCTTTTTCTTGGGCTTGCGGCGAATATCTGTACATACATCATGCAGGTCGCCGGAAATATGATCGATATGCACATCGGTCTTTCTATGGCAACCGAATATGATCCGGTGACAATGACGCAGTCCGCGGTGTCCGGTAACTTATATAATTATCTGGTGCTGCTGTTGCTGGTAGTAACCAATATGCAGCATTATATTCTGCGGGCGATCGTGGATTCCTATCAGGTTCTGCCGATCAACGGGCAGAATTTTAACTGGAATCATATGATGACAACGATGGTCACTTTGATGAGTGATATCTTTATTCTGGCATTCCGTATGGTTTTACCGGTGTTTGCCTGTATTATGATATTGAATGTGATTCTTGGAATCATGGCGAAGGTGGCGCCACAGATGAATATGTTTGCAATCGGTATCCAGTTAAAGATCCTGCTGGGATTTTTGATCATGTTTCTGACGATTGGATTACTGCCATACATTTCAGATTTTGTGTTCAGTGAGATGAAAAAGATCATGACAATGATGTTAGAGGGAATGCATTAGAAGTGGAAAAGGAAAAAAGGCTTCTGCTGACTTATGATCTGCAGCGGTTCGCGAAAGACGGGCCGGGCGGAGAGAAAACAGAACCGGCGACAGCGAAAAAATTAACAGATGCAAGAAAAGAAGGTAAGGTTGCAAAGAGCCGGGAGATCAGTTCTGCGGTCGACTTGATCGTATTATTTCTGATATTGAAACTATTCATGTCATTTGTTTACGATAATTTCTTTGGAACATTTTCCGTGTTTTACAACAAGATACCGGATGTTATAAATGACAGTATTGGCGGGATCACTCTGCGTACAGTGTCGGCACTGTTGCATGAAATGCTCCTTTTTATGCTAAAGATCATGGCACCTTTTTTACTGATAGGATTGATTGTGAGCCTGGCTTTTGGTATAGTACAGGTTGGGTGGAAAGTTACGGCAAAGCCGTTACAGCCAAATCTTTCCAAATTTAATCCGATCAGCGGATTTAAGCGTATATTTTCCAAGGATGCGTTATTTGAGCTGGTAAAATCGATCGTAAAGATCGCACTGATCGCGATCGTGGCTTATCAGTGCATCAAGGGAAATGAAAATAACCTGTTTGTTTTATATGATATACCGTTGCTGCAGGCAATCATACTGTGCGGTAATATTATCCTGAATACGGGGTTAAAGATCAGTCTCGTATATCTGATCGTCGGTCTGGCAGACTGGATCTATCAGAAGGTCAAATTCAAAAATGACATGAAGATGACCAAGCAGGAAGTAAAGGATGAATATAAGAATACAGAAGGAGATCCGCAGATCAAGGGACGCCAGAGACAGAGGATGCGTGAAGCTTCCCAGCGCCGTATGATGCAGGATGTTCCGAAGGCGGATGTCGTTATCACGAACCCGACCCATCTTGCTGTTGCGTTAAAATATGACGCGGAGCAGGCAAAGGCACCGGTCGTCCTTGCAAAAGGGGAAGACTATCTGGCACAGAAGATCAAGGAGAAGGCCAGAGAGTGCCATATTGAAATCGTTGAAAATAAACCATTGGCAAGAATGCTTTATGCGAATGTGGATATCGGAGCGGAAATTCCGCCGGAATTGTATCAGGCAGTTGCCGAGGTGCTTGCGATGGTATATAATCTAAAGAATAGATAAAAACATAAAAGATAAAGGAGGAGTTGGCATGAAAAAATCAGATGTGGGGGTTGCAATCTATTTGCTGGCGGCCATCATATTTTTCATTATTCCAATTCCGAATTACTTATTGGATGTTATGCTGGCGATCAATATTTCGATTGCGCTTGTTATATTGTTTAATTCACTGTTCGTAAAAGAAGTACTTGAAATGTCGTTTTTCCCGACATTACTTTTGTTTACGACAATTTTTCGTATTTCTCTGAACGTGTCTTCGACAAGACTGATCCTTTCTACCGGTGATCCGGGTAACGTCGTTGAGACATTCGGACAGTTCGTAGGTGGCGGTGATCTGATCATCGGTGCCATTGTGTTCGTTGTGTTGATTTTGATACAGTTCATTGTCATCAATAAAGGTTCTGAACGAGTGGCAGAGGTTTCCGCGCGTTTTACCCTGGATGCAATGCCTGGTAAACAGATGGCGATCGATGCGGATCTGAATACAGGTGCCATTACAGAAAAAGAAGCAAGAGAGCGGAGAAATAAGATCTAGGAAGAAGCCGGTTTCTTTGGTTCTATGGATGGTGCGACAAAGTACGTAAAGGGAGATGCTATTTCAGGACTTATCATTACCGTGATCAATCTTTTGGGCGGAACTGTTATGGGAGTTACCAGACAGGGCCTTACCGCGGTAGATGCATTACAGCAGTACGGCATACTCACCATTGGTGACGGACTCTGCAGCCAGATTCCGTCTCTTTTGATTTCTCTGGCGACCGGTATTCTGGTCACGAAGGCATCAAAGGATGCGGACTTTGGAACCGTGCTGGTGCGTCAGCTTTTTGGTATTCCGAAAGTATTGTATCTGGTTGGAAGCGCGCTTATTTTTCTTGGTGTTGTAACACCTTTAAAATGGTATCTGTTTGTCGGACTTGGTCTGGTGTTTATCATCAGCGGAAAGCAGATGCAGAAGAGCATACGCATGGAAGAGATCGAGGATGAAGTGAACGAGGATGAGGTAGACGCGGAGGAGATCCGAAAGCCGGAGAATGTGGTTTCCCTGCTGCAGGTGGATCCGATCGAGTTGGAATTCGGATATGGAATCATTCCGCTTGCGGATGTAAATCAGGGTGGAGACCTTTTGGATCGTGTTGTAATGATCCGGCGGCAGATCGCGCTGGAGCTTGGTACCGTTGTGCCGATCATCCGTCTGCGTGATAACATTCAGTTGAATCCAAATCAGTATATTATCAAGATCAAGGGTATTCAGGTCACAGAGGGTGAGATTCTGTTTGACCACTATATGGCGATGAACCCGGGATATGTCGAAGAAGAGATCACAGGTATCCCTACGTTTGAACCGTCGTTCCATCTGCCGGCGATCTGGATCACCGAAGGACAGCGGGAAAAGGCGGAAAGTCTCGGTTATACGGTTGTAGATCCGCCGTCCATTATCGCAACCCATCTGACAGAAGTGATCCGTTCCCATATTGCGGAATTTCTGACCAGACAGGACGTACAGAATCTTGTGGACAATTTAAAAGAAAACAATCCTGCCCTTGTGGACGAGCTGGTTCCGAAGCTGCTTGGGCTTGGTGAGATACAGAAAGTACTCCAGAACCTACTTGCGGAGGGAATTTCCATCCGTGATCTTTTGACCATTTTTGAAACGCTTGCGGACCATGCGGCGACGACAAGGGATACGGATGTACTGACCGAATATGTAAGACAGAGCTTAAAGCGTGCGATCTCAAGTAAGTACTTCCCTGCGAATGAAACGACCAGCGTGATCACACTGGATCCGAAGGTGGAACAGGATATCATGGGATCGGTCAAACAGACAGAGCAGGGCGCGTATCTTACACTGGATCCGGAACGGACAAAGGCGATCATGGCTTCCGTGGAAACAGAAGTGGCAAAACTGGAGAGCCTTGGTAAAAATCCGATCGTTGTGACGTCTCCGATCGTTCGTATGTATTTTAAGAAATTGACAGAGGATTATTTTAAGGATCTGATCGTTGTGTCTTACAATGAGGTGGAATCCAATGTAGAATTACAGTCAGTAGGGATGGTGACAGGATAAAATGACCATAAATAAGTATCAGGGAAGAACGCAGGAAGAAGCGATCCGCATCGCGAAAGAACAGCTTGGTGAGAATGCGGTTATCATGAATGTCAGACCGATCAAGTCGAAAGGACTGTTTCATTTTTTAAAGGATAGTGCATATGAAGTGACGGCTGCGGTAGAGGAACAGCAGCCGGTAGCAAAAAGCTCCGGCCTTGCGATTCAGGATAATATCAATTTTTCTGCGGATGAGGAGATCAAAATTCCGATCCAGCCGCAGGAGACTGTGGCAAGACGGGAGACGAACCGACAGGCGGAAGTCTTAAAGCGCGAGAGCCAGAACCGTCTGGAAGAGCGCATTGAAAATATTCAGGATCTGCTTGAAAAGAAGCTTGCTCCGGCAGAGACGGAAACGGCAAAGAGCCAGTCAAAGCGTGAGGAGAAAACTGCGAAGATGACAAAAGAACAGGAAGAAGGCATGAAGTTCTTAAAAATGATCTATGGCATTATGCTTGAAAATGAGATCAATGAGAAATATGCCAATGTGATTTTAGAGGATATCGAAAAAGTAGTGCGCGGCGGGTCAAGTGTTGACTACATCCTTTCCAGTATATATCAGAAAATGATCTTGAAATTCGGACAGCCGAGGCCGATCGAATTCGGAGAGAAAAAGCCGAAGGTTGTTTTCTTTATCGGACCTACCGGGGTCGGTAAGACAACAACGATCGCGAAAGTCGCTTCCAAATTCAAACTGGATGCCGGAAAAAAGGTGGCACTGTTGTCAGCGGATACTTACCGGATCGCGGCGGCGGAGCAGTTAAAGACCTATGCGAATATCTTGGATACGCCATTTTCCATCGTCTATGCGCCGGAGGAACTGAATCAGGCGATCGCACAGCTGGCAGACTATGATCTGATATTGGTCGATACCGCAGGATTTTCGCATAAGAACATGGAACAGAAGGATGACATTAAAAAGCTGGTAAACAGTCTGGATAAAAAATATGAAAAAGAAGTATTTTTAGTCGTGAGCGCTACGGCAAAATATAAGGATCTTGTCAATATCGCGGATGTCTATCACGATATTGCGGATTACAAACTCATATTTACGAAGCTTGATGAAACATCAGCGTATGGAAATTTACTGAATATCAGATTGTATTCAGGCGCAGATCTTTCATATACAACGAATGGACAGAATGTGCCGGATGATATTGAATTATTCCACACCCAGAAAATTGTAAAGCAGCTGTTGGGAGGAAAATAGTGCATGCAGGATCAGGCACAGCAGTTACGGAACGTGATCAAGCAAAGGAATATAAAAACGACAGTTACGCCTAAGGTAAAAGCGAAAGCGAGGGTGCTGACGATCACCAGCGGAAAGGGTGGTGTCGGCAAATCCAACCTGGCGGTTAATCTGGCAATTCAATTGCGCAAATCGGGGAAAAGGGTTATAATTTTTGATGCAGATATCGGGCTTGCCAATGTAGAAGTAATGTTTGGTACAATCCCAAAATATAATCTCGGAGATCTGGTCTATCGGGGGAAAAAGCTTTCAGAAATTGTGATGGAAGGCCCGATGGGAGTCGGTTTCGTTTCTGGTGGTTCCGGAATTGCCGGACTAAATCACCTGACAGCGGCACAGATAGACCGTCTGGTGGATGAACTTGGAACTTTAGACGAGCTGGCAGACGTGATCATTATTGATACCGGTGCCGGAATTTCAGACAGTGTGCTGAAGTTTGTAGTGAGTAGTCCGGAAGTACTGCTTGTCACTACACCGGATCCGAGTTCGATTACCGATTCTTATTCGCTGCTTAAAATTTTATATCAGCAGCCGGAATTTGAACCACAGGAGACAAAGATCCGATTTGTCGCGAATAAAGTGGCTTCGGTCGAAGACGGGGAAGCACTTTATGAAAAAATGCGGCTTGTGGTTTCCAAATTTCTTGGAGGAGATTTACAGTATCTTGGGATGGTTCCGCTTGACCTTGCATTGGAGCGGGCAGTACAAAAACAGCAGGTGGTGTCTTTGGAAGCGCCTTCATCGAATGCGGCGCGGGCGTTTGAAACACTTGCGGATAATCTGCTTTACGGGGAACAGAAAAAAGCAGTGGTAAAAAAAGGAATATCCCAGTTTTTTTCTAACTTTCTAAACAGGTAAAATACAAATGAGGTAAGCATATGCATACAGCGATTATTGAAGTTGGAAATAAAATCGATATCAGAATTGTAAATCAGATCGAAAACGCGAAAACAACCGGCGAACCGCCACATATTTATAAAAGCCAGCTCTTGGATTTTTTTGAAAACGGGGATATCGAGATATCGATGCCCAGCGAGAACGGACAGATCCGTCTTTTGCCGCTTGGTCTTCGGTATGAACTCGTGTTTTATACAAAAAGCGGGCTGTACCGCGGATATGGAGAAGTGAAGGAACGCTATAAAACGGATAACCGTTTTATGCTGCGGGTCGCGCTTCACACGCCGCTCAACAAATACCAGCGCAGGGAGTATTACCGGTTAAACTGTGCCATGGAAGCGGCTTTTTATATTATCAATAAAGAGATTGCGATGCTTGAACATACAGATGAGATCGAGACTGCGCTTCGTGAGAGCGAAGAAGCTGCAGGCGAAAAGATGTCTGCGTATGTACGGGATATCAGCGGCGGCGGGATGCGTTTTGTGACCGACGTGGAACTGCCGGAAGATTCTTATATTTTGGTCTATATCAGACTTGGAGAAAAAGCGCAGGATGCGGTCTACCCGATCGTCGGACGTGTGATAAGCAGCGGGAAAGTGGAAGACGTAACGCCTGCAAAATACGAACAGAGAGTCGAATTCATTTTAAAAGACAGCAGGGTAAGAGAAGATATTATTCGATTCATCTTTAAGGAAGAACGAAAAGCCCGAAGAAATAGAAAAGGATGATTCAGCATGAAGAAAAATATTCTTGTCGTTGATGACTCTGCACTCATGAGAAGGGTTATCTGTGATATAATTAATTCAGACAGTAGATTCCAGGCAACCGATATCTGCAGAGATGGACTGGAGGCATACGAACGACTGAAAACGACACAATATGATGGCGTGGTTCTGGATGTGAATATGCCGCGTATGAATGGTCTGGAACTGTTAGAAAAGTTGCAGCAGGAAAAAATCAAAGCGACTGTGATCATGGTAAGCACAGAGACTACAAAAGATGCAGAAATCACATTACTTGCCATGGAGCGGGGCGCGATTGATTTTGTCACAAAACCGACCAACATCATAGAAGCAAAGGGTGAAGACTTTAAAAAGCGCCTTACGGCTGTGCTTACGGCGGTGATCAGCACCCGTGCATATGCGAACAGGAGCATATCATCGGGAAGCACTGATAAGACAGTAACGCAGGTAAGACAGCTGATCAAGCCAAAGACATCCCTGGGAAGAGGGAACAAGCTGGTTGCGCTTGCGTGCTCTACCGGAGGTCCGAAGGCCTTACAAAGCGTAATCCCTTATCTTCCGAAAAATATGGATGCACCGATGGTTTTGGTGCAGCATATGCCGAGAGGATTCACAAAATCCATGGCGGACCGCTTAAATGAGATCAGTCCGATCGAAGTGAAAGAGGCGGAAGACGGAGATATCTTAAAAAAAGGATGCGTGTATATCGCGCCGGGCGGAAAGCATATGGAGATCACAAAGTGCAGCGATGGACGGCACAAAGTATCTTTGAATGATGAACCGGCGATCGGAGGATTGAAACCGTGCGCGGATATTATGTATCGGTCTTTACGCGAAAGCGGATATGATGAGATCACCTGCGTTGTGCTGACAGGAATGGGTGCGGATGGTACAAAAGGCATTCTTTCACTGCGGGAGAAAAAACCGCTTTATGTTATTGCACAGAATGCCGAGACCTGTGTGGTCTATGGCATGCCAAAGGCGATTGTGGAGACCGGAGTGGTGAAT
Organism: Roseburia yibonii; assembly: GCF_014297335.1. Classification (NCBI taxonomy): domain Bacteria; kingdom Bacillati; phylum Bacillota; class Clostridia; order Lachnospirales; family Lachnospiraceae; genus Roseburia; species Roseburia yibonii. The sequence goes on from NZ_JACOQH010000002.1 coordinate 132,517, forward strand.
GAAGTCGCTCCGTTGACACAGGTGGCACAGGAAATTATTAAGAATGTGGGGGTACAGTAAAATGGATGTAAGCCAATATCTTGAAATTTTTATTGATGAAACAAGTGAACACATCCAGAGTCTGAGTGACAATATCATGACTTTGGAAAAGGAACCGGACAATAAGGACGTGATCAACGAGATCTTCCGTGCGGCACACTCTTTAAAGGGTATGGCGGGAACCATGGGATTTAAGCGCATGCAGCATCTGACCCATGACATGGAAGATGTATTCCAGGAAGTCCGCAGTGACAGAGTAAAAGTCACCAGTGATATGATAGACCTTCTGTTCCGCTGCCTGGATGCGATCGAAGCGTATCTTGACTGCATCAAGGAATCTTCCGATGAAGGAACAGAGGACAACGAATCCCTGATCCAGGGACTGAACACTTTCCTTGCAAAAGCGGAGGGCAAAGAAGTAGCGGCTGAGGCAGCACCTGCTCCGGCAGAAAGCCCGAAGGCTGAGGAAGCAAAAGCAGAAGACGGCGATAAGAAAAAATATCTGCACGTTGATTTCACGGAGAATGAAAAAAATGAGATCAAATCCGCAGAGGAAGCCGGAAACAAAGTATATGGACTTACCGTATTTATCCAGAAAGAATGTCTGTTAAAAGCGGCAAGAGCATTTCTGGTATTTAAGGCAGTGGAAGAACTTGGACAGATTGTGGTTTACCGCCCGAGTTCACAGGATATCGAAGATGAGAAGTTTGAAAATGACTTCACCTTCTATCTGACAACAGACGCAGACCTTGAAACCGTACTTACCACGATCCGCAATGTATCCGAGATTGATGAAGCAGTCGGCGAGGAAGTAAAATCTGAAGCTCTGTTTGCAGCAAGTGCAAAGGCTGAGGAAGAGGCTGCAAAACAGGATGCGGCAAAAGCAGCTCCGGCGGCACCGGCACCTCAGAAAACAGAGGCGCCTGCAAAGAAAGAGACCACAAAAGCAGCAGCAAAGAATAAATCGGGCGGAAAACCGGTTACAAGCCGTACCGTGCGTGTTGATATTGAAAAACTGGATGCGCTGATGAACCAGGTCAGCGAGCTTATTATCGCAAAGAACAGTCTGGTATCCATCAGCTCTTCCGACGGAGGAAACTTCCAGAACCAGAGTTTCCATGAACAGATCGAATATCTGGAACGTATCACGACAAGCCTGCATGAGTCAGTCATGAAGGTACGAATGGTTCCTATCGAGAGCGTAGTGAACAAATTCCCGCGTATGATCCGTGACCTGTCCAGAAAGCTGAACAAAAAGATGGAACTGGTCATGAGCGGTGAGGATACCGAGCTCGACCGTACCGTTGTCGATCAGATCGGTGATCCGTTGCAGCATTTGCTCCGAAATTCCGCAGATCATGGTCTGGAAAGCGCAGAACTGCGTAAGGAGAGAGGAAAGCCGGAAACCGGTACGATCCGCTTAAACGCATTCCAGGAAGGCAACAACGTTATCATCGAAGTTGGCGATGATGGTAACGGAATCGATACAGAGCGTGTTAAGAGCAAAGCGATCGAACGCGGTCTTGTTACCGAAGAACAGGCAGAGAAACTTACCCAGAAGGAGATCATTGACTTCCTGTTTATGCCGAGTTTCTCCATGGCAAAAACAATTACGGATATTTCCGGACGTGGTGTAGGTCTTGATGTTGTAAAATCCAATATCGAAGCACTCGGCGGTGATGTAGAAGTAAAGACGAAGCTTGGTGAGGGAACAACCTTTACGGTACGCCTGCCACTGACGCTTGCGATCATTCAGGCATTGATGGTTGAGATCCGTGATGAAAAATACGCGATCGCACTTGGCTCGATCCAGAATATCGAGGATATTCCGGTTAAGGATATCAAATATGTAGAGGCAAAAGAAGTGATCCACCTTCGTGGTCTGGTCATTCCGATCATTCGTCTGGACAAGCTTTTGGACAGCGCACCAAGAGAAGAGGAACCGGAGAGCCTTACGGTTGTAATCGTAAAGAAGGGCGAAAAATATGCAGGACTTGTCGTTGATAATCTGATAGGCCAGCAGGAGATCGTCATCAAGTCACTCGGTAAATATATTAACAACAACAAGCTCATCAGCGGCGCGACCATTCTTGGAGACGGTGAAGTCGCACTGATCTTGGATGTTAATACATTAATGTAGGCAGGGGGTGTCTTTAAATGGCAGAGGCTATTGAAACAACAGAAAGCGTGAAAAAACAATATATTGTAGTCAAAATCGGAAGCGAACAGTATGGTATTGATATCAGCTATGTAGACAATATCGTCCGTATGCAGAAGATCACAAGAGTGCCGAAGGCACAGACTTATTTCAAAGGAATCATCAACCTTCGTGGTGAGATCGTTCCGGTTATGAGCGTGCGCAAACGTATGGGACTGGATGATGATGTTTTTACGAATGCATCCCGTATCATTATTTTAAAAATTGAACAGCAGGGCGCACTGGGAATCATTGTTGATGAAGTAAAAGAAGTAGTTACACTTGGCGCGGATCAGATCGACAAGGTAGCTTACAATAAGAAGGTGGATAAAGATACATTCATCAACGGAATTGGAAAGAATGGAGAGGAACTGATTTCCCTGTTCAATATCAATTCTATTATCGGAGAGGAAATTGAATAGGCAGTATTATAGTGTGTGAATATAGCAAGGTCTGAATGGGCCTTGCTATATCCTGTATATACATGCGATGATTTCCGAAAGACAGGAGGAAGTATGTCAGAACTTAGTTTAGCAGAGGTAAATAACGTCTATTTTGACGTGCTCAAGGAAATTGGAAACATTGGTGCAGGAAATGCGACTACGGCAATTTCCACGATGTTGAATCTCAGGATCGATATGAGCGTTCCGAAGGTAGAACTCTTGACTTTTCAGGAGTTGGGATCTGCGATCTGCCCGGAAGATGAAACGATCATCGGAATTTATCTGGAAGTGCAGGGCGATATCGATGGAAGCATGATGTTTTTGCTGAAACCGGATTCGGCACATTTTCTGGTAAATAAATTGCTGGGAAGAGAAGGAGAGCAAAAGCAGGAGTTTGATGAGATGGAGCTCTCTGCGATCAAGGAAATTGGTAATATTATCGCAGGTTCCTATTTGAATGCGCTTTCGTCCATGACCGGACTGACGATAGCACCAACGATCCCGTATCTTGCGATTGATATGGCGGCGGCTATTTTGAGCGTTCCTGCAATTCAGTTTGGAAAATATGGTGATAATGCACTGATGATAGAAACAGAGTTTGGTGATGATGTTATGATTAACGGATACTTTATTTTGTTACCGGAATTGGAATCTTATGATAAAATATTATCATCTCTCGGAATTTCTATATAAGGAGAGAGTTGGATGAGTGAAGTGATTAAGGTTGGAATGGCTGATTTAAATCTATGCAGGGATCCTGACATTATCACAACGTTGGGGCTGGGATCCTGTATAGGAATTGCGCTGTATGATCCGTCGACCAAGATCGGCGGACTGGCACATATCATGTTGCCGGACAGCACAAAGATGAGAAATAATTCAAATATTGCGAAGTTTGCGGATACCGGAATCGAGGAACTTTTAAACCGGATGATCAAGGCAGGAGCAGTAAAAAGCAGACTGGTAGCCAAGATTGCGGGCGGAGCTAAGATGTTTGAAGTGAGTGGACTTTCAGATATCGGAAATGTAGGACAGCGGAATGCGGAAGCTTCCCGCGCGAAACTAAAGCAGCTTGGAATACGGCTGATTGCGGAAGATACCGGACTGAATTACGGTCGAACCGTAGAACTTCATTGCGATAATGGAGACTATTACATTAAATCCGTTGGAAAGCCGCTCAAAATCATATAGAGTGGAGGGGTGTGGATGAAGACAAAACAGGTGCCGGCGATCGTTATGCTGACGGCAGGTTTTGTTACCTGTGTGATTTCCATTATGCAGCATATGGAATTTGGCAGATTTTTAAAGATTTTACTTCTGGTATTGATCTGCTTTTATATCCTCGGCTGCGTGGTAAAAGTGATTTTGGATAAGAATTTTGCACCGATGCAGGAAGAGGAAGAAGAACAAGAGCAAACAGAGGAAGGCGAAGAGACAGCAGATGGCACGGAAGCCGCTGAAGACATGGAAAATATAAAGTCTGATGGGGATGAATAGCAAATTATGAAGGCAGTTGACAAGCAAAAATTGTGGGAAACATATCGAAAGTCTCCTACTCCGGAAATGCGCGAACAGATTATCCTGGAATATGCGCCGCTTGTGAAGGTGGTCGCGGGACGGCTCAGCATGTACCTGGGATATAATGTGGAATATGAGGATCTGGTGAGTTACGGTATTTTCGGGTTGATCGATGCCATTGACAAATTTGACATGCAAAAGGATGTGAAATTTGAAACTTATGCCAGCCTGCGTATTCGTGGGGCTATTCTGGACCAGATCCGAAAGATGGACTGGATACCGCGAACCGTGCGACAGAAGCAAAAAAAGATCGACGAAGCGATCCGCAATATTGAAATGCGGACGGGAAAAAACGCCACAGACGAACAGGTCGCGGGAGAACTGGGACTGGAGCAGGAAGAGCTGACGGAGTGGCAGTCGAGACTGAAAATTACAAACGTAATATCGTTAAATGAATTTTTGGAGCAGGGACAGGAGCCTGTGATGGATGCAAGGGGGAATTCGCATTTCTCACAGCCGGAGGATGTTGTCAGTGAAAGTGAACTGAAACAGGTTCTGGAAGAGGCTCTGGAGGTCTTAACAGAGAAAGAGAAAAAGGTCATTTTGTTATATTACTATGAGGATCTGACCTTAAAAGAAATCAGTAAGGTACTGGAAGTGTCGGAGTCCAGAGTTTCCCAGCTTCATACCAAAGCACTGCTTAAAATGAGAGCGAAAATGGGAAAATATATGGATATTCTTGTAAACGAATAAGTGGGGAAAATACTATGGGAAAAAATGCGTATTTTGAACTGGTTACCTGTCAGGACGGAGTTTATGTGGAGATCATACCGCCACAGGAAGACGGAAAACTTCTTGCGGTTACCGAGATAACGGCTTATCTGGACAGCCACGGGCTGGATAAGTATGATTTAAAAAAGATCAAAGAAGCAGCAGAACAGACCGAGGAGAAAAGGAAGATCCGGGTAGGAGAGCCTGGCAGTATCGGCAAGCTGGATGAAACAATGGAGCTGTTTGTGTTTCAGGATAAAATGCATGCGACAGCGCGCTTTTATCCGCCGGCAAACGGAGGAAAAACGCTTACGCTCGAAGATATCGCAGCAAGGCTTGGAAAAGAAAAGATAAAGGCAGGGATCAGTCAAAAGCAGATTCTTTCTTTTCTCGGGGAACGCAGGTACGCGACGGATTATGTGATCGCGCAGGGAAAAGAACCTGTCGAGGGACATGATGCGAAAATACAGTATTTTTTCAATACCAATACCAATCTACGGCCGAAACGAAATGAAGACGGAACTGTAAATTACAAGGATCTCAATACCATCGGTCATGTGGAGAAGGGACAGAAGATCGCGGAGCTGATACCGGAAGATCCGGGAAAGCCGGGGATCAATGTCTATGGTGAGGAGATAAGACCGCATGCCGTAAAAGGGAACAAGCTGTCTTATGGAAACAATATCACGATCTCGGAGGACAAAAGAGAACTTTACTCGGATGTGACCGGACATGCCAGCCTGGTGGGTGGCAAGGTGTTTGTGTCGGATGTATATGAGGTGCCGGCAGATGTTGACAATTCCACGGGAAATATTGAGTACAGCGGAAGTGTGACAGTTCGTGGTAATGTAAAAGGCGGGTTCCGCATTTCGGCAAAAGGTGATATCGTGGTAGAAGGCATCGTGGAGGATGCGGAACTTTATGCGGGCGGACAGATCATCGTAAAGCGCGGGATCCACGGCATGGGAAAAGGTGTGCTGCAGGCAGGTGGAAATGTCCTCTGTAAATTTATAGAAAACGCGAAAGTTATTTCCGGTGGCTATGTGGATTCGGAAGCGATCCTGCACAGTCAGGTAGATGCTTACAGTGATGTGATCGTAGACGGTAAGAAAGGCTTTATTACCGGAGGGATTATCCGTGCCGGCAATCTTGTTTCGGCAAAGACGATCGGATCTGCGATGGAGACGATCACACAGATCGAGGTCGGGGCGGATCCGCTTGAAAAGGAACGGTATGTGGAACTGCAAAAACAGATCCGCACATACAATGAGCAGATCGACCGGATCAAACCGATCGTGACAACATACAGTGAAAAGTTAAAGCACGGCGAGCATCTGTCACAGGAACAGCTTACTTATGTCAGAAAACTTGCGGAACAGTTAAAGCAGTTAAAGGGAGCAGCAGAACCTTTAAAAGCAGAAGCGGCAAAAATAAACGGGATCCTGGCGCTTGGAAGTTCTGCCCGTGTCAAAGTTGCCAATACGATCTATTCCGGTGTAACGATCGTGATATCGGATACGAGAATGACATTAAAAAATGAACGTACTTACAGTCAGTTTATCCGTCAGGACGGAGAAATAAAGATTATTCCATTATAGAGGTGAGGATATGTCAATTCGACCAGTTGATTTAAATGGAATGGTACAGAGGTCTCAGGACGTCGGTACCTTAAAACAGCAGGAAGACGCAAAACCAATGGTGGATCAGCAGAACATACAGACACATTTTGGTAAACAGGGAGAGCAGAAATTAAAGCAGGTAGTACATGCGGATGATGCCAATGAACAGGAATATCGCTATGATGCGAAGGAAAAGGGCAATTCTCAGTATGAACAGCAGAAAAATAAGAAGCGCGACAGAAAAAAAGAAGACGGAAAGATAAAAGCAAAGGGAATGTCCGGTGGGTTTGACATTCGCATATAAAGGAGTATTACGGCAATGACAGGATTAGAAATTACCCTTTTACTGGTTGGGATAGTATTTATGGTCGGAAGCTTTCTGATTACAGAAAGACTTTCCGGCTCGGAACTGAACAAGGTTTCGGAACTCAGTGAGGATGAGATCCGGAGGATCTTGGAACGTGAGCTTACGAGCGCACAGCAGAAAATCGATACGCAGATCGAACAGTCGATCGTAAACTCGATCGAACAGTCTTCCGACCGCGTGGATCGCGCGCTGGATAAAGAGACGAACGAAAAGATCATGGCGATCAGCGAGTTCTCCGATACCGTGATGGAAAATATGAATAAAACGCATAATGAGATTATGTTTTTATATAGCATGTTAAACGACAAGCATGCGACGATGACCGAGCACATGGAAGAACTGCAGAAGCTGCTTTCGGAAATTGATCAGAAGAAAGAAACGCAGGATACGGATCTTGCGGCTGCGCTTGCAAAATTTGAGGAGCATATCAAAGAGCGCGAAGAGGAACTTTCGCAGGAAATGGAAGCAAAGACAGCAGACTTCATCGAGGCGATCAACGCGTTTCTGGCGGAAAAAGCGGCCGAGCAGGAAGCAGAACAGCAGCTGCCGGAAGTGGAAGAAATAAGCGAAGAGCAGACAGAAGAAGTACCGGAAGAAGAAGCAGAACCGGAAGTGGAAGAAAAAGAAGAAACGGTGCAGCAGGAGAGCAATCACAATGCAGCGATCTTAGAGCTTCACAGACAGGGAGCGTCTGAGATAAAGATCGCGAAAGAATTAGGACTTGGCGTCGGTGAAGTGAAGCTGGTACTGGGACTGTTCAGAGAGGAAGAAGCATAGTGAAGTTAAAGTATTATTTACGGGGACTTGGAATTGGAATTATTGTCACCACACTGGTATTGATGGTCGCGTTTTCCGGAAAAAAAGAAAAACTTTCGGATCAGGAGATCATGCAGCGGGCAGAACAGCTTGGCATGGTTATGGCAGATGAGGGACAGACGGAAACCGGAACAGAAGAAAATACCGGGACAGAAGCGCAGCCTGAGACAGAGCAGGATGTACAGAATACAGAAGCAGGCACCGAAGAAAATGCCGATGAAAACACAGAAAACGCATCGGAACCGGAAACAGAGCCGCAGACCGAAGCCGCTGCAGAGCCGGCAGCGCCGGAAGATACCACAGGAAATGTTGTGGGAGAAGTAAAGCAGGAGACTTCCGGTGAAGTGGCATTTACCGTCAAATCCGGGGAATCTTCAGATACCGTGGCGTTTAACCTGTATAAAGCGGGACTTGTGGATGATGCGACCGCGTTCAACCGTTATATGATAAGTAAAGGATATGACAGCAGACTGCGGACGGGAGATTTCAAGATCCGTTCCGGAGCTTCCTATGATGAGATCTTAAAGGTTCTCGCACCATAAATTCATAATGGAAAAACAAAAAGCCCTTGCGTGTCAGGGGCTTTTGTGATATACTACAAAAGTTGCAGAGCGCTTATCCGAGAAACGCCCGGATAAGTTGCAAAAAAAGACACATATGTCGATGGCAGGATGGGTGCCGAAAGGTTATCCTGCAAAAGGAAGCATATGGATGAAAAACCAGTTGGAGGTAGAAACATGAGCGTTATTTCAATGAAACAGTTATTAGAAGCAGGTGTTCATTTCGGACATCAGACCAGAAGATGGAACCCGAAAATGGCTCCGTACATCTACACAGAAAGAAACGGAATCTACATCATCGATTTACAGAAATCCGTTGGAAAAGTAGATGAAGCTTACAAAGCAGTATCTGATATTGCAGCAGACGGCGGCACAATCCTTTTCGTTGGAACAAAGAAACAGGCACAGGATGCGATCAAGACAGAAGCAGAACGTTGCAATATGTTCTATGTAAACGAGAGATGGCTTGGTGGTATGCTTACAAACTTCAAGACAATCCAGAGCCGTATCGCAAGATTAAAAGCGATCGAAAAGATGGAAGAAGACGGAACATTCGATGTTCTTCCGAAGAAAGAAGTTATCCAGTTAAAGAAAGAACTTGAAAAATTACAGAAGAACCTTGGCGGTATCAAAGAAATGAAGAAGATCCCGGATGCGATCTTCATCGTAGATCCGAAGAAGGAAAGAATCTGTGTACAGGAAGCACACGCACTTGGTATTCCACTTATCGGTATTGCAGATACCAACTGTGATCCGGAAGAATTAGATTATGTCATTCCTGGTAACGATGATGCGATCAGAGCTGTAAAATTGATCGTTTCCAAAATGGCTGATGCTGTTATCGAAGCAAATCAGGGTCTTGAAAATGTAGATCTTGAAGCTGCAGAAGGTGAAGCAGAGGAAGAAGCATAAATTCAATTTATTATTTGGAGGAATCGAAAATGGCTATTACAGCAGCAATGGTAAAAGATCTGCGTGAAATGACCGGCGCAGGAATGATGGATTGTAAAAAGGCACTCAATGAGACAAACGGAAATATGGACGAGGCTGTTGAATTCTTAAGAAAGAATGGACAGGCAAAAGCAGAGAAGAAAGCTTCCAGAGTTGCTGCAGAAGGTGTTGTAAATGTTGCCGTAGACGGTGACACAAAGGCAGCTATCGTAGAAGTAAACTCTGAGACAGATTTCGTTGCAAAGAACGAGAAGTTCCAGAACTACGTTGCAGAAGTTGCAAAGCAGGTGTTAACCACAGAAGCAACAGATGTAGATGCATTTATGGAAGAAAAATGGCAGGGTGACGCTGCTAAGACCGTAAAGGATGCACTGGTTGAGCAGGTTGCAGTGATCGGTGAGAACTTAAAGATCAGAAGATTTGAAAAAGTCAGTGCTGATAACGGATGTGTTGTTCCGTATATCCATGGCGGCGGACGTATCGGCGTATTAGTTGTAGCAGAAACTGCAGTAGTAAACGATACCGTAAAAGAAGCATTAAAGAACCTTGCAATGCAGATCGCGGCTTTAAATCCGAAATATGTTTCTGACAGCGAAGTAAGCGCAGATTACATCGCACATGAAAAAGAAATCTTAATGGCACAGATCAACAATGATCCGAAGGAATCCCAGAAACCGGAAAAGGTAAAAGAGGGAATGATCCAGGGCCGTATCAAGAAAGAATTAAAAGAGATCTGTCTGGTAGACCAGGTATATGTAAAAGCAGAAGACGGAAAACAGACCGTAGAAAAATATCTGGAGCAGGTTTCAAAAGAAGTTGGAGCTACTGTTACAATCAAGAAATTTGTTCGTTTTGAGACCGGTGAAGGAATCGAAAAGAAACAGGAAGATTTCGCAGCAGAGGTTGCAGCACAGTTATAATTGTAAGACCAGATCCGATGAATGGGATCTCATAAGTTACCGCATCAGCAGTAAAAATGCTGATGCGGTATTTTTTTAGCTCTTTGGGTGGAAAAGTAAGATCAGATATGGTATTTTAAATAGGAAAGGGAGAAGTAATACTATGGAAAAAAATGCAAAGCTTGCGTCAATCTATGTAAAAATATACAATAAGCGGACGCTTACCATCGATGATCTGACGTTTCTGGCAAAGTATGATCCGGAGTGTTTTGCCAAGACGTGTGAGAACCTGATCTATAAGATCCCGGAGACACGCGAACTTATGACTCAGGAGCTTGCGACCCAGGAACCGGAGGAGATACAGATGGCGGAGGAGGCGGATGCACAGGCTGCGCAAAGGACAGAAGATGACAGACAAAAGATCGAAGAGGAACACATCAGACAGCTGCTCTTAAACCTGCGCGATATGAAAGAAATGCCGGTGAATCAGGTGGATCCTGACCGGGTGAAAAATCTTCTTGGAAGCCTTTATATGGAAAAGCTGTTTCCGCATAATGATAAGAACAGATATTTTGAAATGCCGGAAGAACCCGGAAAATCCATATTTAATAAAAAGGTTTGAAAAATTGGTTGAAATGAATATACAATTAATGATACAATAAAAAAAGATGTTATGACCTGGAGGTCACTTATGGAAGGAAAGAACCAAAGCAGCTTGAAGGAACAACAGGAGAGAAGAAAGCGCATCAACCGCATCAAAAGAGGACTGATTTCCTTTATCGGGATCTGGATGCTTTTGTGCATGTTCCTGTGTGTGGTGCTGCTGTTTAAAGTAAACAGTCTGGAAAAACAGATTTCACAGCTTGTCTCGGACGCGACCGTGAGCAAAAGCGCGGCGGAGACAATGAGTGAAAATACGTCAGATAAATCCGGTGTGTTTTCCTATGATTCTACGGAGTCGATAGGAGGCGAAAAGGCTACCGAGCAGGTGATCGCAAACGTTTCCAACGCGGTGGAATCGGATTCGGAAAACTTTGCGGAAGAGAACGACCAGTTGAAGGTATATCTTACGTTTGATGACGGACCAAGTGACAATACGGCGGCAATTTTGGACACGCTTGCAAAGTACAATGTGAAGGCAACGTTTTTTGTGGTCGGCAAGACGGACGATCAGTCAAAAGAGATGTATCAGCGCATAGTGAATGAAGGACACACGCTGGGAATGCATTCATATTCTCATAAATACAGTGTGGTATATGATTCGCTGGATGCGTTTGAGACAGATTTCAATCAGCTGCAGTCCTATCTTTATGATATAACCGGACAGGAGTGCAGACTGTACCGCTTTCCGGGAGGAAGCAGCAATCAGGTCAGCAATACGGATATGTCGGAATTTATCCGTTTCCTGAATGAAGAGGGTGTGACCTATTTCGACTGGAATGTATCTAGCGGAGACGCAACCTCACAGGCATATACGGCAGATGAACTGCTTAATAATGTCCTTACGGATGTGCCAAAATATAAAACATCCGTGGTGCTTATGCATGATTCCAACACCAAGTCTACGACAGTGGAAGCACTTGGCCCGATGATTGAGGCATTACAGGGAATGGGAGCACAGATTCTTCCGATTGATGAGAATACGACGCTGGTTCAGCATATCAAGGCAGATAGCGTTGAATAGGTGTTGCAATATAATATGGAGGTAAGAGAATGAGCTTTTTTAAGGAATTTAAAGATGACTTATCGCAGGCAGTAAATGAGCTGATGCCGGGGGAAGATGAGCTGGAAGACATCGAACCGGTTGATTCCACTGCGGACACAGGAACTGTGAGCAATGACGTGGATGTGGAATCCGAACTCTTGAAATTAGATGGGCTTCTGGAAAAAGTAAGCAAGGAAGCAGAAGAAGTTCCGATGCCGGAAGATGATCTGGATGTAGCGCCGGTGCCGGAAGACGAACCGGTAAAAGAACCGGAAGCTGAGGCAGAGGATGTGGAACCGTTACCGGATATCGCATTTCCGGAAGAGGAAACAGAGACACTGCCGGAACCGGAAGAAATAAAAGAGATCATGGAAGAAGAGCCACAGGAAGCAGTGAAAGATGTGGCAGAAGAGACTGCAGAAGAACCGGAGATCGTGCCGGAAGCAGCAGAGCCAGAAGAAGTTTTACCGGAGATGCCAGTAGAACCGGAACAAGATATCGAAGAAAAAGAGGATGCCAAGGAGGATGCTATTATGAGCAGCAAGCAGGAAGAAAATTTAACAAACGCAGAAGTCGAAACAGAAAACACCGTAAACGGAGTGAATGCGGCGGCAGTTACCGATGAGACAGCAGTGATCACAACCGGAATGAAGATCGAAGGTAATATCACATCTACCGGATCTTTGGATATCCAGGGTGAGATCAAAGGTGATGTGACCTGTAATGGAAAACTTTCCGTAACCGGTACCGTAACCGGAAACAGCAACTCTTCTGAGTTCTTTGCAGATTCCGCAAAAATCGAGGGTGAGATCACAAGTGTCGGAACGGTAAAGATCGGACTTGGTTCTGTTGTCATCGGAAATGTAAAAGCAACATCTGCAGTGATCGCAGGCGCGATCAAGGGTGATATTGATGTGCAGGGACCGGTTGTTGTAGATACTTCCGCAGTTGTTGTCGGAAACATCAAATCACGTTCTGTACAGATCAATAACGGAGCGGTTATTGAAGGTTTCTGTTCTCAGTGCTATGCGGATATCGATATGGAAAATCTCTTTGGAGAGAAGAAAGGCAAATAATCCATGAAAAGAGTATTTTTAAAACTGAGCGGCGAAGCGCTTGCCGGAGAAAAAAAGACGGGATTTGATGAAGCAACCGTTACGGAAGTCGCAAAACAGGTAAAGCAGATCGTGGACGGCGGTATGGAAGTCGGTATCGTGATCGGAGGAGGAAACTTCTGGAGAGGACGTACCAGCGAGACGATCGACCGTACCAAGGCAGATCAGATCGGAATGCTCGCTACGGTCATGAACTGCATCTATGTGTCCGAGATCTTCCGTTATGTGGGAATGAAAACACAGATCTTAACACCGTTTGAGTGTGGATCCATGACAAAACTGTTTTCCAAAGACCGTGCAAACAAATACTTTGAAAAAGGAATGGTCGTATTTTTCGCAGGTGGAACCGGACATCCGTATTTTTCCACAGATACCGGTATCGTGCTGCGCGCGATCGAAATGGACGCGGACGGCATCTATCTGGCAAAGGCAGTGGATGGCGTATATGACAGCGATCCGAAGTTAAACCCTGCGGCAAAGAAATTCGATGAAGTGTCGATCGAGGAAGTGATCGCGAAGAAACTGGCGGTTGTCGATCTCACAGCATCGATCATGTGTATGGAGAACAAGATGCCGATGTATGTTTTCGGATTAAACGAAGAAAACAGTATCGTGAACGCGATGAGCGGCAAATTCAGCGGGACAAAAGTCACCGTATAAATCATTAGTATTATTGGAGGAAATAAAATGGACGAGAGATTAGCACAATACAATGAAAAAATGCAGAAGTCTCTGGATAATCTGCTTGCAGAATTCGGAGGGATCCGCGCAGGACGTGCCAATCCGCATGTATTAGACAAGATCAAAGTAGATTATTACGGAACACCGACTGCTTTACAGCAGGTTGCGAATATCAATGTACCGGAACCGCGTATGATCCAGATCCAGCCATGGGAAGCATCCCTGGTAAAGGAGATTGAAAAAGCGATCATGACTTCCGATCTCGGCATCAACCCGACCAATGATGGAAAAGTGATCCGTCTGGTATTCCCGGAACTGACCGAGGAACGCAGAAAAGAGATCGCGAAAGACATCAAGAAAAAGGGTGAGAGCGCAAAAGTGGCAGTGCGTAATATCCGCCGTGATGCCAATGACGCATTCAAAAAGCTTTCCAAATCAGCGGATATTTCTGAAGATGAGATCAAAGAACTGGAAGATGGTGTGCAGAAGCTGACCGATAAATACATTGCGCAGATTGACAAGGCAGTGGATGAGAAAAACAAGGAAATCCTTACGGTATAAGCGGATTTTTGCAGTTCACAAAAATTTAAGATTAGTGCAGAACATAGGATTCTAGGGGCATGGCAGAGTTTTTTGCCATGCCTTTTCTTGTAAAACAGCTTTGTGAGTAGGAAAATTCTTTGAAATGTGTTAAAATAACAGACAGACCTGTTACAACAAGGAGGATACGAAGATGAAGATACCGCAGCATGTCGCCATCATTCTCGATGGAAATGGAAGATGGGCGAAGAGTAAAGGAATGCCGCGTAATTATGGACATACGATGGGAGCAAAAAATGTAGAAGTGATCTGTAAGGCAGCGCATGATATGGGAATATCCTATCTGACGCTGTACGCGTTTTCCACAGAGAACTGGAACCGGCCGGACAGCGAAGTGAGTGCGCTGATGAAGCTGCTAAACAGTTATCTGAAAAACTGTATTAAGACCGCAGCGAAAAACAATATGCGTGTGCGTGTGATCGGGGATATCACCGGTCTCGATCCGGCGATGCAAAAGCAGATCGCGGAGCTGGAAGAGGCATCAAAGCAGAACGACGGTCTGAATTTTCAGATCGCGCTCAATTACGGCAGCAGGGATGAGATGATCCGTGCCATGAAAAAGATGGTGGAGGATCATGACGCAGGCAGACTGCCTGTTTCGGAGATCAATGAAGAGAGTTTTACGCGTTATCTGGATACGCATGACATTCCGGATCCGGATCTGCTGATCCGCACCAGCGGGGAACAGCGGCTGTCCAATTATCTTTTGTGGCAGCTTGCATACAGTGAGTTTTATTTCACAAAAGTTCCGTGGCCGGATTTCTCGCCGGAGGAATTAAAAAAAGCGGTGGAAGAATACAGTAACCGCGACCGCAGATATGGCGGATTAAAGGAGGAAGAATAATGTTTAAGACAAGATTGATAAGCGGGATCGTGCTGGTAGCACTTGCGCTTGCGCTGATCATCACCGGAGGAAATATACTTCTGACATCGACAGCGGTTATCGCGCTGATCGGAATGTTTGAATTGTATCGAATTTTTCATATTGAACGAACGATTGCGGGAATTGCAGGATTTCTTGCGGCAGTGTTATTCTATTGCAATTTAAAATTCGCGCTCATTCCGGATACGATGATGTTTGTGATCGGATTTCTGGTCGTTCTGATGTTTATTTATGTGTTTTCTTACCCAAAATATCATACAGAGCAGATGCTTGCGGCATTTTTCGGTGTGTTTTATGTGGCAGTCATGCTGTCCTATATTTACCAGACCAGAATGCTTCTGCAGGGCGCGTATACCGTATGGCTGATCTTTCTGTGCTCCTGGGGCTGTGATACCTGTGCGTACTGCGTGGGTATGCTGATCGGAAAACACAAGATGACGCCGAAGCTTTCCCCGAAAAAATCCTGGGAAGGCGCGGCAGGCGGGATCATCGGTGCTGCATTGCTCGGACTGATCTACGGATTTGTTTTCCAGAACAAAATGGGAACCACACAGAAAGATATTTTCGCGATGGCGGCGATCTGTGCAGTCGGCGCGGTCATTTCCATGATCGGGGACCTTACCGCGTCTGCGATCAAACGAAACTATGAGATCAAAGATTATGGAAAACTGATCCCGGGTCATGGCGGAATACTGGACCGGTTTGACTCTGTTATTTTTACGGCACCTGTCATATTCTATCTGGCGGATTATTTCATAAAATAAAAAGAGGGTTTGAAAGATGAAGAAAATAGCGATCCTGGGATCTACCGGTTCGATTGGAACACAGACACTGGATGTAGTGCGGGAACAGGGGGATATCTCTGTCGCCGCGCTTGCCGCCGGGAGCAATATTGCTCTGTTAGAGCAGCAGATCCGGGAGTTTCATCCGCGTCTTGTGGCGGTATGGGACAAAAAGAAAGCAGAAGAATTAAAGATAAAGACAGCGGATCTCTCCGTTGAGATCTTAGACGGCATGGATGGACTGCTTGCCGTGGCACAGATACCGGAAGCGGAGATCCTGGTCACGGCGATCGTCGGAATGCTTGGAATCCGGCCAACGATCGCAGCGATCCGCGCGGGAAAGGATATTGCGCTTGCGAATAAAGAGACGCTTGTCACAGCAGGGCATCTGATCATGCCGATGGCGGAGGAAAATCACGTTTCGATCCTGCCGGTGGACAGCGAGCACAGCGCGATCTTTCAGTCATTAAACGGGGAACGGCACAATAAGATCCATAAGATCCTGCTCACGGCATCCGGCGGACCGTTCCGAGGAAAGACGCGTGAGGAATTAAAAGATGTAACAGTCGAGGATGCGCTCAAACATCCGAACTGGAGCATGGGAAGGAAGATTACGGTGGATTCTGCCACACTGGTAAACAAAGGACTCGAGGTCATGGAGGCAAAATGGCTCTTTGACGTGGAACTTTCACAGATCCAGGTTGTGGTACAGCCACAGAGTGTGATCCACTCCATGGTGGAATACGAAGACGGGGCGATCATAGCGGAGCTTGGTACGGCGGATATGCGTCTGCCGATCCAGTACGCGTTGTACTATCCGGACCGGAGACCGTTAAGCGGAGAACGGCTTGATTTTTATAAGCTTGGACAGATCACATTTGAACGCCCGGATACGGATACTTTCCGTGGGCTGGCACTTGCTTACCGTGCGATGGAGCAGGGAGGAAATGTGCCGACGGCTTTCAATGCGGCAAACGAGCGGGCGGTTGCGAAGTTCTTAAATCACGAGATCCGATTTCTGGAGATACCGGAAATCATTGGGGCGTGCATGGAACACTGTAACTATGTGAAGAATCCATCGGTAGAAGAGATTTTGGATACGGAACGTGCAGCCTATGAATATATAGAAGGCAGGTGGTAGATTGAAAATTGTTATTGCGATCATCATATTCAGCATCATCATTCTGTTTCATGAACTGGGACATTTTCTGGTTGCCAAAAAGTGCGGGATACGCGTAAATGAGTTCTGTCTGGGACTTGGGCCGACACTCTTTGGCATAACCAAAGGAGAGACCAAATATTCCATTCATCTGCTTCCGTTTGGCGGAGCATGCATGATGGAAGGTGAGGACGGAGACAGCAGTGATGACCGGGCGTTTGCCAACAAACCGGTCTGGGCGCGCATTGCGGTCGTGGCAGCAGGCCCGCTTTTTAATTTCATCATGGCATTTGTTTTTTCGGTGATCTTAATTGCGTGCATCGGTTATGACAAGCCGGTGATCAGTGGTGTGATGGACGGATATCCGGCGCAGGAAGCGGGGATGCAGGAGGGAGATACCATTGTAAAAATGAACCACAAAAACATTCATTTTTGCAGAGAGATCAATCTGTATCTTTATTTTCACGCAGGCGAGACTGTGGATGTCACCTATGAACGGGATGGCAAAGAAACACAGGTTACCCTGACACCGGTTTATGATGAAGAAAGCGGCGGCTACTATGTCGGTTTTTATGAAAACAATGCGAGAACCAGGGCAAATGTGGGAGATTCCTTAAAATACGGCGTTTATTATACAAAATACTGGGTGGATCTGACGTTTGAGAGCGTGAGGATGCTTTTCACCGGAAAAGTAGGCGTGCAGGATATGTCAGGACCGGTCGGCATCGTAAAAACGATCGGTGACACTTATGAAGAGAGCAAGACAGACGGCATGTTTTATGTGTTTATCAATATGTTGAACATTTCCATTTTACTTTCCGCAAACCTCGGTGTGATGAACCTTCTGCCGATCCCGGCACTGGACGGCGGGCGGCTGGTATTCCTTATCATTGAGGCCATACGAAGGAAACGGATCGATCCGGAAAAGGAAGGAATGGTACATTTTGTCGGAATGATGTGCCTGATGGCACTCATGGTGTTCATTATGTTCAGTGATATCCGAAAACTGTTTTAGAGGTGTAGATATGCAGAGAATGAAAACAAAAGAAGTACGGATCGGAAACCGGGTGATCGGGGCAGACCATCCGATCCTGATCCAGTCCATGACCAATACAAAGACAGAAAATGTGGCGGATACGGTGGCACAGATCCAAAAACTCACGGCGGCCGGATGTGACATCATCCGCTGCGCGGTGCCTACGATGGAAGCGGCAGCGGCACTGCGTGAGATCAAAAAACAGATCGAAATCCCGCTTGTGGCAGACATCCATTTCGATTACAGGCTTGCGATCGCAGCGATGGAAAACGGCGCGGATAAGATCCGGATCAATCCGGGAAACATTGGGGATGAGGGACGCGTGCGTGCAGTCGTTACAGAGGCGAAAGAGCGCGGAATTCCGATCCGCGTGGGTGTAAACAGCGGTTCGCTGGAAAAGGATCTGCTGGAAAAGTACCATGGCGTCACGGCGGAAGCACTCGTGGAGAGCGCACTGGATAAAGTAAAACTGATCGAGGACATGGGATACGACAATCTGGTCATCAGCATCAAGTCTTCGGATGTAATGATGTGCGTAAAGGCACATGAACTGATCGCAAAGCAGACCGATCATCCGCTTCATGTCGGAATTACCGAGTCAGGCACAGTCACAAGCGGAAACATCAAATCCGCGATCGGGCTTGGGCTGATCCTGAATCAGGGGATCGGTGATACGATCCGTGTCTCACTGACCGGAGATCCGACGGAGGAGATCAAATCCGCAAAGATCATCTTACGGACACTGGGACTGAGAAAGGGAGGCATCGAAGTGGTTTCCTGTCCGACCTGTGGCAGAACAAGGATCGATCTCATCGGTCTGGCAAATCAGGTTGAAAATATGGTGGCAGATATTCCGCTCGATCTCAAAGTCGCAGTCATGGGCTGCGTGGTAAACGGCCCGGGTGAGGCAAGGGAAGCCGATATCGGGATCGCAGGCGGTGTCGGAGAGGGACTCATCATTAAGCACGGAGAGATTTATAAGAAAGTTCCGGAGGCAGAACTTCTGCCTGCACTGCGTGAGGAACTGCTGCACTGGGAACAGGAAAAAGAGAAATAAAACAGGTGAAAGTAAATGGCAAAACCGTTTTTTGAGGTATTTCCGACGTTAAAAGTGGGAGAGGAAACAAAAA
Organism: Roseburia yibonii; assembly: GCF_014297335.1. Classification (NCBI taxonomy): domain Bacteria; kingdom Bacillati; phylum Bacillota; class Clostridia; order Lachnospirales; family Lachnospiraceae; genus Roseburia; species Roseburia yibonii. The sequence continues at coordinate 151,788 of NZ_JACOQH010000002.1, forward strand.
ATCTGTTATCGGAAGTAGAAGTAACCAGGGTGTCCACCAATACAAGGAAGGACATCCTGCGCGTTTACATAGCGGGAAGACGGCTGATCCCGAAAAAGAAGATCTATCAGTTAGAGACAGGGATCAAAAAGCAGCTTTTTCCGACCAGGGATATGACAATCAAATTTATTGAAAAGTTTCAGTTGTCCAGCCAGTATACGCCGGAAAATCTGATGAATGTATACAAAGACAGTATCCTTCTGGAATTAAGGGAGTACAGTCTTTTAGTTTATAATCTGTTCCGTCAGGCGACACTGGAATTTGACCGCGAAGATCATATGATCTTAACGCTGCCGGATACGATCGTGGCGGAAAAACGATCTGATGAACTGATCGATATTCTGGAAAAGATAGTCTGCGAACGCTGTGGACTGAAGCTGATGATCGAACCGCAGTTTCAGGAAGAAGCGGAGCTTTCGGAACATCGGAAAGACAGTGATATCCAGATCGCGCATGAGGTGGAGCATATCGTTAAAATGTCGGCGCTTGGACAGCACCGGGAGGATGAACCGGTTTCGCAGGAAAAAGAAGAGACAAAACCTTTAAAGGAAAAGGAGACGAAAAAGCAGCCGGCTCCGGCAAAAACATTCAAATCCGCCAAACCGAGAGAAGAGGGAAGAAAATTTTCCTACCGCCGTTCGGACAACCCGGATGTTATCTATGGCAGGGATTTTGATGAGGAAGCGATCGCAATTGAGACGATCGCGGGAGAAATGGGAGAGGTTGTGATCCGCGGTCAGATATTATCGTTAGATACCAGACCGATCCGCAACGAAAAAACGATCGTGATCATGTCTGTGACCGATTTTACCGATACGATCGTATTAAAGATCTTTGTCCGCGATGAAAATCTCGATGAACTGCTGGGCGGTTTGAAGAAAGGTGCGTATGTCAAGATCAAAGGTGTCACAACGATCGATAAATTTGACAGTGAGCTCACGATCGGATCGGTGGTCGGCATCAAGAAGATCCCGGACTTTACCTCATCGCGCATGGACAACAGTCCGAAGAAGCGGGTGGAGTTGCACTGCCATACCAAGATGAGCGATATGGATGGCGTTTCCGATGTCGGGGATATCATAAAACGCGCCGCCGCCTGGGGGCACAAAGCGATCGCCATTACGGATCACGGGGCAGTACAGGCATTCCCGATCGCAAATCATGCGATACCGGATGGCACGGACTTTAAGGTGATCTACGGATTAGAGGCGTATCTGGTGGACGACTTGAAGGATATTATCGAAAATTCCAAAAACCAGAGCCTGGATGACCGTTATGTCGTATTCGATCTTGAGACCACGGGATTAAGTCCGAATACCTGTAAGATCATAGAGATCGGTGCGGTAAAGGTAGAAAACGGACAGATCGTAGACCGCTTCTCCACGTTTGTAAACCCGAAAGAACCAATCCCATATAAGATCGAGGAGCTTACGAGCATACGGGATGATATGGTCATTGACGCGCCGACGATCGAAGAGATCCTCCCGGAATTTATGAAATTCTGCGAAGGCTCGATCATGGTGGCGCACAATGCGGAATTTGATATGAGCTTCATCAAAAAGAACTGCGACAGACAGGGAATCTCCTATGATTTTACGATCGGAGATACCATGACGTTGGCGCAGTTACTGCTGCCGAATCTGAACCGTTTCCGTCTGGATACCGTGGCAAAAGCGATCGGTGTACACCTTGGAAACCATCACCGGGCGGTGGATGATGCCGCGTGTACCGCAGACATTTTCTTAAAATTTATCGAGATGTTAAAAGAGCGCGGGATCCACACCCTGGATGAGGTGAACGCGGAGGGAAATATCGACAAAGAAAGTGTGCGCAAGATGAAATCTTTCCATGCGATCATGCTGGCGACCAACGATATCGGACGCGTGAACCTCTATAAACTGGTGTCACTTTCCCACCTTACCTATTTTAACAAACGGCCGAAGATCCCCAAAAGTGAATTTGTAAAATACCGGGAGGGAATTCTGCTTGGTTCCGCCTGCGAAGCCGGGGAACTCTATCAGGCGATCCTGCTCGGACGTCCGAACGAGGAGATCGCGCGACTGGTCAACTTTTATGATTATCTCGAGATCCAGCCGCTTGGAAACAACATGTTCATGCTGCGGGATGAAAAATCACCGGTCAGCTCGATCGAAGAACTGCAGGATATCAACCGGAAGATCGTTGCACTTGGTGAAGAATTTCACAAACTTGTGGTCGCAACCTGTGACGTGCATTTTCTTGATCCGGAGGACGAAGTCTACCGCAGGATCATTCTTGCCGGAAACGGGTTTAAAGATGCGGACGATCAGGCACCATTATATCTGCGCACGACCGAGGAGATGTTAAACGAATTTACCTATCTTGGCAGTGAAAAGGCGGAAGAGGTAGTCATCAAAAATCCGAATCTGATCGCGGATATGTGCGAACGGATCTCTCCGGTGCGTCCGGACAAGTGTCCGCCGGTCATTGAAAATTCAGATCAGATGCTGCGTGATATCTGTTATAACAAGGCGCACGAGATGTACGGGGAAGAACTGCCGTCCGTTGTAAAGGAGCGGCTGGACCGTGAGCTGAATTCCATCATTTCCAACGGTTACGCGGTTATGTATATCATTGCCCAGAAACTGGTGTGGAAGTCCAATGAGGACGGATACCTGGTAGGTTCCCGTGGATCGGTAGGATCCTCGTTCGTAGCGACCATGTCCGGTATCACGGAAGTAAATCCGCTGCATGCGCATTATTACTGTGAGAATTGTCATTACTCCGATTTTGATTCGGAAGATGTAAAGGCCTATACCGGGCGCGCGGGCTGTGATATGCCGGACAAGATCTGCCCGAAATGCGGCAAGTTGTTAAAAAAGGATGGATTTGATATTCCGTTTGAGACATTCCTTGGATTTAAGGGAAACAAAGAGCCGGATATCGATCTGAACTTTTCCGGGGATTACCAGAGTAAGGCACATAAATACACCGAAGTTATTTTCGGAGCCGGTCAGACGTTCCGTGCGGGAACGATCGGTACACTTGCGGACAAGACCGCGTTCGGATACGTTAAAAATTATTATGAGGAACGTGGGGTTCACAAGAGAAACTGTGAGATCGACCGTATCGTGCAGGGGTGCGTCGGGATCCGCCGGACGACCGGACAGCATCCGGGTGGTATTGTAGTGCTTCCGGTCGGAGAAGAGATCTATTCCTTCACACCGATCCAGCATCCGGCCAATGATATGACGACCGATACGATCACGACCCATTTTGAATACCATTCCATTGACCACAACCTGTTAAAGCTTGATATCCTCGGGCACGACGATCCGACGATGATCCGTATGTTGGAGGATCTGACCGGATTAAATGCCAGAACGATCCCGCTTGATGACAAGGCGGTCATGTCGCTGTTTCAGAATACGGACGCCATTCAGGTGACACCGGACGATATCAACGGCTGTCAGCTTGGAGCGCTCGGAATACCGGAGTTTGGTACGGATTTCGCGATGGGAATGCTTCTCGCCACACAGCCGACGGAATTTTCGGATCTTGTGCGGATATCCGGGCTTTCCCATGGTACGGACGTGTGGCTAGGAAATGCGGAGACCCTGATCAAAGAGGGAACGGCAACGATTTCCACGGCGATCTGTACCCGTGACGATATCATGATCTATCTGATCAGTATGGGACTCGAAAGTGAGACCGCGTTTACGATCATGGAGTCCGTGCGAAAAGGAAAGGGCTTAAAGCCGGAGTGGGAGAAGTTAATGCTCGAGCACGGTGTGCCGGACTGGTATATCTGGTCGTGTAAGAAGATCAAGTACATGTTCCCGAAGGCGCATGCGGCTGCGTATGTTATGATGGCGTGGCGTATCGCCTACTGCAAGGTATTCTATCCGCTTGCCTACTATGCGGCATATTTTTCGATCCGCGCGACTGGATTCAACTATGAACTGATGTGCCAGGGCAAGGACAAATTAAATTACTTTATGCATGATTACGAAAAGCGGAAAGACCAGCTCTCCAAAAAGGAGCAGGATGTTTACCGCGACATGCGTATCGTTCAGGAAATGTATGCGCGCGGTTATGAATTTATGCCCGTGGATATTTACCGGGCGAGTGACCGGTATTTCCAGATCATTGACGGAAAACTGATGCCGGCACTGAATACGATTGAAGGTCTCGGAGGCAAGGCGGCAGAACAGGTCGTAGAGGCGGCAAAAGATGGAAAATTCCTTTCCAAAGACGATTTCAGACAGCGGACGAAAGCAACGAAAACAGCGATCGAACTGATGTCGGATCTCGGGCTGCTCGAGGGGCTGCCGGAATCCAACCAGCTGTCACTCTTTGACTTTTCCTAGAGAGGCATTTTTGTTCATTGACAAATAAGAACAGGACTTTTAATATAAAATTAAAACAGGATAAAGGTGAGAAAGATTATGCGAGAATTAGTGGATATCCGTAAGGAGATCGATTCCGTGGATGCTGACATTGTGGCATTATATGAGAAGAGAATGAAGCTGGCGGAACAGGTGGCGGAATACAAGATCGGCACCGGAAAAAAAGTTTTGGATAAAGAGCGGGAAAAAAGCAAACTGGAAAAGATCGCCGGACTTGCCTCGACAGATTTTACGAGATGTGGAGTTACGGAACTGTTTGAACAGATCATGGCAATGAGCAGAAAGCGGCAGTACCAGATGCTGCGTGAGCATGGGATCACGGACGAAATGGATTTTGTACCGGTGGAGAGTCTTCCGGTAGAACATAAAAAGATCGTTTTTCAGGGCGTGGAGGGCGCGTATGCGCAGGTAGCCATGGAAACCTTTTTCGGAAACGATACCGAGAATTTCCATGTCGAGAGCTGGCGTGACGCGATGGAGGCGATCAAAAACGGAGAAGCCGACTATGCGGTACTTCCGCTTGAAAATTCGTCTGCTGGCATTGTGTCCCAGAATTATGATCTTTTGATGGAGTATGACAACTGCATCGTCGGTGAGCAGATCATAAAGATCGATCACTGCCTGCTCGGTACAAAAGACGCACAGCTTTCAGATATTACCCAGGTGTATTCGCATCCGCAGGGACTGATGCAGTGCGCCGGATTTCTGGAAGCGCATCGCGGATGGGAGAGCATCAGCACCAAGAATACCGCAATGGCGGCAAAGAAGATCAAAGAGGATGCGAAGAAGAACCAGGCGGCAATCGCGAGCCGGCTGACGGCGGATATTTACGGACTGAAGCTGTTAAAAGAAAGTGTGCAGGACAATCCAAACAACAGTACACGTTTTATCATTGTGTCCAGCAAAAAGATGTATGTGCGGGACGCCAAAAAGATCAGTATCTGTTTTGAGATCCCGCATGAAAGCGGATCGTTGTACCATGCGCTTTCCCATTTTATCTATAATAATCTGAACATGGATCACATTGAATCACGCCCGATCCAGGACAGAAACTGGGAGTATCGTTTCTTCATAGACTTTGTCGGAAACCTTGAGGACTGTGCGGTAAAAAACGCGCTCCGCGGATTGAAAGAAGAGACGGTGAAGTTAAAAATACTCGGAAATTACTAACAAACAGGAAAGAAAGGCAGCAGAAATGAAAAGTGCAAAAGAACTGATTATTTATAAAGATTTTAAGAACGGGAGGCTGTTTTATAATTTCACATGGATCCTGGAAAATTATAAAAACGATTACTACAACAAAGAGGACATCAGAGCTTTATTTTATGAATGCTTTCATGATCTGCTGGAGCTTGCGGGAAGCCACGGGTTTGAGGGAAACCTCTGGCACAATTTCCTGACGTTTCTTTTGATCAACAATGAGAATGCTTACAGTACAGCCAGTGAAAAGCGGGGAAAGATCGGCGGAAGCCTGGAGGAGATCGCACTGCATGATTTTTCAATCTTTAAAGGCTTTTTCGATTTTGATCTCGATATCTTAAAAGAGGAGCTGGAACTGGATGACATTGCGGTGTTAAAGAACTATGTCAGCACGGCGGATAACGGAAAGATCTTAAATAAGAGAATCCGCGACCGCATTGTTTCTCTGAGCAGACAGTTGGAACAGGCAGAGGATGTGCAGCAGTTCCTTTCTTATGTGGCAGAGTTTTATAAGGACTTCGGGGTTGGAACCTTGGGACTGCACAAGGCATTCCGGATCGAACACGATGAAAAGGGAAATGCCGTTATTGCGCCGATCAGCCGTATCGCGCATGTCAAATTGGATGACCTTGTCGGTTATGAATCCGCGAAGAAAAAACTGATCGATAATACCGAGGCGTTTGTAAAGGGAAGATCGGCAAACAACTGTCTGTTATTCGGAGATGCCGGAACCGGAAAATCTTCCAGTATCAAGGCGATCATCAATGAATATTATGATGATGGACTTCGGATGATCGAAGTATACAAGCATCAGTTCCAGGATCTGAACGCGGTGATCGCACAGATCAAAAACCGGAATTATAAATTTATCATTTATATGGATGATCTCTCTTTCGAGGAATTTGAGATAGAATATAAGTATCTGAAGGCGGTGATCGAGGGCGGACTGGAGAAAAAGCCGGATAATGTACTGATCTATGCGACATCGAACCGCAGACATTTAGTCAGAGAGACATTCAGTGACCGTACACAGCAGGAGGACGATCTGCACAATAACGATACCGTGCAGGAAAAACTTTCCCTTGTGGCACGGTTTGGTGTGTCGATTTATTTCGGGGCACCGACACCGAAGGAATTTAAAAATATCGTAAAAGTACTGGCAGAGAAACAGCATGTAACGATGAGCGAGGAAGAACTGCTTGCGGAAGCAAACAAGTGGGAGCTTTCCCATGGCGGACTTTCCGGCCGGACGGCGCAGCAGTTCATCAACTATCTGCTCGGACAGCAGGGAGCGGACGCTTAAAGTGGGGGCAGTGCAGAGAGGATGGAAGTATGAATATTACGACATTTGCAGCAATCTATATCGGATCTTATGAGATCAGCATGAAGATATTTGAACTCTCAGCCAAACGAAAGATACGTGAGGTCGATTATATCCGCAAGAGGGTAGAGCTTGGAAAGGATGCTTACGCGAAGGGATATATCGGATATGAACTGGCAGAGGAACTGTGCAGCGTGCTGTCCGAATATACCAAGATCATGGCGGGGTACAAGGTGGATGCGTACAAAGTGTGCGCGAGCGCGGCGATCCGTGACGCGAAAAATGAACTGTTCATTCTGGATCAGATCAAGCTCCGCACCAAACTTGATGTCGAGGTGTTGAGTAACTCGGAGCATCGGTTTATCAGCTATAAATCCGTTGCGGCACGTCCGGAATTTAACAAGATGATCGAAAAGGGCGCGGCGGTTGTCGATGTCGGGGGCGGAAGTCTGCAGATCACGCTGTTCCAGAAAGGAAAGGCGATCACGACGCAGCACCTTTTACTTGGAACCATGCGTATCTATGAAAAACTTTCCGAGATCGGAAACGCTGTCATATATTATGATGATCTGATCAAAGAACTGGTAGATAAGGAACTGGAGCGTTTCAAAGATATTTATCTGAAAGACAACCGGCTGCAGTACCTGATCATGATGGGAGATTACAGTACGGAGATCGTGCGCAAGCTCGAAAAGAATCTGGACCGCACGACCGTAGACGCGGGGAAATTCGTAAAATACTTAAATAAAATGAACCGCAACAGCCTTGGAAAGATCGCGGAGGAGCTGAGCCTTTCCAATGCGACCGACCCGCTTCTTCTCCCTTCGATCGTGCTTTATAAGCGGATCGCGGAAGAACTGGACGCGGATTCCATCTGGGTACCGGGTTCCGATATCAATGACGGTATCGCGTGTGACTACGCGTTAGAACATAATATGATCAGGGTGGAGCATGATTTTGACGAGGATGTCATTTCCGCATCAAAATATATGGCACAGCGCTATCATGGCTATACGCCGCATATCGACGCACTGACCGAGATGGCGACGCTTGTTTTTGACAGCATGAAGCGTGTGCATGGCATGGGGAAAAGAGAGCGCCTGCTGCTCCAGGTCGCTGCGATCCTGCATGACTGCGGAAAATATGTGAGCCTGGTAAATGGACCGGAATGTGCATACAGCATTATCATGGCATCCGAGATCATAGGGCTTTCCCATCTGGAGAGGGAGATCGTCGCGTGTACGGTAAAATACAATACCTATCCGCTTGATGATTACGAAGTTCTTGCGGATAAGTTAGACCAGGAGAGCTACATGGTCGTGGCGAAACTGGCGGCAATATTAAAAGTATCAAACGCAATGGATCGCAGCCATAAACAGAAATTTAAAAATGTCAAGGCTTCGCTGCGCGGAAAGCAGTTAGTGATCACGATCGAGTCGATGGATGACATCGTCCTGGAAAAGGGACTGTTTGCCGCAAAGTCGGGAGATTTCGAACGTATCTTCAGTGTGAAACCGGTTATAAAAGAAAAGCATACATGACAGAGGAGGCGGGAATATGGAAACAGCAAAAGAGTATTTTAAGCCGGAATATTTTGAAAACCGGGAACTGAGCTGGATCAAATTTGATGAGCGGGTTTTAAATGAGGCGAGGGATAAGACGATCCCGTTGTTAGAACGGCTGAAATTCGTAAGTATCACATCATCGAACCTGGATGAATTTTTTATGGTGCGTGTCGCATCGTTAAAGGATATGGTGCATGCCGGCTATAAAAAGAAAGACATAGCGGGAATGACAGCGAAAGAACAGCTTTCCGCCATCAATACGGCAACCAGGGAGCTGGTGGAGACACAGTATACGACCTATAACCGGTCTTTAGTTCCGCTCATGAAAGCAAACGGGATCATCGTCATTGATGAGTTCGAGAAATTAAGCAGTGAACAGGCGGCTTATGTCGATAAATATTTCAAAGAGAACGTTTACCCGGTGCTCACTCCAATGGCGGTAGATGCGTCAAGACCGTTTCCGCTGATCCGGAACAAGACGCTCAATATTGTTGCGCTTTTGATGAAAAAAGAAAATACGGATAAACGTATGGCAAAGCATGACGCTGAATTCGCTACGGTTCAGGTGCCGTCCGTGCTGCCGCGTCTGGTAGAGATCCCTTCCGAGAAAGAAGAAGATACGACCTATATTCTGTTAGAGCAGATCATCGAGCGGAACATCGCAAAACTGTTTTTGAATTACAATGTGATCTGTGCATATCCGTACCGTATCATGCGGAATGCGGATCTGAGCATTGATGAGGATGAGGCATCCGATCTGTTAAAGGAGATCCAGAAACAGCTTAAAATGCGCCAGTGGGGTGAAGTGATCCGTCTGGAAGTAGAATCGAAGATTGATAAGAAGCTTTTGAACTTTTTAAAAGAAGAGCTGCATATCGCATCGGATGATGATATCTATAAGATCAACGGACCGCTTGATTTTACATTTCTGATGAAATTATACGGATTAAAAGATAAAGAGGAGCTTCGCTATGCGCCCTATACGCCGCAGCGTGTCCCGCAGATCGAGCCGGGACAGAATATCTTTGATGAGATCAGGAAAGGCGATATTTTGCTGCATCACCCGTATCAGACCTTTGATCCGGTGGTGGATTTCATCCGTCAGGCAGCAGTGGATCCGGATGTACTCGCGATCAAGCAGACACTTTACCGTGTAAGCGGAAATTCGCCGATCATCGCGTCACTGGCACAGGCGGCGGAGAACGGAAAACAGGTGTCGGTACTGGTGGAGTTAAAAGCGCGTTTTGACGAGGAAAATAATATTGTATGGGCAAAGATGCTTGAAAAGGCAGGATGCCATGTTATTTACGGTCTGGTGGGCCTAAAAACACACAGCAAGATCGCGCTTGTGGTGCGCCGGGAGGAAGACGGCATCCGCAGATATGTACATCTCGGAACCGGAAACTATAATGACTCAACCGCAAAGCTTTATACGGACTGCGGAATGTTCACATGCTCGGAGGCGATCGGAGAGGATGCCACAGCGGTGTTTAATATGCTTTCCGGTTATTCGGAACCGCTCAGCTGGAATAAGCTTGTCGTTGCGCCGATCTGGCTGCGTAAAAAGTTTATCAAGCTGATCCAGCGTGAGACCAAAAACGCCAGGGCGGGAAAGAAAGCGCGCATTGTCGCAAAAATGAATTCTCTCTGCGACCAGGAGATCATTGCGGCATTGTATGAGGCATCGGCGGCAGGCGTTTCCATAGACCTGATCGTGCGCGGTATCTGCTGTCTGCGTGTGGGGATCCCGAAAGTCAGCGAGAACATCAGAGTGCGTTCCATCGTTGGAAATTTCCTCGAGCACAGCCGTATTTTCTATTTTTATAATGACGGGCAGGAAGAGATCTATATGGGCAGCGCAGACTGGATGCCAAGAAATCTGGATCGTCGTGTGGAGATCATTTTCCCAGTGGAAAACGAGAACTTGAAAAAGAAAGTCATGCACATTTTAAAAGTAGAGCTTGCGGATAACACCAAGGCAAATGTGCTGCAGGAAGACGGCACCTACGAAAAGATCGACAAGCGCGGAAAAATGCTTGTGAATTCGCAGGAACAGTTCTGCAAAGAAGCAGTCGCGGAAGTGCCAAAGGCACCGAAAGAATATATGGAACGGGTATTTATCCCGGCAGAACCGGTTGATTAAAAAAGAGACACGTCAGAGGATGATCCGGCGTGTCTTTTTTATGACAGTAACAAAATTACATTAATTGGGATGCGCTTCTTTCAGGCTTTTCAGATGCTCGAACACCGCATACGGAACGAAAAGACTGCCTTTTCCTGTTCCGAGATGGATCTTTGGTTTGTTTGCGCCATGAAAATCAGAACCGCCGGAGACGGCAAGATCCAGTTCGGCGGCAAGTTCTTTCATCTGTCGTTCTTCGCCGGCGGTGTAAGTAGAATAGATCGCCTCAACGCCGTCGAGCCCGTGGGCTTTTAAGTCAGTCATAAGCTGTTTTAAGCGGGCGTCACTCAAATGGTAGAGCAGCGGATGGGCGAGGATGGCGAGCCCTCCGGCAGCGTGGATCAGATCGATCGCCTGAACGGGTGTCATTTTTTCCCGTGGAACATAGTAAGGGCAGTGATCGCCGATATATTTTTGAAAGGCAACGTTTAAGTTCTGGATACAGCCCTTTTCGTAAAGATAGCGGGCAATATGCGCACGGGTCAGGACAGCGTCCGGGAAATAGGCGCGGAGCGCTTCTACGGAAATATCAAACCCGGCTTCCTCCCGCAGGCGGTCGATCATTTTTTTGTTTCGTTCTTCGCGGGAATCCTGTACGCTTTTTAAAGATTCTTTAAACGCTGCGTTTGTTTCGTCTATAAAAAGACCGACCATGTGAACTTCGTGGTCATCATTGTAGCAGGAGAGCTCTATGCCGGGAATAACGGTAAGACCGGTTTCACGGGCAGCGGCTTTTGCAGCGGCAATCCCGCCTATTGTGTCATGATCCGTCAGGGCAAAAGCGCAAAGACCGGCATGCAGTGCTTCCGTGACAAGTTCCTCCGGTGTAAAGGTGCCGTCCGATTCCGTGGAATGGACGTGCAGGTCAACAATACGTTTATCCATAAAAAATATCCTTTCTGTGATTTGGATTAGCTGTTTACAACTGACTTTATTTTAGCATAAAACCTGGAAAGAAAAAGTTTTTTGAAAAAAATTAAAAAAAATTCAAAAAAGGTATTGCAATATTAAAAATCGTATGATATAGTAATACACGGTTCGTTGGTCAAGAGGTTAAGACGCCGCCCTCTCACGGCGGAATCACGGGTTCGATTCCCGTACGAACTGCTGACTGTTTTAACAGCCCAACCCGAGAAAGTACTGTAAGTTTTACAGTACTTTTTTCTTTCATAAAAAGATAGAACCGGTTTTATAAATTAAGGTTGCATCTTAAAAATGAAAGTGTTATAGTAAATACGATAGCATGATGATGATTACTTTGAGAGTGGGCGTTTCGTCCACTCTCAATTCACGTTTAGGTACAGTTAGACCAAAAGAAGACTTCATAAGAAAAGGATGGTGAAAGAGATGACACAGCGAGAGATCTATGAACAAAAGACAGAAGAACTGATCCTGCCGATCCTGGAAGAATTACAGTTTGAACTTGTGGATGTTGAGTATGTAAAAGAAGGCGGTACCTGGTATCTTCGGGCATACATTGACAAAGAGGGCGGAATCACGGTAAATGACTGCGAGGACGTCAGCCGCCGGATGAATGAACTTTTAGATGAAAAAGACTATATTGAAGGCTCTTATGTTTTTGAGGTGAGCTCACCGGGACTTGGAAGACCGCTCAAAAAAGAAAAAGATTATGCGAGAAGTATGGGAAAACGACTGGAGATCCGTACTTACCGGGCAATCGAGCACGAGAAGGAATTTTACGGGGTGCTGACTGCGTATGATTCGGATTCTGTTACGATCACAAAAGACGACGGCGCAGAGATGAAATTTGCGAAATCCGACATGGCGCTGATCCGACTGGCATTTGATTTTTAGCGTACAATAACAAAGAATATTTAGGAGGATAAAGAAAATGAGCAGTAACAATGAGTTATTAGAGGCGTTAAATATATTGGAGAAGGAAAAAAACATTTCGAAGGATACCCTGCTTGAGGCAATCGAGAATTCTCTGATCACCGCCTGCAAGAATCATTTTGGAAAATCAGACAATGTCAAGGTGAACATGAATCCGGAAACCTGTGAATATCATGTATTTCAGGAAAAAACCGTGGTAGAACAGGTAGAGGATCCTTGTACGGAGATCAGCCTTGCGAATGCGCGTATGGAAGATTCCAAGTATGAACTGGGCGATATCGTAAATGTGGAAGTAAAATCCAAGGAATTTGGCCGTATCGCGACACAGAACGCAAAGAATGTCATCTTACAGAAGATCCGCGAGGAAGAAAGAAAAGTGCTTTACAGCCAGTATTACAGTATGGAAAAAGACGTAGTGACCGGAATCGTACAGCGCTATGTCGGCAAGAACGTAAGTATCAACCTCGGAAAAGTGGATGCGATCCTGACAGAGAATGAGCAGGTAAAAGGTGAGGTATTCCAGCCGACAGAACGTATCAAGGTATATATCCTTGAAGTAAAGGCAACACCGAAGGGGCCGAAGATCCTGGTTTCCAGAACACATCCGGAATTGGTAAAACGTCTGTTTGAGTCCGAAGTTACAGAAGTAAAGGACGGCATTGTTGAGATCAAGAGTATCGCGAGAGAAGCCGGAAGCAGAACCAAGATCGCGGTATGGTCCAATGATCCGGATGTAGATCCGGTCGGAGCATGCGTCGGTATGAACGGAGCGCGTGTCAATGCGATCGTAAACGAGCTGCGCGGAGAAAAGATCGATATCATCAACTGGAACGAAAATCCGGCAATGCTTATTGAAAACGCGTTAAGCCCTGCAAAAGTTATCTCCGTTATTGCGGATGATGAAGAAAAGACAGCCAAGGTTGTCGTACCGGATTACCAGTTATCACTTGCGATCGGAAAAGAAGGTCAGAACGCTAGACTTGCGGCAAGACTTACCGGATTCAAGATCGATATCAAGAGTGAGACACAGGCAAGAGAATCCGGAGATTTCATGGACTATGTCAACGACTATGAAGACGAGGACTATGAAGAGGATTATGACGGCGAAGGCTACGAAGATGGAGAATATGCAGGCGAAGAAGAAAGCTATGACGAATAAAAAGATACCGATGCGCCAGTGTGTCGGCTGCGGTGAAATGAAAGAGAAACGGGAGCTGATCCGTGTCTTGAAAATCGCAGAAAATGAGATCGTATTAGATGAAACCGGAAAGAAAAACGGAAGAGGGGCTTATCTTTGCAGATCGGCGGAATGCTTTAAAAAAGCAAAAAAGAGCAAAGGGCTGGAACGTTCCTTAAAAACAGCGATCCCGGAAGAAATTTACGAAAAACTGCAGGAGGAGATGGAACGCATTGAAACCAGATAGAGTGTTGTCGATGCTTGGCATTGCCGAAAAGGCAGGCAGTGTGCAAAGCGGAGAGTTCTGTACGGAAAACGCGATAAAGAGTGGCAAAGCCGCGTTAGTCATTGTGGCACAGGACGCGTCGGATAATACCAAAAAGAAATTCGAGAACATGTGTGAATTCCGTCAGATCCCGTTTGCGGTGTATGGAACGAAAGAGGAACTTGGACATCACATAGGAAAGGAGTTTCGTGCTTCCCTGGCGGTGACAAATGAAGGAATTGCAGATACATTGCAAAAGCAGCTGGATATAAACTAACAACTGAATATGGAGGTAGAGTTAATATTGAGAGTACATGAATTGGCAAAAGAATTGAACTTGAAATCCCAGGAAATTATAGATGCGTTGAGCGGTACGGAACATGCAGTCAGCAGCCACAGCAGCAGTATTGATGAAGTGGCACAGCAGATTGTTCGGAATAAATTTAAAAATAAAGGAAAAACTATACAGGATATGAACGAAAAAACAGAAGAAAAGAAACAGGCAGTGCCTGCAGAAACAAAAACAGAGGGAAAGACGGAAGCGAAGACAGAAGCAAAGGCAAATGAGCGTCCAAAGAAGAAAGCGAGCATTTCAGCTGTGTTTAACCCGCAGAACAGCAAGCAGATGGGAACCAGAAGACAGCAGGGTTACCGCACACAGGGAACCGGTATGCAGCGAAACGGAAACGGACGTCCGCAGAATCCGAATGCGGCAGCAAGACCGCAGCAGAACGGAAAGCCGCAGGGTGCTCCGGCCGGGGAAACAGTAAAAAATGAAAACGCAAGACCTGCAGAAAATGTTCGCGAGAATACGCGTGATAATAATACACGCGACAACAATACACGCCAGGATGGAAACCGTGGCGGACGCTACAACAATAACCGCCCGCAGGGTGGCCGTAACGGCGAACAGAGAAATTACGGAGACCGTCAGCAGGGTGGACGCGGAGACAGAAATGGACGTCCGGATAACGGAAACCGTGGTGGCGCAAGACCGTATTCCAACAATCGTCCGGGTGGCGCAAATGACCGTGGCGGCAACGGAAACCGCAGAAACGGCCAGGATCGTCAGAGAGGCGAATACCGTGGAAAATTAGAGCAGGAGATTTCAAAATTCAATAAAGACGCGGTGAAGGCAGCACCGGAAGAACTTCGCAAGGAGAGCCGTGATACCAACCGCAGAGGAAATGCAAAGAAACAGGAACATGATAAGCTTGGTAAGAGACAGGAAAATTATGTAAACCTGGAGAAGCACAGCGGCCACAAGAAGAGAAACCAGCAGCCGCAGACACCGCAGCAGAAAGCGGCAGAGGAGGAGATCAAAACGATCACACTTCCGGAACATCTGACCATCAAAGAGCTTGCGGATAAGATGAAAGTGCAGGCATCCGTGATCGTGAAGAAGCTGTTCTTAAAAGGACAGATGGTTACGGTAAACCAGGATGTGGATTATGAGACAGCGGAAGAGATCGCGCTTGAATTCAACTGCATCTGCGAACCGGAAGAAAAGATCGATGTGATCGCAGAACTCTTAAAAGAGGACGAAGAGGATGAGAGCAAAATGGTTCCGCGTCCACCTGTTGTATGTGTTATGGGACACGTTGATCATGGTAAAACATCCCTTCTTGACGCGATCCGTTCAACCAAAGTGACAGACCGTGAGGCAGGCGGTATCACACAGCACATCGGTGCGTCTGTGGTAAGCTGCAACGGACAGACGATCACATTCCTGGATACACCGGGACATGAGGCATTTACCGCAATGCGTATGCGTGGCGCGAATTCCACAGATATCGCAATCCTTGTTGTCGCTGCGGATGACGGTGTTATGCCGCAGACCATCGAAGCGATCAACCATGCGAAAGCAGCGGGAATCGAGATCATTGTTGCGATCAACAAGATCGATAAGCCGAGCGCAAATATCGAGCGTGTAAAACAGGAGCTTTCAGAATACGAACTGATCCCGGAAGACTGGGGCGGAAGCACGATCTTTGTTCCGGTATCCGCACGCACCGGAGAAGGAATCGACCAGCTGCTTGAGATGATCCTTCTTACCGCTGAGGTATGCGAGTTAAAGGCAAATCCGAAGCGTAAGGCAAGAGGTGTTGTGATCGAGGCGAAACTGGATAAAGGAAGAGGTGCGGTAGCAACCGTACTGGTACAGAAAGGTACGTTGAAAGTCGGCGAACCGATCGCATGCGGAAGCGCGTACGGTAAAGTGCGTGCCATGGTAGATGACAAGGGAAGACGCGTAAAAGAGGCAGGACCTTCCACGCCGGTAGAGATCATCGGTTTAAACAATGTTCCGGCTGCGGGTGAAACATTCATCGCAATGGACAACGAAAAAGACGCGAGAAGCTTTGCAGAGACCTATGTATCTCAGGACAGAGAAAAACTGTTGGAAGAGACACGCTCCAGAATGTCGCTGGATGATCTGTTCTCACAGATCCAGTCCGGTAATGTCAAAGAGCTGGATATCATCGTAAAAGCGGATGTACAGGGTTCTGTGGAAGCAGTAAAACAGAGTCTTGTCAAACTTTCCAACGAGGAAGTTGTTGTAAAGATCATCCATGGTGGTGTCGGCGCGATCAACGAGTCGGATGTCATCCTGGCGTCTGCGTCTAACGCGATCATCATTGGTTTCAATGTCAGACCGGATCCGCAGGCGAAGGCAACCGCAGACCGTGAGGGCGTTGATGTAAGACTGTATAAGGTTATCTACAACGCGATCGAAGACGTTGCGGCAGCAATGAAGGGTATGTTAGATCCGATCTTTGAGGAAAAAGTGATCGGTCATGCCGAGATCCGTCAGCTGTTTAAGGCTTCCGGTGTCGGAACGATCGCTGGTTCCTATGTGCTGGACGGCCAGTTTGAACGTGGCTGCAAAGTGCGTATCAGCAGAGAGGGCGAGCAGATCTTTGAAGGTGATCTCGCATCCTTAAAGCGTTTTAAAGATGATGTGAAGGAAGTAAAAGCAGGCTATGAATGTGGTCTGGTATTTGAAGGATTTAATGAAATTCAGGAACTGGATCTGGTAGAAGCATATAAGATGGTCGAAGTTCCGAGATAGATTTGAGTAAAAAAAGGAGAAACCATGCGCAAGAACAGTATGAAAAATATGCGGATCAATGAGGAAGTGCATCGTGAACTGTCCAACATTATCCGCAGCGAGATCAAGGATCCGCGTATCAACCCGATGACCAGCGTTGTCGCGGTTGAAGTTGCGCCGGATCTAAAGAGCGCAAAAGCATACATCAGTGTCCTCGGGGATGAAAAATCCCAGAAGGATACGCTTGCCGGGCTTACCAGCGCGGAAGGATATATCCGCCGGGAACTGGCGAAGAGCGTTAATCTGCGAAATACACCGCAGATCCGCTTTATTATGGATCAGTCGATCGAATATGGTGTCAATATGTCCAAAATGATCGATGATGTATGCGAACAGGACGAGAGCAAAGCAAAGAGCAGAGAAGAATAAGAGGGAAGCTGATGGAGAATTTAAAATCCCAGTTAGAAGGGGTGGGAACCGTAGCGATCGCCGGTCATGTAAGACCGGATGGAGACTGCGTAGGCTCCTGCCTGGCTGTTTATAATTATATTAAAACATACGCTCCACAGATACAGGTGGATCTGTATTTACAGCCGATTCCGAATATTTTCAAATTTTTAAAAAATTCCGAAAAAATCAAAAGTGAATATCCGCAGATGCCGGCGTATGATCTTTTTATCATGCTGGATTGTGGAGATACTGCAAGACTCGGAGATGCTGCGGTATATTTTGAAGAGGCAAAAAAGACCGTATGTATCGACCATCATGTGAGCAATACGGGATTTGCGGATGAAAATTATATTTTCCCGAAAGCGAGTTCCGCCAGCGAACTGGTCTTTGAACTGATCGAGGAAGAAAAGATCACAAAAGAGATCGCAGAGTGCATTTATGTCGGGATCGTGCATGATACCGGAGTATTCCAGTATTCCTGCACATCCGCGAAAACAATGGCGATCGCCGGAAAGCTCATGGAAATGGGAATTGATTTTACCTCTATTGTAGATAAGACTTTTTATGAGAAGACCTACAATCAGAACCGGATCATGGGAAAAGCCCTGATGGACAGTACGCTGCATCTGGATGGGAAAGTGATCTTTACTGCGGTGACGGATGCGGATATGAAAGCATTTGATGTGCTGCCAAAGCATTTGGACGGCATTGTAAATCAGCTCCGCGTGACAAAGGATGTGGAGGTCGCTGTTTTTCTGTACGAGACAGAAGAACACGGCTATAAAGTCAGCATGCGTTCCCAAAGTGAGGTCGATGTTGCGAAGATCGCGATGAAATTCGGCGGCGGCGGACATATACGCGCGGCGGGAGTCACCATGTACGGCTCGATTTCGGAGATCCGTGACATTCTTCTTGCGGAAATAGAACAACAACTGGAACTTGGATCATGAAAAATGGAATCATAAATGTGAGGAAGGAAAAGGGTTTTACTTCCTTTGATGTAGTTGCAAAATTAAGAGGTATCCTCGGTCAGAAAAAGATCGGACATACCGGAACCTTAGATCCGGACGCAACCGGAGTCCTGCCGGTGTGCCTTGGCAAGGCGACAAAAGTCTGCGAGCTTTTGACCGACAAGGACAAGGAATATGAGGCGGTATTGCTGCTTGGAAAGAAAACAGATACACTGGATATTTCGGGAACTGTGCTTGAAGAAAAGGACGTGACTGTGACAGAGCAGGAAGTGCGCACGGTCATGCAGCGTTTTGTCGGTGAGATCGAACAGATTCCGCCCATGTATTCGGCATTGAAAGTGGACGGAAAAAAACTGTGTGATCTGGCAAGAGCAGGCGTTACGGTGGAGCGCAAGCCGAGAAAGCGGATGATCTATGAGATTACGATAAAAGAGATCGCGCTGCCGAGAGTGAGCTTTCGGGTTTCCTGCGCACGGGGAACTTATATAAGGACACTGTGTGAGGATATCGGAGAGGCACTTGGCTGTGGCGGCTGTGTGGAATCCCTGGTGCGCACGCGGGTGGCGGACTTTACGCTGGAGCAGTCCTTTACGCTTTCGCAGATCGAGCAGATGGCAAAGGACGGGACGATAGATTCCGCAATCCGGCCGATAGATTCGATATTTGCGCAGTATCCGGCAGTCACGGCAAAGCCGGAGTATGAAAAAATGCTCTACAACGGAAACCGTATGGCGCTTTCGTGTTTTTCGGATTACCGCGCAGACGGTTCCGCTGAACCGGTCCGGGTATACGACTGGAACGGAGCGTTTATCGGAATTTACCGTATCGATGATGCCGGACTTACTTTAAAGCCGGTGAAAATTTTTATGGAATAGGACAGAAGTATGGAGTACATAAAAGGCAGACTTGATTTTCATGTGGCAGAGCCGACGGTACTGTCCATTGGAAAATTTGACGGACTGCACCGTGGACATGAACTGCTCATGGATTATGTCTTTCAAAAGAAAAAAGAAGGGATGAAGGCGGTCATTTTTACATTTGATGTACCGCCGAAAAAATCTTTGGAACAGGACGCGGCACGGGTGCTTACGACCAACGAGGAAAAAATGCATCTCTTTGAGCAGATCGGTATCGATTATCTGATCGAGTGCCCGTTTACCGAAGAAATCATGCATATGCCGGCGGAAGAATTCCTAAAAAAAATTGTGGAGCAGCTTTCGATCCGCTGTATCGTTGCCGGTACAGACTGCAGCTTCGGATACCAACGGCGCGGAGATTACCGTATGTTACAAAAATATGCGCCGGAGTATCATTACGAGGCACAGATCGTGGACAAGATGCAGTATGAGGGGCGCGATATCAGCAGTACGTTTATCCGTGAAGAGATTGCCGCCGGAAATATGGAAAAGGCAGAGCTTTTGCTTGGATATGCCTATTTCGTACAGGGAACGGTCGTACACGGAAACCAGATCGGCAGAACGATCGGGATTCCGACGATCAATCTGCTGCCGCCGCAGGAAAAACTGCTGCCGCCGTTTGGCGTATATGCCGCGCGGGTTGAGATCGATGGAAAGCGGTACAACGGGATCACCAATATCGGATGCAAGCCAACGATCGCCGGAGACAATCCGGTTGGTGTGGAGACCAACCTGTTTGATTTTTATGGGGATCTTTATGGAAAACACGCAAAGGTCAGCCTGCTCAAATGGGTGCGTGAGGAACAGAAATTTCAGAACGTTTCGGAATTAAAAGTGCAGATGGAAAAAGACATTGCTTTCTGCCGGTCGTTTCTGGGTGATTCGGCGGCTTCTGAATAATTGTTACATAAATGTTACAAAAATATGTTGACGGTGTTAAAAAAGATTGCTATACTTTTAAATTAGTAAAGTAAAATGAAAATAGCGTAATGTTTTACAGGAGGCTTTTATTCATGAAAAAAAGATTTGCAAGAGTGATAGCAATCGGATGTGCAGGTTCCATTTTTTTTATGTCTGGAACCATGTCGGCAGGAGCCGCACCGGTAACAGGATTGAATGCCGGGATCTGCGCACAGCTTTCGACATATATGGAAGAGGATGAGGTGAACGTCACAAAGTCCGGGATCGATACGGTTACATCAGCAGATGTGCGTGCGTTGCCGGCTATGGCGGCACAGGCGGAAGCCGCAGGCGGAGAGACGGATGCGGCAGATGCAGTGACGGATGAAGCGGAACAGACACAGACAGCGGAGGCTTCTGAGGATACAGCAGAACAGGCAGAGGCAGCGGCAGCGGCCGATCCGGTCTGTGGATATACCAATCTTGGTATCGCGAATGTAGACTCTACCTTAAATGTCAGAGCATCTGCGGATGAATCTTCCGACATCGTCGGAAAGATGCCAAAGGACGCCGGATGTGAGATCTTACAGGTTGAGGGCGAGTGGTATCAGATCCAGTCCGGAGATGTAAACGGTTATGTCAAGGGTGAATACCTGATGACCGGAGACGCGGCAAAGGCGAGAGCGGCCGAGGTCATGTCCACCGTGGCAACGGTTACAACAGAGACGCTTTACGTCAGAGAACAGCCGAATACCGAGTGTACGATCCTTTCCCTGATGCCGATGGGGGAGGAACTTGAGGTCTTGGAAGATCTCGGGGACTGGGTAAAGGTCGACATGGACGGAGATGAGGGATACGTCAGCAAAGAATATGTATCTATTTCATCAGAATTGCAGAAAGCAATGACCATGACGGAGGTAAAATACGGACAGGGTGTTTCCGATGTCCGGGTATCACTGGTTTCATACGCGACACAGTTTGTCGGTAATCCGTATGTCTGGGGTGGGACAAGCCTTACAAACGGAGCGGACTGCTCGGGCTTTGTTCTGTCTGTCTATGCGAAATACGGAATCTCACTTCCGCACCATGCGGCTTCACAGGCGGGATGCGGAACGAAGATCAGTGCTTCGGAGGCACAGCCGGGAGATCTTTTCTTCTACGGCAATGGCAGAGGCATCAATCATGTCGGTATCTATATCGGAAACGGTCAGGTCGTACATGCCAGCTCACCGAAGACCGGAATCAAGATCTCTAATGCAAGTTACCGGAATCCGGTGTGTGTTGTGCGCATTTTAAATTAGGATCCGATAAAATTTTTGTTTACAACGAAATATAACTATGTTACAATAATTTGGCATGAGTTTACAGCCCATATTCGGTAGATGGACACTCCGACCTTTTACTGAGTATCATGCGTAAGACGGGCGATCAAATCATAAGGAGGACTAACACATGTTAGCAAAAGAAAAGAAACAGGCTATTATTGCTGAATACGGAAGAACACCTGGAGATACCGGATCACCGGAAGTACAGGTAGCGCTTTTAACAGCCAGAATCAATGAGCTTACCGAGCATTTAAAAGAGAACCAGAAGGATCATCATTCCAGAAGAGGTCTTTTAAAGATGGTAGGTCAGAGACGTGGTTTACTGGCATACTTAAAGAAAACCGATATTGAAAGATATCGTTCTTTAATTGAACGTTTAGGTCTGAGAAAATAATAGACCGGTAGATAGGGCGGAGTTTTTCCGCCCTGTTTTCGTTTTGATAATATAGGAGAGATCCTTTATTATATACGGCAGAAGTACAGTTCCGAGACCACTGAACAGTGTATGAACGTCATGGGTTGTTCAGTAGTTTCGGTTACTTCTGTCAGAATAAAACAGACAGAACAGGCGAAAAGGAGAAAAGATATGTTTAAGAGTTTTTCTATGGAACTTGCAGGCAGAACCCTTACGGTAGAGATCGGAAAGGTCTGCGCACAGGCGAACGGAGCGGCTTTTATGCGCTATGGTGATACCACAGTGTTATCTACCGCTACCGCATCGGAGAAACCGAGAGAGGGAATCGACTTTTTCCCGCTCAGCGTGGAATTTGAAGAAAAAATGTATGCAGTTGGAAAGATCCCGGGTGGATTCAATAAGAGAGAGGGAAAGGCATCCGAAAATGCAGTGCTTACTTCCCGTGTTATTGACCGTCCGATGCGTCCGCTTTTCCCGAAGGATTACCGCAATGATGTCACATTAAATAATATGGTCATGTCCGTAGATCCGGAATGCCGTCCGGAGATCGTTGCCATGCTTGGCGCTGCGATCGCGACGACGATTTCCGATATCCCGTTTGACGGTCCGTGCGCAATGACACAGATGGGTATGATCGATGGAGAATTTATCGTAAATCCGTCCCAGAAACAGTGGGATGAAGGCGATTTGAAACTGACCGTTGCATCTACTTCCCAGAAGGTCATTATGATCGAGGCGGGAGCAAATGAGATCCCGGAAGATAAGATGATCGAGGCAATCTACAAATGCCATGAAGTAAACCAGACACTGATCGCATTTATCAACCAGATCGTTGCGGAAGTCGGAAAGCCGAAGCATGAATATACTTCCTGCGCGATTCCGGAAGAAATGTTCGCGGTGATCAAGGAACTGGTTCCGCCGGAAGAGATGGAAGAAGCGGTATTTACCGATGAAAAACAGGTAAGAGAAGAAAATATCAATAAGATCACAGAACGTCTGGAAGAGGCATTCGCGGAGAACGAGGAGTGGCTTGCGATCCTTGGCGAGGCAATCTATCAGTATGAGAAAAAGACCGTGCGCAAGATGATCTTAAAGGATCACAAACGCCCGGATGGACGTGCGATCAATGAAATCCGCCCGCTGTCCGCAGAAGTGGATCTGATCCCGAGAGTACACGGTTCCGCAATGTTCAAGCGCGGACAGACGCAGATCTGTGACGTTGTTACGCTTGCTCCGCTTTCTGAAGTACAGAAAATCGACGGACTGGATGAAAATATCACAGAGAAACGTTATATGCATCAGTACAACTTCCCGTCATATTCCGTTGGTGAGACCAAGGTTTCCAGAGGACCGGGAAGACGTGAGATCGGTCATGGTGCGCTCGCAGAACGTGCGCTGATCCCGGTACTTCCGAGTGTGGACGAGTTCCCGTATGCGATCCGTGCGGTTTCCGAGACCTTCGAATCCAACGGTTCTACTTCCATGGCTTCCACCTGTGCGTCCTGTATGTCACTGATGGCAGCCGGTGTACCGATCAAGAAAATGGTAGCCGGAATTTCCTGCGGTCTTGTGACCGGAGAAACCGATGACGATTATCTGGTACTCACCGATATCCAGGGACTGGAAGACTTCTTCGGTGATATGGACTTTAAGGTAACCGGAACACATGACGGTATCACAGCGATCCAGATGGATATCAAGATCCACGGACTGACCAGACCGATCGTAGAGGAAGCGATCCGCAGAACCAGAGAGGCAAGACTTTACATCATGGATGAGGTTATGTCCAAGGCGATCGCAGAGCCGAGAAAAGAAGTAAACGTGTACGCACCGAAGATCGAGCAGATCGTGATCGATCCGTCCAAGATCGGTGATGTAGTCGGACAGAAAGGAAAGACCATCAACGAGATCATTGACCGTACCGGTGTCAAGATCGATATCAATGATGACGGTGCTGTTTCTATCTGTGGTACGGACAAGGCAAAGATCGAAGAAGCCATCGATATGGTGAAGATCATCACGACAGACTTTGAAGAAGGACAGATCCTTACCGGAAAAGTCGTAAGCATCAAAGAATTCGGCGCATTCCTGGAGTTCGCGCCGGGAAAAGAAGGTATGGTTCATATTTCCAAGATTGCGAAAGAAAGAATCAACCATGTAGAAGATGTCCTCACACTGGGCGATGTAGTTACCGTTATCTGCCTTGGAAAAGACAAGATGGGAAGAATCAGCTTTTCTATCAAGGATGTACCGGCAGATGCAGGAAAGAGTGCAAACGCTTAATCAATAAAAAGAATAAGGGATGCTGTCTTTATAAAAGGCGGCATCCTTTTTTGATTTTACCGGGTTTGGTGACGGTATCTTTTCCATGCGCATAAAATAAAAGTAAAGGCAGTGACGGGAAAGGCTACAAGATGGATCGGACAGTGAGGGAAATCCATGCGGATTTTGCACACAGAGCCGGGTATATCGGCTCCGGCGTTGGTGTGGCGGTCATGGATACCGGAATTATAAAACACAAGGATTTTGATCACAGAATTTTGGTGTTCCGCGATTTTTGCGAGCAGAAACAATACCCCTATGACGATAACGGGCATGGAACGCACGTCTCCGGGATCATCGGTGGAAACGGGAGCGCAAGCCGTGGGAGATACCGTGGAATTGCACCGGGATGCAATCTTATCGTGTTAAAAGCGCTCGACCGCTATGGAAACGGAAATACGAAAGAGGTTCTGGAAGCGACCGAATGGATGATCGAGAATAAGGAGCGTTATAACATCCGGATTTTAAATATCTCGGTGGGTATGCTTCCGAGCGCGAAAAAAGAAGAAAAGGAACGGCTGATCGCGGCAATGGAGCGGGCATGGAACCATGGGATCGTGGTGGTCGCGGCGGCTGGCAACAACGGCCCGGATGCCGGCAGTGTCACCATACCGGGCATTTTAAAAACGATCATTACCGTGGGAAGCTCGGATGATGAGGGGCTTCCGGCAAAACAGCATGGTCTGATGCCCGGTTACAGCGGGAGAGGACCGACGGATCAGTGTATTGTAAAACCGGAGATCCTCGCGCCGGGAACCAATATCATCAGCTGCTCCGCAGGGGGAAAGCTTTATGAGATGAAGAGCGGAACATCCATGGCAACCCCGGTTGTCACCGGCGCGATCGCAGTGCTTTTATCCGCGCATCCCAGACTCCGACCGGCAGAAGTCAAACTGATCCTGCACGATTCGGCGGTGCCAACGGCGCTTAAGGGGAAGAAAAAAGCGTGGGGAAAACTGGATGTTGCGCGTATGCTCTTAAAAAGCCGTCCTTTTTCCTAAAGGTAGAACGCTAAAACTTCGGAAAAATAGTCCAAAAACGTTGCTTCTTTCACAGAATCGCGGTATAAGATCCGAACAGAGCCGATCTCGGTTCCGTTTTGTCTGTAAATGGCTTTTCCGGCAACGTCACCCGCTTTTATGGGGGCAGAGACTTCTTCTGGAAGTTTTATCTCCTTGGTGATATCGGAAAGATCTGCGCCGGTGGTATCCACATACCGGAACGGCCCCTCATAGACGAGCGCGACGGAACGCTCGGTACCGCGTTTTACCGGCAGTGCTTCCGGAGATTTTTCCTGCGGGTCTGTGTAAAGCTGGCATTTGGAAAATCCGTAATTTAAAAGAGCGGTGGCATCTGCAAAACGTCCTTTCGGATCCGGGGCAGCCATGATGACTGCAATCAGTTCGATGTCATCCTTTTTTGCGGTTGCGGAAACGCAGAATTTTGCAAGTCCGGTGGAACCGGTCTTTAAACCGGTGGCATATTCGTACTGGCGGATCAGCTTATTGGTATTGGAAAGACCAAATTCCGAACTTCCGCGCCTGGTCACGTGTGTGATATTATCCATCCAGATTGTACAGTAATCGTGGATCTGCGGGTATTTTGTGATGAGTTCCCTTGACATCAGAGCGACATCATGCGCAGTGGTCATATGTCCGTCCGTGTCCAGACCGCAGCAATTAATAAAATTGGTGTCGTTCATCCCGAGTCCCTTGGCGCGTTCGTTCATGCGGGCGACAAATTCATCCTCGCTTCCTGCGATATGTTCCGCCATGGCAACGCAGGCATCGTTTGCGCTTGCAACGCTGATGCATTTGAGCATGGTGTCTACGGTCTGGGTTTCCCCCGGTTCTAAAAAGACCTGAGATCCGCCCATACTGGCGGCATGTTCGGATACCGTCACCGTATCATCCGGCTGGATGGAGCCGGAGGAGAGCGCGTCGAAGATTAAGATCATGGTCATGATCTTGGTGATGCTTGCCGGGTGCAGACTGGTATTGGCGTCCTTTTCGTAGAGGATGGTTCCGGTCGAGGCTTCCATCAAAATGGCAGAGGGCGCAGAAAGACCGAGTGTGTCCGTGTCTGCCGGAGGCGGGGCGGCGGAAGAAAGACTTCCGGAAAACAGTGATATGCTTAAGAGAAATGGCAAAAACAATTTCATAAGAATTCCCTTTCGGTGCGGTTTTTCTGTGAAGCTTTAGTTCATTTTAAGACGGCAGCCTGTCAGATATTCACTTTTTACTGTAAATCATGGAAAAAACATGATAGGATGGAAGAAGTGAAAAGAAAAAGGGGATTTTTATGAAGCTTATGATCATAATCCTGTGTCTGCTTTTGTGTTATCTGATCTGGCAGTATCAGGAACTGAAAAAATTTGAAGTGACGGAATATGAACTTCACAGTAAAAAAGTGACGGAAGAACTGCGGATCGTTATGATCTCGGATCTGCACGCGCATGTGTATGGAAAGGATAATGAGCCTCTTTTTTCGGCGGTGAGAGAAAAAAAGCCGGATCTTATCCTGATACCGGGCGATATGATCGTCGGGAAAAAGCCGGCGTCTTACGAAACTGCGTACCGCGCGTTTGAGGGGCTGGTGCCGGTCGCACCGGTATATTTCTCCAATGGAAACCATGAGAGCAAGCCGGCAAGAAAGAATCTTCCGTATAGCCCGGACTTTTTTGCGTATGAAAAAAAAGTAAAAAAACTCGGGGTGCATATCCTAAACAACGCATCCGAAACTGTCCGGCACGGGGCGGATGAAATAAATATTTACGGGGCGGAAATCGATATGGCGTGTTACGCGAAGGGGAAAAAAGTCCCGTTAGCGGACTCCTTTCTTGAGGAGCATCTTGGAAAAGCGGGAGACAGTTATAATATTCTGCTTGCCCATAACCCGGCGCACAGTCCAAAGTATGCGGCATGGGGAGCGGATCTTTCGCTGTGCGGGCATAATCACGGAGGTCTGGTGCGGATACCGGGGATCGGCAGCCTGATCTCGCCGCAGTTTGTGCTTTTCCCGAAATATGATGCCGGGAGATTTTCCTTCGGCCAAAGAGAGGTCATTATCGGAAGGGGACTTGGCACCCATACATTTCATATCCGCATCTTTAACCGTGCAGAACTGGTGTTTATCCGCGTGCTGCCGGAAAAATAACTTGCCATTTTTTTTTCGAACAGTTAAAATATACAAAGTGTCTGTGGAGGAAAAAATGGGAATATCTGTAAAACTTGAGGTGTTTGAGGGACCACTGGATCTGCTTTTGCACCTGCTTGAAAAAAATAAAGTAAATATTTATGACATTCCGATCGTTGAGATCACAAACCAGTACATGGAATATATGCGGGAAATGCAGCGGCGGGATCTCAATATTATGAGTGAATTTTTAGTCATGGCGGCGACGCTTTTGGATATCAAATCCAGGATGCTGCTCCCGAAACGGGCGTCGGATGAAGAAGAGGAACCGGAAGATCCGCGTGCGGAACTGGTACAGCAGCTTCTGGAATACAAAATGTTTAAATGCATTTCCTATGAATTAAAAGACCGGCAGATGGATGCGGGACGGACGATGTTTAAAAAGCCGACGATCCCGGATGAGGTGGCGGCATACGAAGAACCGGTCGATCTGGCAGAGCTGATCGGTGATATGACTTTAAAAAAATTAAACGCGATCTTTCAGTCGGTCATGGCAAAGCAGGAGAATAAGATCGATCCGATCCGGTCAAAGTTTGGAAAGATCGAGAAAGAGGAGATCTCCCTGAACGACAAAATGGAGTATCTCGAAGCATATGCGGCGGAACATAAAAGATTTGGCTTTGAAAGTCTTTTGGAAAAACAGGGCAGCAAGATGGAGGTCATCGTCACATTTCTTGCGATCCTGGAACTGATGAAAACCGGAAAGATCACGATCTATCAGGAAAAAACGTTTGATACGATCTTGATCGAATCCAAAGTCGCGGCGTAAAAATGGAGTTTGAAAAATGGAAGAAAAAAAACAAGAGGCAATCATAGAGGCAATTCTCTTTACGGTGGGGGAATCGGTAGAATTGGAAAAACTTGCCGCAGTGTTGGAATTAGACAAAGAAAAAACCAAAACGCTCGTGGAGCATCTGCGGAAACGGTATGAATCAGATACCTGCGGGATGAAGATTATCGAACTGGATGGCGCGTACCAGATGTGTACCAAAGCGGAATATTATGAATATCTGATCAAGATCGCGAAACAGCCGAAAAAGCGGGTGCTTACAGACGTGCTTTTGGAAACGCTTTCGATCATTGCTTATAAGCAGCCGATCACCAAAGCGGAAGTGGAAAAGATCCGTGGCGTGTCCTCTGATCACGCGGTCAACAAGTTGGTGGAATACAATCTGGTCTGTGAACTCGGACGGCTCGACGCACCGGGCAGACCGATGCTCTTTGGCACAACAGAAGAATTTTTGCGCAGTTTTGGCGTGGAATCGGTCGATGAGCTTCCAGTATTAAATGAAGATCAGGTGGAAGAGTTTAAACATCAGGCAGAAGAGGAAATGCAGTTAAAACTTGGAATATAATACCGCAAAATAAAATAGGATACAGAGAATATATCTGGTTTGCGGATGGAATATGAAACGAAAAAAAAGGAAACATCTGATCTTTTGTCTGTGTTTAATGATTGCGGCTGCGCCGGTTGCGGGCATGGTATGTCCGGCAGTCTGTGCCGCGCAGAGTGAAGAAACAGGAAAAAATAAAAATGAGCCAGGCTCTTTGTACGCCCTGTCGGCATGTCTTGTGGATGCCGATTCCGGGCGTATTTTATTTGAAAAAGAAGGAGATGTGCGCCGCGCGAATGCAAGCACGACCAAGATACTGACGCTGATCGTGACGCTCGAAAATGCGGATCTGGATGAGACGGTCACCGTTTCGGAGTACGCGGCGAGACAGCCGGATGTGCAGTTAAATATATGTACCGGTGAGGAGTACCGGCTCCGGGATCTCTGCTATTCGCTCATGCTGGAATCGCATAACGATTCCGCAGTTGCGATCGCCGAACATGTTGGCGGAAGCGTGGAGGGATTTGCAAAGCTCATGAACGAGAAAGCGGCACAGATCGGATGCACCAATTCACATTTCGTGACGCCAAACGGACTGGATGCGGAGGACGGGGAAGGATTCCACGGGACAACGGCGGAGGATCTTGCGCATATCCTGTGTTACTGTATCGAAAAATCTGAAAAAAAGGACGCTTTTTTGGAGATCACGGGAACACCGACCTACAGTTTTACGGATCTTTCCGGCAAACGGAGCTTTACCTGCAACAATCACAATGTGTTTTTGAATATGATGGAGGGGGCGCTGACCGGAAAAACCGGATTTACCGGAGATGCCGGGTACTGTTATGTCGGCGCGGTAAAGCAGGATGATCGGACCTTTGTCGCGGCGCTCCTCGGCTGTGGATGGCCCAATAACAAAACTTACAAGTGGTCGGATATGAAAAAGCTGATGGAATTCGCGTTTTCCAATTATCACTATATGGACATCGCGGAGCCGGATGTCAGACTGGAAACCGTGTGTGTGAAAAACGGCGCGGATCCTTCTTTTCAGCTAAAACCGGATATGGAACTTCAGGCGCTCATGGAAAGCCGGCCGGTATGTGTGTTAAAGGCGGACTGGGAAAAAACAGAGGTCATTTATGATTATCCGCGCAGCTTAAATGCGCCGGTACAGAAAGGAGAGATCCTCGGGCAGGCGGAATATTATCTGGAGGGGGAATGCGTGGATGAAATTCCGGTCACGGCCGGAAAAACAGTGGAAAGCCGTGATTTTTTGTGGTTTTTCACCTTTGTATGGAAACGCTATAGGCTCTGACACCTAGTGAAAAAATTAACAATGCTATTGAAAAAAGGTAGTAAATAGAATACAATTATTTATGGAAAGTTTTATATTTTCAAAAATAGATGGAGGGCTAAGAAATGAGTAACAGAAAAGATTGCTTGGCAGCACAGAGAATTTCCAGATTACTGGATGAAAACAGTTTCGTGGAGCTTGGTTCTCTTGTGACGGCAAGAAGTACAGATTTCAATCTGTCACAGACCCAGACACCTTCCGATGGTGTGATCACAGGACATGGTCTTATCGATGGAAGCCTGGTATTTGTATACAGCCAGGACGTATCTGTGTTAAACGGCACGATCGGCGAGATGCATGCAAAGAAAATTGCGTCTGTGTATGATATGGCAATGAAAATGGGGGCACCGGTCATTGGTTTCCTTGACTGTGCGGGAATCCGTCTGCAGGAATCCGTGGATGCACTGGATGGATTCGGACAGATTTACGCAAAGCAGGCACAGGCATCCGGAGTGATCCCGCAGATCTGTGCGGTATTTGGAACCTGTGGCGGCGGACTTTCCGTAGTTCCTGCATTATGTGATTTCGCTTTCGTGGAGAAGGATGGCGGAAAAGTATTTGTAAATTCACCGAATGCGATCGAAGGAAACCGCGCGGAAAAATGCGACACTTCAGCGGCAGAATTTCAGAGCAGTGAAACCGGTATCGTCGACGGCATCGGAACGGAAGATGAGATCTTTGCGAAGATCCGAAGCCTCGTTTCCATTCTGCCGGAGAACAATCAGGCGGATGTCTATACCGGAGAATGCACGGATGATTTAAACCGTGCCTGCGAGAGCATGGAGAATATGCGTGGAGACGCGCGTTATCTGCTGGCAGAGATTTCGGATGGACATGTATTCTTTGAGACCAAGGAAGACTATGCGAAAGACATGGTGACAGGTTTTATCAAATTAAATGGCATGACGGTTGGCGCGGTTGCAAACTGCACGGAAGTCTATGACGAGACCGGAAGCAAGAAAGAAGAATTTGAGCCGGTACTGACCGCAAGAGGCTGTGACAAGGCGGCTGAGTTCATCGCGTTCTGTGACGCATTTGAGATCCCGGTGCTTTCCATGGCACATGTGACAGGATTTAAGGCATGCAAGTGCGCAGAAAAGAGACTTGCGAAGGCAATGGGCCGCCTGACCTATGCGTTTGCGAGCGCGACAGTACCGAAGGTGAATCTGATCACAGGTGATGTCTTTGGTTCCGCTTCCGTGATCATGAATGCAAAATCGATCGGTGCGGATCTTGTATATGCATGGCCGGATGTTAAAGTCGGAATGATGGATGCCAAGCTTGCGGCAGGTATCATGTATGAAGGCGAATCCGCAGATGTGATCGAAAAGAAAGCAAAAGAATACGACGCACTGCAGGACAGCGTCCTTTCCGCAGCAAAGAGAGGCTATGTGGATCTTGTGGTAGAACCGCAGGATACCAGAAAATATATGGTTGCGGCATTCGAAATGCTTTATACCAAACGTATGGACGGACCGTTCAAGAAACATGGAACGAAATAGAAAGGTGAAGAGTATGAAGAAAAAAATAGGACTGCTTGTCTGCATGTGCCTTTGCCTGTTTTGCCTTACCGCATGCGGAAAGAAAGATCAGACTGACGTGGATTATAACGGATATACATACGATCAGCTGAAAACAGCCTGCCAGAACACAGTTCAGCAGTTAGAGGAAATGTCGGATGAGGATATGCAGAAATATCTTGCGAGCGGTGATGATATTACGGTTGGCATGGTATCGGGCTGGCAGGAATCCCGCAAGGATCTCGGAAACTTTGAAGGATTTGGAGACTGCGAGGTCGTAAAATCCGGAAAAACGCTGACAGCTGCGCAGACAGTAAATTATGAGAAAAGACCGTTGGTTCTGACCTATGTGTTTAATTATAACAGCATGGAAGTAACGGACGTGACGGTGGATCAGGTATACACAACCGGAGAGAAGATGTCAAAGGCAGGACTTAACACCCTGATCTGTATCGTGACGGTATTTGTCGTGCTGATCGTGATCTGTCTGGTCATCTACGCATTCCGTATCATTCCGTTCCTGGAAAAGAAATTCCGCAAGGAGAAAGAAGTTCCGGCAGACGGAGCGCAAAAAGCGGTGGAACAGATTGAAAAGATGGAAGAAAAGAAAGATGATCTGGAACTTGTGGCAGTGATCGCGGCGGCGATCGCAGCGGCAACCGGAACATCTACGGATGATTTTGTGGTAAGATCCATTAAAAGAAGAAGATAAGCAAAGAGCAGGAGGATATAAAATGAAGAATTATACTATCACAGTAAATGGAAATGTTTACGATGTTACCGTAGAGGAAAAGGGAGGCGCTGTATCAGCACCGGCACCTGCAGCAGCTCCGAGAGCAGCAGCGCCGGCACCTGCTAAAGCGGCAGCTCCGCAGGGCGCAGGAAGCATTAAAGTAGAAGCCGGAGCAGCCGGGAAAGTATTAAGCATTGAGGTAAATGTCGGAGATGCGGTAAAAGCAGGAGATTCTATCGCAGTGCTTGAAGTTATGAAAATGGAGACACCGGTCGTTGCACCAAAAGACGGTACGGTTGCAAGCATTGATACAAAAGCAGGAGATATGGTGGAAGCGGGAGCTTTACTTGCTACATTAAACTAATTAGGAGGATGAACTTATGTGGAGTTACATTGCAGAAACAATGGGAAACCTCCTTCATCAGACAGCCTTTTTGAATCTGACATGGGGTAACTATGTCATGATCGCGGTTGCGTGCGTATTCCTTTATCTGGCGATTGCCAAGGGATACGAACCATTGCTTTTAGTTCCGATCGCATTTGGTATGCTTTTGGTAAATATCTATCCGGATATCATCGCAAGCCCGGAGGAGACAAGCAACGGTGTCGGTGGTTTACTGTATTATTTTTATCAGCTGGATGAATGGTCGATCTTACCGTCCCTGATCTTCCTTGGAGTAGGAGCGATGACGGACTTCGGACCTCTGATCGCAAATCCGATCAGCTTCCTGATGGGAGCTGCGGCACAGTTTGGTATTTTCGCGGCGTATCTGATCGCAATCCTTCTTGGATTTAATGACAAGGCGGCAGCAGCGATCTCTATCATCGGAGGGGCGGACGGACCTACATCTATTTTCCTTGCCGGAAAACTCGGGCAGACGGGACTGATGGGGCCGATCGCGGTCGCAGCATATTCTTATATGTCCCTTGTCCCGATCATTCAGCCTCCGATCATGAAGTTATTGACTACGAAAAAAGAACGCGCGATCCATATGGACAATCTGCGTCCGGTTTCCAAACTGGAGAAGATCCTGTTCCCGATCATCGTTACTACGATCGTGTGCCTGATCCTTCCGACGACAGCACCGCTTGTTGGTATGCTGATGCTCGGAAACCTGTTCCGCGAGAGTGGTGTGGTAAGACAGCTCTCTGAGACAGCTTCCAACGCACTGATGTATATCGTCGTTATCCTGCTTGGAACTTCGGTCGGAGCATCTACAAGTGCGGAGGCATTCTTAAATGTCAGCACGATCAAGATCGTAATCCTCGGACTGGTTGCGTTTGTAATCGGAACCGCAGGTGGTGTACTGCTTGGTAAACTGCTTTGCCACATTACACACGGAAAGATCAATCCGCTCATCGGATCAGCCGGTGTTTCCGCAGTGCCGATGGCAGCAAGAGTTTCTCAGAAGGTGGGCGCGGAAGAAGATCCGACCAACTTCTTGCTCATGCATGCAATGGGACCGAACGTTGCCGGGGTAATCGGTACGGCAGTAGCGGCAGGAACATTTATGGCAATCTTTGGAATTTAAGGAGGGTATGAAAAAATGGCAGAACAGGTGAAAAAACCTTTAAAAATTACCGAAACGGTATTACGTGACGCGCATCAGTCTCTGATTGCCACAAGAATGACAACGGAACAGATGCTTCCGATCATAGATAAAATGGACAAGGTTGGCTATCATGCAGTAGAGTGCTGGGGTGGCGCAACATTTGACGCGTCCTTACGTTTCTTAAAAGAAGATCCGTGGGACAGACTACGTAAATTAAGAGATGGATTTAAGAACACAAAACTGCAGATGCTGTTTCGTGGACAGAATATTTTGGGATATCGTCCGTATGCGGATGACGTGGTGGAATACTTCGTTCAGAAATCCATCGCAAACGGAATCGATATTATCCGAATCTTTGACTGCCTGAATGATATTCGAAATCTTCAGACAGCGGTTACTGCCTGCAACAAGGAAAAAGGACATGCGCAGGTAGCACTGGCGTATACACTCGGAGATGCGTATACACTGGATTACTGGACCGATATGGCAAAACGTGTAGAAGATATGGGTGCTGACTCATTATGTATCAAGGATATGGCTGGACTTTTGGTTCCGGCGAAAGCGACCGAGCTTGTACAGGCATTAAAGTGTGCGACATCTCTGCCGATCGACCTTCATACACACTATACTTCCGGTGTGGCATCCATGACCTATATGAAGGCGGTTGAGGCAGGCTGCGATATTATCGATACCGCAATGTCTCCGTTCGCACTTGGCACCAGCCAGCCGGCAACTGAGGTTATGGTAGAGGCGTTCAAAGGCACTGAATATGATACCGGACTGGATCAGAATCTGTTGGCGGAGATCGCGGATTATTTCCGCCCGATGCGTGAAGAGGCACTGGAAAGCGGACTGATGAACCCAAAGGTATTAGGTGTCAACATCAAGACATTACTGTATCAGGTTCCGGGTGGTATGTTATCCAACCTGCTGTCCCAGTTGAAGGAACAGGGCAAGGAAGACAAATTCCAGGAAGTACTCGAAGAAGTACCTCGTGTAAGAAAAGACCTCGGAGAGCCGCCACTTGTTACACCGTCTTCCCAGATCGTGGGAACACAGGCTGTATTTAACGTGCTGATGGGCGAGCGTTACAAAGTTGCGACCAAAGAGACCAAGGATATTCTGCTTGGAAAATATGGTCAGACAGCAAAACCGTTCAATCCGGAGATCGTAGACAAAGTACTCGGAGATGAAAAGAAGAACGCGATCACCTGCCGTCCGGCAGATCTGCTTGAGCCGGAACTTGCAAAGATCGAATCTGAGATGAAACAGTGGAAAGAGCAGGATGAGGATGTTCTGACCTACGCACTGTTCCCGCAGGTTGCTACGGAATTTTTCAAATACCGTCAGGCACAGCAGACAAAGATCGATCCTGCGGTGGCAGATACCGCAAACGGAGCGTATCCGGTTTAAGGAAAGAAAAAGAAAATAAATCCAATCAGAAAAAGGGGTTGCCGTAAAGAAACGGTGATCTCTTTTTCAGATAGAAACAGAGGAAATAAAATGATCTATACCATAACATTCAATCCGTCACTGGATTACTGTATCGTAGTAAAAGATTTTAAGACCGGAACAATCAACCGGACAGTCCGGGAGCAGATCTATCCGGGCGGCAAGGGGATCAACGTATCCATCGTGTTAAAAAACCTCGGGATGCCCAGTACGACGCTTGGATTTTTAGGCGGATTTACCGGGGATGAAATTGAAAGGCGGTTGAAGGAACAAAAGATCCGGACGGATTTCATCCGGGTACCGGAGGGTATGTCACGGATCAATGTGAAAATGCGTTCCGGCGTGGAAACAGAGATCAACGGCAGCGGACCGGTGATCGGAACTGATGAAATGAGCCGGCTTTATGAAAAACTTGCACTTTTAAAAGAGGGAGATACCCTTGTGCTTGCGGGCAGTATTCCTGCCGGGATGCCGGAAAATGTATATCAGGAAATACTGCGTACACTGGAAGGAAAAAAGATCCGGACCGTGGTTGACGCGACCGGAGCATTACTGCGAAATGTATTAAGCTACCATCCATTTTTAGTAAAACCGAACCATCATGAACTCGGAGCACTGTTTGACGTGAAAATAGATACCAAAAAAGATGCTGCGGTATATGGGGAAAAACTGCAGCAGGCAGGCGCACGGAATGTACTGGTATCCATGGGCGCAAAAGGCGCGGTTCTTCTGACCGAAGATGGACAGATCTTGGAGAAAGACGCGCCGGGTGGGACGTTAGTCAATTCAGTCGGAGCCGGTGATTCCATGGTAGCGGGATTTCTTGCGGGTTATGAGAAGTACAAAGACTACGAGAAAGCGCTGTGGTACGGACTGTGCGCGGGAAGCGCATCGGCTTGCGGAGAGGGTCTTGCGACCGGCGCGCAGGTAGAGAAAATGCTTGCAGAAAAGATATAGACATTTATTTGGCAGTCTGTTATATTTGAAGTATGAAATCTGAGATTGGGTGTTCAAAATGAAATTACAAGAGATAAAAGAAGGCGAACCGATCGTAATTACGGTAAAGAATAAAGAGGATGCGGAGATCGAATACCGCGCGCAGGTATTGTTCTGCAAGCAGGATATTCTGTTTATTGATCCGATCCGTGTAAATGACAGACTTGTCAGTTTTAAGGGAGAAAATCTCCGTATTATGGTCACCTATGTGCCGAAAGATGAGATGCCGGTTTTGTGGAAAGGCTGTACGGTAAAAGACATTGTTTATGGCGGAAAACGCTATCACATTCTTTACTGTGTGCATGAAGGAAAACATATCAACCGCAGAGAAACGTATCGTCAGTATGTGGGATACAACGCGATCCTCCAGCTTGGACCGAACCGGAAAACCATTGACGTTACAGTAAAAGATATCAGCGTGACCGGAATATCTTTTGTGTCGGTTCAAAAATATGAGAAAAAAGATATCGGACTCTTTCATCTGAATTATACGGATGAGGAATTCGGAATCCCGGTGCAGGTGTCCGGTGAAGTTGTGCGGATCGAGGAACTGCCGGATACGAGAACGCTTTATGGCTGTCGTATCGTGGAGACGAGTTTAAATATAGGAAGCTATATCGCACATAAACAAAAGAAAGAAGCCAAGCGCCGCAGATTAAAAGAGGCGCGGGAAGAATAAAGAAAATAAAGCCGAATGTATCAGCAAAATGATGCATTCGGTTTTGCATGAACTGGAAATGAAGTGCGGGGAAGTGGAAGAATGAATCATACAAACGATCTTGGCAGCCGGCTCAATGAACATTATGGCGGAATGAGCAAAGGGCAGAGACTTTTGGCGGCATATATTACAGATCATTATGACAGGGCAGTGTTTTTGACGGCGGCGAAACTCGGTGAAGAAGTTGGTGTCAGTGAGTCAACCGTCGTTCGTTTTGCGTCCATGCTGGGATACAAAGGGTATCCGCAGTTTCAGAGGGCACTGGAAGAAATGGTGCGCGGAAAACTGGATGCGGTGCATAAGATGGAAGCGGTCTATGGCGGGAGCAGCCAGTCCGAGATCTTAGACAACATTTTAAGGTCAGATGCGCTGCGGATCAAAAATACACTGGAGGAAATCGATGCCCATGCGTTTGAGTCTGCGGTGGACACGATCTTGCAGGCGGATACGATCTATGTTGCAGGCCTCAGGAGCTGTGCGCCGCTGGCAGAATTTTTGGGCTTTTATCTGAACATGATGTTTGAACATGTAAAGGTGCTTCATACCTCCAGCGCGTCGGAGCTGTTTGAACAGATGGTACATATCGGAGAAAGGGATGTGATCATTGGTATCAGCTTTCCGAGGTATTCGATGCGCACGTTAAAGGCACTGGAATTTGCCAACAACCGGAATGCGAGGGTGATCACGATCACGGACAGCATTCACTCTCCGATGAATCTGTATTCTTCCTGCAATCTGCTTGCAAAGAGCGATATGTCTTCCATACTGGATTCCCTTGTGGCACCGCTCAGTGTGATCAACGCGCTTTTGGTTGCACTCTGCATGAAAAAACAGCAGGATGTTGTAAGAACGCTGGATACCCTGGAGCGGATCTGGGATGACTATCAGGTTTTCGGAAACGATGAGATTGATTATATGGAAGACGGTGTGCGGATGCATTATGCAAATTTAGGAGAAACAGATGAATAAAGTAATTGTGATCGGCGGTGGAGCCGCAGGTATGGCGGCAGCGCTTGCAGCTGCAAAAGAAGGCGCAAAAACGATTTTGCTGGAAAAAAACGAAAAACTCGGAAAGAAGCTTTATATTACAGGAAAAGGAAGATGTAATATCACAAATGCCTGTGATACCGAAGAACTGTTTTTGAATGTGCCGCGAAATGCCAAATTTTTGTACAGCGCGTTTTATACGTTTGACAACTTTCAGGTGATGCGTTTTTTTGAAGAACACGGACTGAAATTAAAGACAGAGCGTGGAAACCGGGTGTTCCCGGAGTCGGATCATTCCTCCGATGTGATACGGACGCTGCAGAATGCGTTAAAGCAGGCGGGCGTGGAGATCCGCCTTTTTACGGAAGTAAAACAGATCATAACCGGTCAGCAGACGGTGCAGGGTGTATGCCTGAAAAACGGAGAAAAGTTATATGCGGATGCGGTGATCGTTGCGACAGGCGGTTTTTCCTACCAGAGTACCGGATCGACCGGAGACGGATACCGCTTCGCGGAAGAGACGGGGCATACGCTGGTGGAGCGTCAGCCGTCGCTGGTTCCGTTCAATACAAAAGAGAGTTATGTGAAAGAAATGCAAGGACTTTCTTTAAAAAATGTGAATGTTTCAATTTTCCGGAAAAACAAAAAAATATATGAAGATTTCGGTGAGATGTTATTTACACATTTCGGCGTCAGCGGCCCTCTGATCTTAAGCGCAAGCAGCAGGATCGGTGGAAAAGATGAAACCGCGGAACTTCATATGGAGATCGACTTAAAACCGGCGCTGTCGGAAGAACAGCTGGACAAACGGGTCCTGCGTGATTTTGATGAAAATAAAAACCGCCAGTTTAAAAATTCCCTTCAAAAGCTTATGCCGGCGAAGATGGTTCCGGTCATCGTGGAATTGAGCGGAATCCATCCGGACAAAAAGGTAAATGAGATCACAAAGGATGAGCGGAGCGCTCTTGTCCGCTGTATCAAAGAAATTCCATTGACACTGACCGGACGGCGTGATTATAATGAGGCGATCATCACAAGAGGCGGTGTGTCCGTAAAGGATGTAAATCCTTCAACGATGGAATCAAAAAAGACAGAGGGACTTTACTTTGCGGGAGAAGTTCTGGATGTGGATGCGCTGACCGGAGGCTTCAATCTGCAGATTGCCTGGTCCACCGGGTATCTCGCCGGAGCAAACAGCGCGCAGAATAAAAAATAAGGGTAAAAGAAAAGAGGAAGAATATGAGTATCAATATTGCGATTGACGGACCTGCGGGAGCGGGAAAGAGTACCATAGCAAAGAGAGTGGCGAAAGAACTGGAATATATTTATGTAGATACCGGAGCAATGTACCGCGCGATGGCATACTATTTCCTGCAAAAAGGAATTTCACCGGAAGATGAGGGAAAGATCTCGGAGGAATGCAAAAATGCCGAAATTTCGATCGCCTATCAGAACGGGGAACAGCAGGTGATCTTAAACGGAGAGAATGTGACTGCTTATATAAGGAAAGAAGAAGTGGGAAACATGGCATCCGCGACCAGTGTTTATCCGAAAGTACGCGAAAAACTTGTGGAACTTCAAAAGGAACTCGCAAAGAAAAGCAATGTCATCATGGACGGCCGGGATATTGGAACCTGTGTGCTCCCGGATGCGCAGGTAAAGATCTATCTGACCGCCAGTGTGCAGACGCGTGCGAAAAGACGATATGATGAACTGAAAGAAAAAGGAGTTTCCTGTAATATAGAAGAGATCCAAAAAGACATCGAAGACCGTGACTACCGTGATATGCACCGGGAAATGTCTCCGTTAAAACAGGCAGAGGACGCGGTGCTTCTCGATTCATCCGAACTGAATATAGATGAAGTGGTTCTTGCAATAGAAAAAATCTGCAAAGAGAAGGGAATAGTATGAAACATCTGATCGTGGCAAAAAGCGCAGGATTCTGTTTTGGCGTAAAGCGGGCGGTGGATACCGTATATGAACAGGCAAAAAAAGAAAAGGAACCGATCTATACTTATGGACCAATCATTCACAACGAAGCGGTTGTGGAAGATCTGGAAAAACGCGGAGTGATCGTGATCCATTCGGTTGAGGAACTGCGCACGGCAAAAAAGGGAACCGTCATCATACGTTCCCATGGTGTGGAAAAAGCAGTTTACGAGGAGATCAAAAAACTCGGTCATACGATCGTGGATGCCACCTGTCCTTTTGTATTAAAAATTCATAAAATTGTAGAAAAATACAGTCTCGAAGGATATCATATCGTGATCATCGGAAACAGCAGCCATCCCGAGGTTTTGGGGATCTGCGGGTGGTGTGATCCGGGCAGGACAACGGTGATCGAGACCGTGGCGGAAGCGGAAGAATTTGCGGTTTCGGATCAGTCCCGGATCTGCATTGTGGCGCAGACGACATTTAACAACAATAAATTTAAAGAATTAGTTGAAATTATTCAAAAAAAAGGTTACAATATAAATGTTTTAAATACAATCTGTAATGCGACAGAGGAGCGGCAGACAGAAGCGAGGCGGATTGCCGGGGAGGTAGACGCCATGATCGTGATCGGCGGCCGGCACAGTTCGAACACGCAGAAGCTATTTGAAATATGTAAAAACGAATGTGAAAATACTTACTATGTGCAAACCTATAAAGATTTAGATTTATCCGAATTTAATTCAGTTGATAATGTAGGTATTACCGCAGGGGCTTCAACCCCAAATAATATTATTGAGGAGGTTCAAACGAATGTCAGAAATGAGTTTTGAACAAATGTTAGACGAATCATTTAAAACAATAAGAAATGGAGAGGTGGTTGAAGGTACTGTTATCGACGTGAAACCGGATGAGATTATCTTGAATATCGGTTACAAAGCAGACGGTATAATTAGCCGTAATGAATATACAAACGAACCGAACACAGACCTTACCACAGTTGTATCCGTAGGTGATACAATGGAAGCCAAAGTTGTAAAGGTAAACGATGGCGAAGGACAGGTGCTCCTTTCTTACAAACGTCTTGCAGCAGAAAAAGGCAGCAAACGTCTGGAAGAGGCTTTTGAAAGCCAGGAAGTTTTAAAAGCAAAAGTAACACAGGTACTTGCAGGCGGACTGAGTGTTGTTGTGGATGAGACAAGAGTGTTTATCCCGGCAAGCCTGGTTTCTGATACCTATGAAAAAGATTTAAGCAAATACGAAGGACAGGAGATCGAATTTGTCATCACTGAGTTCAACCCGAGAAAGAGAAGAATCATCGGTGACAGAAAACAGCTTCTTACCGCAAAGAAAGAAGAAATGAGAAAAGAACTTTTCGAACGTCTTCATGTAAATGATGTAGTAGAAGGTACCGTAAAGAATGT
This sequence comes from Roseburia yibonii, assembly GCF_014297335.1. Classification (NCBI taxonomy): domain Bacteria; kingdom Bacillati; phylum Bacillota; class Clostridia; order Lachnospirales; family Lachnospiraceae; genus Roseburia; species Roseburia yibonii. The sequence goes on from NZ_JACOQH010000002.1 coordinate 193,326, forward strand.
AACAGACTTTGGCGCATTCATTGATCTTGGCGGAGCAGACGGACTGCTTCACATTTCCGAAATGTCCTGGGGCAGAGTTGAAAATCCGAAGAAAGTATTTAAAGTCGGAGACGTTGTCAAAGTATTTGTAAAAGAGATCAACGATGACAAGATCGCACTCAGCATGAAATTTGAGGAGACAAATCCTTGGAACAATGCTGCTGAGAAATATGCAGTTGGAACTGTAGTAACCGGAAAAGTTGCAAGAATGACAGACTTCGGCGCATTCGTTGAACTTGCACCGGGCGTAGATGCATTACTTCATGTATCACAGATCTCAAGAGAACATGTAGAAAAACCGTCTGATGTATTAAAAGTCGGACAGGAGATCGAAGCAAAGATCGTTGATTTCAACGAAGAAGAAAAGAAGATCAGCCTCAGCGTAAAAGCTCTGAACGATGATGCAGAGGATGCTGCGGATACCGAGGAATAAAAAATAAATATACCATACCGAGGAGCGATACATGTTGGACGGATACGAAAAGTTTAAAAAGGATGTTTATGCGTTGACGAGCATTGATCTGAACTGCTACAAAGAAAAGCAGATGAAACGCAGAATCGATACGCTCATCACAAAAAATAAAATAGACTCTTATAATGCTTATGTCGAGTTTATCAAAAAGGATAAGTCCAAGTTTGAGCAGTTCGTCAATTTTCTGACGATCAATGTCTCAGAGTTTTACAGAAATCCGGAACAGTGGGGGTTTTTGGATAAGGAAGTGTTTCCTCAGTTGGTACAGCGGTTTGGAAAAAATCTTAAGATCTGGAGCGCGGCGTGTTCGACGGGCGATGAACCGTATTCACTGGTCATGGCGTTGTCAAAGCATGTGCCGTTAAACCAGATCAAGATCATAGCGACAGATATTGATAAGCAGGTCTTAGATAAGGCACGCATGGGTCTCTACAATGAAAAGAGCATTGCGTCCGTTCCGGAAGAGTTTAAAAAGAAATATTTTAAGCAGATCGGAACATCTTATCAGATTTCAGATGAGATCAAGAAACGGGTTGAATTTAAGGAACATAATCTCCTGAAGGATCCGTATCCGAGTGGATGTCATCTGATCGTCTGCAGGAATGTCGTGATCTATTTTACGGAAGAAGCCAAGGATGAGATTTATAAGAAGTTCAATCAGGCACTCGTGACCGATGGCATGCTTTTTATCGGAAGCACGGAACAGATCATGAACTACAAGGATTTGAACTACAAGCGGAATCAGTCTTTCTTTTTCCAGAAAATTTAAAAAAACGTATGAAGCAAGAAGAGGCATTGCATCTGCACCGGATGCAATGCCTCTTTTCTTAAATCATAGGAAATTCCTTCCTATGATTTAAAAACGCTCCGCGGGGATGCGCAGCTCGCGGAGATGAAGTTTATGTTGAACATACCGCTCGCGCGCGAAAGTGTGCGGTAAGCGCACACTTTATTTTGGCTGTGATGTCAGTTATGCGAGAAAATGGGACAGCAGATGAGCGGTATAGCTGCTTTGTGCTTTGCCATCGCAGGAAAAAGCATCCGGGTCGTAGGAAAAGTAAGATGTTTTTTCTTTGTATTTCTGAAAAAAAGCAGGAGAAAACAGTTCCCGGTATTGCGGCAGGAAGGTTCCTTCCTTTTTTGTGTAACAGGTAGATGCTTTCGCCTGTGTGCGGTATTCTTTCTCGACATATACCGCTACACTTTTGTGGATCGCGACATCTTCCACAGGGAGATAATAATAGTTTTTATAATCCGGATAGAAATATTTCAGAGAACCTTCGTAGAGCGGAACGGAAAGCGCAAACTGATCGTTTGCCAGACGCAGGAAAAGATCGTCCTTTCGGATGGATAACTGGCTTGGAAACGGGTGTGCTGCCGTTCCCTGGATCAGAAGCTCCCTGGCAGGTCTGCCGTCCACATCGGTGTAGGCGTGCGGAGCTGCGCCGGTGATGTGGTAATTGCCGCAGAAAAACTCATCATATGCCATAAGCTGGATCAACGGCAGCATACCGAGCACATCGTCGTGGTTGTGCAGGAGCAGGAGCGAAAGTGCGGCATCAGAGGGCGATTTTTTATAGTCCTCATAGACCGGAATCAGATCCCCGCCGCTTTTTTCGTCGTCCCGGCTGATATTTAAAAATGCCTCTAAGGTTTTCTGCTTATAATTCGGAAGCCCGAGAACTTTTTTATATTTGGAAACAGATTTGAAAATATCAATATAGGTAAAATCAGGGAAAGGATCAGAGAGCTCAAGCTGACTGCATTTCGCCTTTAAAAACGGAATGTCAAAACCAAGTCCGTTGAAGGACAGAATCGTATCAAAACGGGACAATAATGAGAAAAATTCGCTTAAAACCGCGGACTGCTCCTTTGGATTTTCAGCAAAAAACTGCACAATATGAAAATCTTTATCATCACGATACCCGCATCCGATCAGATAAAGATCATTCCGGACTGCGGAAAATCCGGTAGTTTCAATGTCAAAAAAAATACTGTTTTGCGTAAAATATTTTTCTTCGAGCCGGTTGGCCGGTTGATAGGAAATGCTGTCTTTTTTTGTAATCATAAAATGCCTCTTTTCCTGTTTTTGTGAGAGTAATTATAGCATAAAATTGTTGATATTTCTGGAAAAAATACAAAAAAAATACAAATTTGATGTGGCTTCACAGCAATATTGTGTTATAATTATTACGTTAGTACAGTGGTATTGTACAAGTGAAAGAGATAACAATTTTAAGAGAAAGTGGGGCACGAAAAATGGGTTTATTGACATTTAAAGGCGGTGTCCATCCCTATGAAGGAAAGGACTTATCCAAAGATACGCCGACACGTGAATTATTACCCAAAGGCGAACTGGTCTATCCGGTATCTCAGCATATCGGGGCACCGGCAAAACCGATTGTTGCTGTTGGCGATACGGTATTGAAAGGCCAGATGATTGCAGAAGCAGGAGGCTTTGTATCGTCTCCGATATTTTCATCGGTATCCGGAACGGTAAAAGCAATCGAGCCGCGCCGCGTTGCGGTAGGTGATATGGTGAATTCCATTATCATTGAAAATGACGGTGAATACAAGGAGGTTTCCTATACACCGGTTGACGACATTGATTCACTTTCAAAAGAAGAGATCATTGAGCGTATTAAAAACGCAGGTGTTGTAGGTATGGGTGGCGCAGGTTTCCCGACCCATGTAAAATTATCACCGAAAGAACCGGACAAGATCGACTATGTCATTGCAAACTGCGCGGAATGTGAGCCTTATCTGACATCGGATTACCGCAGAATGATGGAAGATCCGGAAAAATTAGTAGAAGGTATGCGCATCGCACTCAAGCTGTTTGACAATGCAAAGGGTGTGTTCGGTGTAGAGAACAACAAACCGGATTGTATTGAAAAGTTAAAAGAACTGGTAAAAGACGAACCGCGTATGGAAGTAGCGGAACTGATGACAAAGTACCCGCAGGGTGGTGAGCGTCAGCTGATCTACGCTGTCACAGGACGCGCGATCAATTCCAAGATGCTTCCTGCAGATGCAGGCTGTGTCGTAGACAACGTAGAGACACTTGTTTCTGTTTACAATGCAGTAAAACTTGGTAAACCGGTTATGGAAAGAATCTTTACCGTAACAGGTGACGCAGTGAGCGAACCTTGTAATTTCCGTTTCAGTATCGGTATGAATTTCCAGGAACTTCTGGATGCGGCAGGCGGATTCAAAGAGCAGCCGGAAAAGATCATTGCAGGTGGTCCTATGATGGGATTTGCCCTGTTTGATCTTAATATCCCGACGACCAAAACAACATCTGCGCTGTTATGTCTGACCAAAGACGAAGTGGCAGAGTTCGCGGAATCTCCGTGTATCAACTGTGGACGCTGCGTAGAGGCCTGTCCGGAGCTGTTAGTTCCATCCAGACTTGCCAAATTCGCAAACAACGGTCTGTCCGATATGTTTGAAAAATGGAATGGTATGGAATGTGTTGAATGCGGCAGCTGCAGTTTTATCTGCCCGGCAAAGAGACAGCTTGCACAGTCCATCAAGACAATGAAAAAGACGATTATCGCAGAAAGAAAAAAGAAATAACTTAAATACAATAGAAAGAGGTGGATATTTGTGAGTGATTTATATCATGTTTCTTCATCACCACATGTGCGGGACAAAGATACAACAAGCAAGATCATGTTGTATGTGATTATCGCATTATTACCAGCCAGCGTTTTTGGTATCATTAACTTCGGACTTCATGCTTTGGTCCTGATTCTGGTAACCATTGCAAGCTGTGTGGCTACAGAATGGGTTTTTGAGAAAATAATACATAAAAAGAGTACAATAAATGACCTGAGTGCGGTTGTGACCGGACTTCTCCTGGCACTGAACCTTCCGCCGACACTTCCTTGGTGGGAAGCAGTGATCGGCGGTGTGTTCGCGATCGCGATCGTAAAAATGATGTTTGGCGGACTGGGACAGAACTTCATGAACCCGGCGCTTGGCGCAAGATGTTTCCTTCTGATCGCGTTTGCGGCAGATATGACAAAATTCGCTTATGATGGTGTGACCGGAGCAACTCCGCTTGCACAGATCAGAAACGGTGAAGAAGTAAATGTTATGGACATGCTGATCGGACGTATCCCTGGAACCATCGGTGAGACATCTGTGATCTGCATCCTGATCGGAGCGATCTTTTTGATCCTCATGGGCGTCATTGATCTTCGCATCCCGGGAACTTACATCGTAACATTTGTGATCTTCCTGCTGTTATTTGGCGGACATGGCTTTGACTGGAATTACATCGTAGCAGAGCTTTGCGGTGGTGGTCTGATGCTTGGTGCATTCTTCATGGCAACCGATTATGTGACATCACCGATCACACCGAGAGGACAGATTATCTTCGGTATCTGTCTTGGAATCCTGACCGGACTTTTCCGTGTCTGTGGTGCAAACGCAGAAGGTGTATCCTTCTCGATCATCTTATGCAACCTGTTTGTACCGATCATTGAGAAATTTACAATACCAAGAGCATTTGGTCAGGTAAAGGAGGGAAAGAAGAATGAATAAGAAAATTGTTCATGATGCCCTTATTTTAACGGCTTTCACATTGGTTCTCGGTCTGATCCTCGGACTCGTACATGAAATTACAAAGGCACCGATCGAAGCTGCAAACCTGGCTACAACACAGGCAGCATATCAGAAAGTGTTTGAAGATGCGGATTCTTTCCAGGCAGTAGACGGATTTGACAAAGATGCCGCTACCGAAACAGTTGTGGCACAGGGATATGAAGATTCTGTTGATGATGCACAGGAAGCACTGGACACAAGCGGCAATGTCATCGGTTATGTTATTACCGTAACAGCCAAAGATGCCAGCCAGGCAAACATCACATTTTCCGTTGGTATCCAGAGCGATGGAACCGTAAACGGTTATTCCATTACAAGTATCAGTGAGACACCTGGTCTTGGTATGAAAGCGGAAGATGAAGATTTCTACTCACAGTTCCAGAACAAAAAAGTAGATTCTTTTGAAGTAGTAAAACAGGCACCTTCTTCTGATAATCAGATTGAGTCCATCTCTGGTGCGACCATTACTTCCAGAGCAATGGCAAATGGTGTAAATGCTGCACTTGCATATTTCAACAGTGATTTGGGAGGTGCACAGTAATGAATAAAAATGTAGAACGTCTGTATAACGGTATTATTAAGGAAAACCCGACCTTCGTACTGATGCTTGGTATGTGTCCGACACTTGCGGTTACATCCTCAGCGATCAACGGACTCGGAATGGGACTTTCCACAACCGTAGTACTTATTTTATCAAACCTTTTGATCTCAGCATTCCGTAAGGTGATCCCGGGCGGTGTCCGTATGCCGGCATACATCGTGATCGTTGCGTCACTGGTTACCGTGGTACAGTTTATCATGGAAGCTTATACGCCGAGCCTGTCAGCATCCCTTGGTGTTTACATTCCACTTATCGTAGTAAACTGTATCATCCTTGGACGTGCGGAAAGCTATGCATCCAAGAACCCGGTAGTACCGTCTATCTTTGACGGACTTGGAATGGGACTTGGATTTACCGTAGGACTTACCAGTATCGGTCTTGTCAGAGAGTTCCTTGGCGCCGGACAGCTTTTCGGTTTCCAGGTACTTTCTTTAAGCTGGTTTACACCGATCACAATTTTCGTAATGGCACCTGGAGCATTCCTTGTACTTTCTTTCCTCGTAGCAGGAATGAACATCATCCGTAAGAAGATGGATGCAAAGGGAAAACCGCTTGCAGAGCCGTCTGGCTGCCTGACAGGAGATTGTGCATCCTGTGGTCAGTCTGCAATGTGTACCGGCAAAAAAGCAGAATAGGGGGATAGATACAGATGAAAGAATTAATTTTACTTGCAGTTGGAGCTGCAATCGTAAACAACGTTGTATTAAGTCAGTTCCTTGGTATCTGTCCGTTCTTAGGTGTATCCAAGAAAACAGAGACAGCTGCCGGCATGGGCGGAGCGGTAATTTTCGTAATTACGATCTCGTCCTTTATCACGGCACTGATTTACAAGTTTATCCTGTTACCGTTAAATATTGATTATCTGAAGACAATCGTATACATCCTTGTGATTGCGGCACTCGTTCAGTTTGTAGAAATGTTTTTGAAAAAATCAATGCCTCCATTGTATGAGTCATTGGGCGTATATCTGCCACTTATCACAACAAACTGTGCGGTACTTGGTGTCTGCCTGACCAACGTTACAAAGGAATATGGTATCTTGGAAAGCGTGATCAACGGTTTTGCAACAGCATTCGGATTTTTCATTGCTATTGTACTTATGGCTGGACTTCGTGAAAAGATTGAATATAATGATATCCCGAAGACATTTCAGGGAACAGCGATCGTTTTGATCACAGCTTGCCTGATGTCAATCGCATTTATGGGATTTTCAGGTATGATTTAGGAGGGAAAATAAAATGAGCGTAACAGCGATTATTACTGCAGCCATTGTAGTTGGATGCGTAGGTATTCTTATTGGATTTTTCCTTGGAATCGCCGGAGAAAAGTTCAAAGTAGAAGTAGATGAGAGAGAAGAAGCCATTCTTGGCGTTCTTCCGGGAAACAACTGTGGTGGTTGTGGTTATGCCGGATGTTCCGGTCTTGCTGCTGCAATCGTAAAGGGTGAAGCTCCGGTCAATCAGTGTCCGGTCGGTGGAGCTCCGGTTGCCGCTAAAGTTGGTGAGATCATGGGCGTCAAGGCAGAAGAAGGCGCAAAACAGGTTGCCTTTGTAAAATGTGCAGGAAACTGTGAAAAGGCAAATCGTGATTATGAGTATACCGGTGTGGAAGATTGCGCGGCAATGGCATTCGTACCGAATGGCGGACCAAAATCCTGTAACTATGGCTGTCTTGGATATGGCAGCTGTGTAAAGGCTTGTCCGTTTGACGCGATCCATATCGTAGACGGTATCGCAAAGGTTGACAAAGAAGTATGTAAAGCCTGTGGTAAATGTGTTGCGGCATGTCCGAAACATTTGATCGAACTGGTACCGTATGATGCAAAACATCTGGTACAGTGCAGTTCCAAAGATAAAGGTAAAGACGTTATGAAAGCATGCTCTGTCGGATGTATCGGCTGTCATCTCTGTGAGAAGAACTGCCCGAGCGACGCGGTTCATGTGATTGACAATGTTGCTTATATTGATCAGACAAAGTGTACCGGCTGTGGCGTATGTGCGCAGAAGTGCCCGAAGAAGATCATTTTATAGTAAAAATTGGAAAACGAAAAAGAGGGATGCATGAAAGTGCATTCCTCTTTTGTATTACAGCAATGGGCAGCAATGTGACTGAAAAAAGTGGAATATATGAAAATGTTTTCATACATATGACAACATCACTTTCCAAAAACATGCAGAAAAAACGGGAAAAATGTCAGAAAAGCACATATTTATCGGAAAATATTGCCATACTGACAAATCTTTGAGCAGTGGTTGTAAATAGATATGTTTCAGTGTATATTTATTAAGTAATGAATTTATGTAGGAAAAGGGTATTGGATGTTATGAAAAAGGTGAATGTATTATTGAATTCCCCGGAAAAAGTGGGAAAATTTATTCAGATTCTGCAAAAATTTAACTGCAACTTTGATCTCGAATCCGGACGCGGATGTGTGGATGCAAAGTCAATGATCGGCGTGATGAGCCTGAATCTGAAAAAGTGTGCGCAGTTATCCATACATGCGGATGATGCTGAGGCGGGAAAGATCATTCAGAATATACAGGACTATGTGGTAGAATAGACTGTATCAAAAAGGACTTTTACCTTTGGGGTGAAAGTCCTTTTTGTAACAGCGTTTTTTGTTATTCCTGCATCATTTGGAATGGAATGGTGGTTCCGATACCGGAAGAAGTATGAAGCTCTCCATCGGACGTGATAAAGATTGCTTCGGTGTCAGGAAGTGATTCGATCAGTTTCATTCCGTCTTCCAGTCCGAGGGAAAAACAGGTGGTGCTCAGTCCGTCCCCGTCAACAGAACGGGAGCAGATGATCGTGACGCCGGTCAGATCATTTTCATAAGGATATCCGGTTTTCGGATTCAAAAGATGGTGATACAACACACCGTCTTTTTTGAAATACCGTTCATAGACGCCGGAGCTGACTACGGTACCATCCGGGATGGATACGGTGGCAAGTGCGGTTCCGGTATCCGAGAATGGCTTTTGGATGCCGATCCGGTAGTCAGAACCGTCCTCTTTTGGCCCAATGATTAAAACGTTGCCGCCAAGATTGATAATGCCGCTTGTGATCCCGTTCTCGTTCAAGTAGGCCTTCATTTTATCGGCGATGAAGCCTTTGGCAATGCCGCCGAGGTCGATCGCTTCGTCTGGATCATTTAAGGTAACGGTATTTCCGGACACCGTTATGTTCTGATAGTTGATGGTGGATACCGCAGAGGCGATGGCATCGGCATCCGGTACGATACCCGGATTTTCGGAAAAATCCCAGAGAGAGGAAAGCTTTCCGATCGTGATGTCAAACTGTCCGCTGCTTAAAGTGCCGTAATCGATCCCTTCCCGGATCAGTTCTGCTGTCTCGGGGGAGACGGTGACCGGAGATCCGTTCGCGGCGTTGATCTTTGAAACATCGCTTGATTCGATCGTGGCACTGAGCAGATTTTCATATTTGTCCGCCAATGCAAAACATCCATCGAGGTAGTCGGCATCATCCGAATTATAGAGCGTGATCTTGATCACAGTATCAAAATAAAATCCTGTTTTGGAGATAGAGGTATCGGTCTCTTCGACAGAAGAATTCCGGTAGACACCATAGATCAGCCCCGCGAAAACGAGAATGCCGAGAACAGACAATATTTTTTTACGCATAAGCTATAATTCCTTTTCTATTCATTTGTTTTACACCTATCTAAGATAGCACAACCGCGCGGAGTAGACAAGATGCGATAAAAATGAAATAGGAGATGATTTTTCGGGGGAGATATGGTAAAGTATATAGTTAGTGAATATTAAGAAAATAATGAGGCCTTATAAAATGGAAGATAAAAAACAGGAAACCAGAAATCGGCGTGTCGTTGTAAAAATCGGTTCGTCTTCGTTACAGCATCCCGAAACCGGGGACATGAACCTGATCAAGATGGAGCATCTTGCGAGAGAACTGTGTGATCTGCGCAATCAGGGAATGGATGTCTGCCTGGTATCTTCCGGAGCTATCGCAACCGGAAGAAAGACCATCGGCCTGACGGAACGGCCGAAAAACATTTCGGTCAAGCAGGCGTGTGCCGCAGTGGGGCAGGCAAAGCTCATGATGATCTATCAGAAAATGTTTGCGGAATACAACCAGATGGTCGGACAGGTTCTGATGACGAAGAATACAATGATCAACAATGTTTCACGCAAGAATGCGCAGAATACGTTTGAGGAGCTGTTTCATCTTGGCGTGATCCCGATCGTAAATGAGAATGATACGATATCTACCTATGAAATGTGCTTTGGTGACAATGATACGCTTTCCGCCATCGTGGCATCGCTGGTGGGCGCGGATCTTCTGATTCTGTTATCGGACATTGACGGGTTGTTTACCGATGATCCACACAAGAATAAAGACGCAAAACTGGTTCGTGTGGTGGAAAAACTGGATAATCAGATCTTACATATGGCAAAGGGATCGACAGGCAGTGATGTCGGGACAGGCGGTATGGCGACCAAGCTGACAGCGGCACATATCGCGACACTTTCCGGAGCGGACATGGTCATCGCAAACGGTGAGGATGTCGGGATCATCCATAAGATATTTGAGGATGATTATGTAGGAACCTTGTTCCGGGCAAATAAAAATGAAGATTTTTATATTGCGGATTATATTGAAGAAAGTATAGGGTAAAGAAATGATGAACGACAGCAAGATCGCAAGGATCAATGAATTGTATAAAAAATCAAAAGCAGAAGGACTTACAGAGGCCGAACGCGAGGAACAGGCAATCTTAAGACAGGAGTTCGTCGCGAGTGTCCGGAAAAATTTAAAGAGTCAGCTGGACAATATTGATATCCAGAATGCGGATGGCTCCGTGGAAAATCTCGGAGAAAAATATGGAAACAAAAGCGCAAATTAGAAAAAGTTACAAACAAAAGCGGGCAATGCTAAACGAGGAAAGCGTGCGGGTGATGTCAGAAGCCATCTGTGCCGCGGTTGAAAACAGCGCATGGTATCATGAGGCGGAGCGCGTAGGATTTTATTATCCGCTTGGCAGTGAAGTACAGCTGACCGGTCTGGTAACAAAAGCGTGGGCGGCGGGAAAAAAGACCTGTTTCCCCAGAGTGAGCGGAGAAAATATGGAATTTTATGAGATTTCGGATTTCTCGCAGCTGGAAGAAGGATGCTTTCATGTGATGGAACCGGTAGAATCCTGTGAAGAACCCGTAGTGCCGGAGCTGATCTTAATTCCCGGCGTGGTATTTGACGGATTTGGAAACCGGGCAGGCTACGGAAAAGGATATTATGACCGTTATCTTACGGCACATCCGGATTGTATCCGAGCAGGGATCGCGTACCGGATGCAGGTGACCGGTCAGATACCGGCAGAACCACAGGATGTCCGTATGCAGTATCTGGTGACGGAGGATGGAATAACAAAAATAGGAGGATAAGGGAATGCAGTTGGAAGAGATTGGGAAAAAGGCAAAAGAAGCAGAGAGTGTGATGCGTGTACTCGATACCAACACGAAGAATGAGGTATTGCAGAAAGCGGCAGAGAATCTGAAAAAAGATAAAGAAAAGATCTTGAGCGCCAATGCGGTCGATATGGAAAACGGCAGAAAAAAGGGAATGTCAGACGGTTTGCTGGATCGTCTTTTGCTGACCGAAGCAAGGATCGCCCAGATGGCAGAAGGTCTTTGTCAGGTCGCTGCCCTGGAAGACCCGATCGGAGAGGTTCTTTCTATGAAAAAACGTCCGAACGGTCTTCTGATCGGACAGAAACGCGTTCCGCTCGGAGTTGTCGGGATCATCTATGAAGCAAGACCAAATGTAACGGCAGATGCGTTTGCGCTGTGCTTTAAAACGGGAAATGTCGTTATTTTAAAGGGCGGCAGTGATGCGTTACATTCCAATCAGGCGATCGTAGAGAGCATCCAGCATACACTGGGTGAACTTTCTCTTCCGGAAACAGCGATCCAGTTAATTTGTGATACAAGCCATGAGACGGCGGAAAAATTCATGCGGATGAATGGCTATGTGGATGTCCTGATCCCGCGCGGAGGCGCCGGATTGATCCGTACCGTGGTGAAGAATGCGACGGTTCCGGTCATTGAGACGGGAACCGGAAACTGTCATATTTTTGTGGACGAGAGCGCGGACTTTGACATGGCAGTCAACATCATCTACAATGCAAAAACACAGCGTATCGGGGTCTGCAATGCCTGTGAATCGATCGTGATCCATGAAAAGATCGTGGATGCCTTTATGCCGGTGCTTGCGGAGCGTTTGAAAGAAAAGCATGTTGAGATCCGTGGGGATGAGCGGGTTATGCAGGCGCTTGCCGGGCAGGAAGATGTAAAGAAAGCAACCGAGGAAGACTGGGGAACGGAATACCTGGATTATATTATTTCGGCAAAGACCGTTGCCGGGGTAGATGAGGCGATCGCCCATATCAATAAATACAACACCGGACATTCGGAAGCGATCATTACAGAAAATTATACCAATGCCGAGAAGTTTTTAAATGAAGTCGATGCGGCTGCGGTCTATGTAAACGCGTCCACCCGGTTTACGGATGGATTTGAATTTGGCTTTGGTGCTGAGATCGGGATCAGTACGCAGAAGCTTCACGCAAGAGGACCGATGGGACTGCTTGCGCTGACCAGTACAAAATATATCATTTATGGAAATGGTCAGGTCAGAAAGTAAGAAATAGAAAGAGGATTTTATGAGGGAATTAACAGAAGTAAAAATGAGTACTCCGGTTCCGGAAATGGAGCCGCAGCGCCAGTTCTACTATATGGAGGTCGCAAAGGAATATGTGCGGCAGTTAGAGGAAAAAAAGGGCAGAAAACTGACCTTTCATGTCTCGACGTTCGGATGTCAGATGAACGCGAGAGATTCCGAAAAGCTGACCGGTATCCTCGAAACGATCGGGTATGTGGAGACAGATACCGAAGAGGCGGACTTTGTGATCTATAATACCTGTACGGTGCGGGAAAACGCGAATAACAAGGTGTATGGAAGACTTGGTTATTTGAACGGGTTTAAGAAAAAGGATCACGACATGATGATCGCACTCTGTGGTTGTATGATGCAGGAAGAAAAGGTCGTTGAAAAGATAAGGTCAAGTTACCGTTTTGTGGATCTGATCTTCGGAACACATAATATCTATAAATTCGCAGAACTGCTGGTACAGGCGTTAGAAGCAGACCGGATGGTCGTGGATGTATGGAAGGATACGGACAAGATCGTGGAAGATCTTCCAGTGGAACGGAAATATTCCTTTAAGTCCGGTGTCAATATCATGTTTGGCTGCAACAACTTCTGCAGTTACTGCATCGTTCCGTATGTCCGCGGAAGAGAGCGGAGCAGAGAGCCGAAAGACATCATCCGCGAGATCGAACATCTGGTGGAGGACGGCGTTGTTGAGGTCATGCTCCTTGGGCAGAATGTCAATTCCTATGGAAAAAATTTAGAGCATCCGGTTACGTTTGCGCAGCTTTTACAGGAAGTGGAAAAAATCGAGGGACTCGAGCGGATCCGTTTTATGACCTCGCATCCGAAGGATCTCTCGGATGATCTGATCGAAGTGATGAAACATTCGAAAAAAATCTGTAAACATCTGCATCTTCCGTTGCAGTCCGGCAGTTCAAGACTTTTAAAGATCATGAACCGCCACTATACCAAAGAGCAGTATCTGGAGCTGGTAGAAAAGATCCGTGCGGCAGTGCCGGATATCGCGCTTACCACAGACATCATTGTAGGATTTCCGGGTGAAACCGATGAAGATTTCATGGAAACCATGGATGTCGTGGAAAAAGTCGGCTATGACAGCGCGTTTACCTTTATCTATTCCAAACGTACCGGAACACCGGCAGCGGAGATGGAAGATCAGGTACCGGAGGAAGTGGTGAAGGCGCGTTTTGACCGCCTGCTTGCGCGGGTACAGACGATCGCGGCACAAAAAGCCGGAGCACTTACCGGAAAGACCATGGAGGTGCTGGTGGAGCATATCAATGAGCAGGATTCCCATCTGGTGACGGGAAGATTATCCAATAATTCTACGGTGCATCTGCCGGGAACCGAAGATATGATCGGAAAACTGATCCCGGTATACTTAAAAGAATGTAAAGGATTTTATTATCTGGGTGAGGCAGTTGAATAAAAAACGTTTTGGAAAAAATGATCTGCTGCTGATCGGGGGACTGATCGCGGCAGCGGTTGTGCTCTTTTTGATCCGGGGGATCTTTCATGGAACCGCGGGCGCATATGTGGAAGTGACCGTAAACGGGGATGTGTATGGAACATACGCATTAAAGGAAGATCAGGAAGTTTTGATCCGACAGAATGGCAGAGTGACAAACACACTCACGATAAAGGACGGAAAAGCGGATATGATAGATGCGGACTGCCCGGATCTGTTGTGCGTACACCAGAGGGCAATCGACAAAGAAGATGAAACGATCGTATGCCTGCCGAACAAGGTGGTCGTAAAGGTCGTTGGAGCAAAACAAAAGAGTGATCTGGACTCTGTCGCAGGGTGATAACTATGAAGACAAGAAAAATTGCATACCTTGGGGTATTTCTGGCGCTTGCGCTGATCTTAAGCTATGTGGAATCACTGATCCCGTTTTACTTTGGCATACCGGGTGTCAAACTGGGGCTTACCAACCTGATCGTGGTGGTCATGCTTTACTGCACCGGGACAAAGGAGGCGTTTGGTGTTTCCGTGGCGAGGATACTGCTGGCGGGGTTTCTGTTTGGAAACCTGTTTAGCATCCTTTACAGTCTGGCGGGCGGCGTGCTCAGTTTTATCGTAATGTGTCTGCTCAAAAAAACGGGCAGATTCCATGTGATCTCGGTCAGCGTCACGGGCGGTATCTCACATAATATCGGTCAGCTGATCGCGGCGGCATTCGTGGTGGAAACCTACGATATCTTTTATTACATGCCGTTGCTTCTGATCGCCGGTGTTGCGACCGGGTTTGTGATCGGCATGCTGGCACAGGAATTTATCCTGCGTTTTGAAAAACAGTTTCATTTTTAAAGGAGAAAAACTATGTATTCCTATATCAAAGGCGAATTGGTTGAGATCGCGGAAGATCTGATCGTCGTAGAGGCGAATAATATCGGCTACAATATCCATGTGCCGGGACAGGTATTATCCTATCTGCCGGAGCGTGGAAGTGAGGTAAAGATTTATACCTATCTCTACATACGGGAAGACGCCATGATGCTTTACGGATTTCTGACAAGAGATGACCTGAATGTGTTTAAACTGCTGCTCGGGGTATCCGGTATCGGACCTAAGGGAGCGCTTGCGATCCTTTCGGTCATGACGACGGATGACCTGCGTTTTGCAGTGCTCGGGGATGATGAAAAGACGATCGCCAAGGCTCCCGGAATCGGGGCAAAGACAGCAAAACGCCTGATCCTGGAACTGAAGGATAAATTAAAGCTGGAGGATGCGTTTGAGAGTGCCCTTGAACATAATGGAGAAAGCGGCAGTGCGCCGGGACAGGGTACCAATGCGGTGAAAAACGAGGCGGTACAGGCGCTTACAGCACTGGGCTATTCTTCGAGTGAGGCCCTAAAGGCGCTGCAGAACGTGGAAATTACGGATGGTATGGACGTGGAAACCGTGCTGAAACAGGCATTAAAACAGATGGCGTTCCTATAAAAGGAGTTTTACATGGAAAAAAGAGTGATCTCAACACAGCTGCAGGATGAAGATATTAAGATTGAAACCAATCTCCGCCCGCAGACGCTGGATGAATACATCGGACAGAAAAAAACAAAAGAAAAGTTAAAAGTCTATATTGAAGCAGCAAAGCAGCGGGAAGAGCCGCTGGATCATGTGCTGTTTTACGGACCTCCGGGACTTGGTAAGACGACGCTTGCGGGGATCATCGCCAACGAGATGGGAACACATATCAAGATCACTTCCGGGCCGGCGATCGGAAAACCGGGCGAGATGGCGGCGATCTTAAGTAATCTCCAGGAGGGAGACGTCCTCTTTGTGGATGAGATCCACCGTCTGAACCGTCAGGTAGAAGAAGTGCTTTATCCGGCAATGGAGGACTATGTGATCGATATTATGATCGGAAAGGGCGCGACCGCGCGTTCAATCCGTCTGGATCTGCCGAAGTTTACGCTGGTGGGCGCAACGACCAGGGCAGGACTTTTATCGGCACCTTTAAGGGATCGTTTCGGCGTGGTACATCATCTGGAATTTTATAATGTGGAGGAACTCACCACGATCATCGAACACTCGGCGCATAAGCTGGAGGTGGAGATCGAGCCGGATGGCGCGTATGAGCTTGCCAGACGTTCCCGTGGAACGCCGCGGCTGGCAAACCGTCTGTTAAAGCGGGTGCGTGATTTCGCGCAGGTCAAATATGACGGCGTGATCACCAGAGAGGTGGCATCTTTTGCACTGGATCTGCTCGAAGTGGACAAGCTGGGGCTGGATCAGAATGACCGCAACATCTTGCTCACGATCATGGAAAAATTTTCCGGCGGGCCGGTGGGGCTCGATACGCTTGCGGCGGCGATCGGTGAGGACGGCGGTACGATCGAAGATGTGTATGAGCCGTATCTGGTAAAGAACGGATTTATCAACCGGACACCAAAGGGGCGTGTCGTGACGGATCTGGCTTACCGCCATTTCGGGATGACAAGATAAAAGAGTTGTCTTTCCGGGGAAAACACTTTATAATAATACAATATGGAAAATAAAGGGGGCTTTTTATGTCATCCAAAACGAGTGCGCAGGTTATCATTGGCGGAAGAGTATATACATTAAGCGGTTACGAGGAAGAAGCGTATCTGCAGAAGGTGGCATCCTATTTAAACGGTAAGCTTGAGGAGTTTAAGGGAATGCCGGATTACACAAAGCTGTCCGGTGACATGAAATCCGTTTTGCTGGAACTGAATATCGCGGATGATTACTTTAAGGCAAAAGCACAGGTAGAACGCCTTGAGCGTGAACTACAGCAGAAAGAAGACGAAAGCAGTGATCTGAAAAACGAACTGGTATCCAGACAGATCGAACAGGAACGAAATACCAAGGCATATGAGGAACTTGAGGCGGAGAACCGCAGGCTTCTTTTGGAAAAAACAAAGCTGGAAGCGGCATTGGAGCAGAATGCTGCGACAGAAAATAAAGAAGAAAAAGAATAAAACAAAAAGGGGACAGAAATCGGAATGCGTCTGTCTCTTTCTTGTTATGGAGATATTTTATGGAAAAACTGGAACTTTTGGCTCCTGCGGGATCGCTTACAACATTAAAGGCGGTGGTAAACGCCGGGGCGGATGCGGTCTATCTCGGAGGCGAGATGTTTGGGGCGAGAGCCTATGCCAATAATTTTACAAAAGAGGAGCTTTTTGCGGGGATTGATTATGGACATCGCCATGGCAGCCGGGTCATTCTGGCAGTAAATACGCTGTTAAAGGAAGAAGAGATAAAGGATCAGTTATACGATTATATCCTTCCCTATTATGAGTACGGGATCGATGCGCTGATCGTGCAGGATCTTGGCGTGATGGACTTTTTGCATGCACAGTTCCCGGATCTTGCGCTTCATACCAGCACGCAGATGACGGTTACCGGTGCGGAGGGCGCAAAGCTTTTGGTGGAGCACGGGGTATCCAGGATCGTGATGGCGCGTGAACTTTCTTTTGCGGAGATAAAAAAGATACATGAAGCGGTGGATGTGGAACTCGAAGGCTTTGTGCATGGCGCGCTCTGTTACTGCTATTCGGGTCAGTGTCTGTTAAGCAGTATGCTCGGCGGAAGGAGTGGAAACCGCGGACGCTGCGCACAGCCATGCAGGCTTCCCTATGAAGTGCTGGATGAGGCGGGCAGACGTATTGGAAAAGCGGAAAATTATGTTTTAAGTCCAAAGGATCTGTGTACGATCGACCATATCCCGGAGCTTGCGGAGTGTGGCCTGTATTCTTTTAAGATCGAAGGCCGTATGAAACAGGCAGAGTACGCGGCGGGTGTGGTAAGTGTTTACCGGAAATACATGGATCGATATCTTTCCTATGGAAAAGAGGGCTACCTGGTATCCAAAGAGGATAAACAGAAACTCTTTGATTTTGGAAACCGCAGTGGATTTACAGATGGTTATTACCTCAGACATAACGGAAAAGAGATGATCACTTTTGACCGGCCGGGACATACCAAGGGCGGCGAAAAGTTACAGGAGCAGATCCGAAAGACTTATATCGAAACCGATAAAAAAGAAGCAATCTCTGGAAAACTGGTATTAAAGAAGGAGCATCCTGCCTGTCTCACGGTGGGGACAAAGGAGCATACGGTAACGGTATCCGGCGAAATCGTCCAGCAGGCGGTAAAAAGACCGATGACAGAAGATACGGTCCGGGAGAAAATAAAGAAGACCGGAAATACGCCATATCAGTTTGACGAACTGGAAATTACGATGGATCCCGATATCTTTCTTCCGGTCGTGGCGTTAAACCAGTTAAGGCGTGAGGCGTTAGAACAGCTTATGGCTGCGGAGACGGCAAAAGACCGGAGAGAAGCGCCGGCACAGGTTTCTTATCAGACATTTACAGCGGGTGTCGGGGAAGAAGCGGCGGAATATGAATCCGGAAACGCACCGTATCTCGCGGTTTCGGTGGAACAAAAACAGGCGCTTGAGGCGGCACTGCATACGGACTTCATCCGGCGGATCTACCTTGACGGCGGCATGCTGTTTCCGCCGGAAGACGGGAAAGCATTGCAGCGTGCGGTAAGACAGATCAGGAATGCCGGGAAAGAGGCATACTATGTATTTCCGATGATCTTCCGGAAACGCACGAAAGAACGGTTTGCCGCAAACTGGGAAACGATACAAAGTGCCGGTCTCGATGGATTTTTGATCAAAAGCTATGATGCGCTTGGATTTTGCAGAGAACAGGGTGTTCCGGCAGAAAAGATGATCCTCGACCATAATATGTATACCTGGTCAACAGCCGCGAGAGCGGCATACCGCAGTGACGGGATACGATATGATACCGCGCCGGTGGAATTAAACAGGCATGAGCTTTCAGAGCGCGTAAATGCCGGAAGTGAGCTGATCCTGTACGGCTATCTGCCGCTGATGGTCAGTGCGCAGTGCGTACATGCCAATACGGAAAAATGTGACCATACGCGATGCGTCCGTTATTTAAAAGACCGGTATCATAAGCGGTTTGCGGTGAAAAATAACTGTAATGACTGTTATATGGTTCTTTATAATTCAAGCCCCCTGTCACTGATCCATCAGAAGCGGGAGATCGACCGCATGGGATTTGCGGGCTATCGTCTCTGCTTTACCAATGAGACAGAAAAACAGGTAAAAGAAGTGCTCGTGATGTATCAAAAGCTGTGGATGGAAGGGAAAAAAGCGGAGGATATCCCTTATCTTTCGGATTATACAAACGGGCATTTTAAACGTGGAGTAGAATAAAAGTTATGTTAAATCTGATTACAGAAATTTCAAAATATCTGATCATATGTCTGGCGGCATTTTACACCTATGAATGTTTTGCGGTATTTCGGAAAAAATATGGTGATTTTGAGCGGAAAAAAATATATAAAAGGCAGATGGCGTGCGTATATCTCATCCATCTGGACGCGTTTCTCGTACTGTTTGCGGCAACGCTCAATCTGGAAATGATCGGAATGTATCTGGTGCAGCTGATTTTTTTCCTGTCGTTACATTTCGGTTATACCGTGGTCTATAAAAACAGCAACCGTCTGGTGCTGAACAATATGTGCATGCTTTTGATGGCGGGCTTCGTCATCCTGACCAGGTTAAATTTTGACAAGGCGAAAAAGCAGTTCCTGATCGCGGTGATCTCAGCCGGAATTACGTTTTTCATTCCGCTCATCATAAGGAAAGCGCGGGCACTGCGCAAATTTACCTGGATCTATGCCGGGATCGGTATTGCCCTGCTTGGAGTTGTGGCGATCGCGGGCGCGGTCAGTTACGGTGCCAAGATCTCCTTTACGGTTGCGGGCATTACCCTGCAGCCATCCGAATTTATCAAGATCCTTTATGTGTTTTTTATCGCCGGAATGTTTTATGAGTCAACCGAATTTTCACAGGTGGTAAAGACAACCGTGATGGCGGCGCTGCATGTGCTGATCCTTGTGGTATCAAAAGATCTCGGAGGAGCATTGATCTTTTTTATGGTCTATCTGGTCATGCTTTATGTGGCAACCCAAAGACTCCTTTATTTTTCGGGCGGCCTGGCGGCGGGAGCGGCTGCGGCAGCAGTGTCCTATAAAATATTCCGCCATGTCCGTGTCCGTGTCGTGGCATGGAAAAATCCGCTTGGAGTGATCGACAATGAAGGCTATCAGATCTGCCAGTCCCTGTTTGCGATCGGAACCGGCGGATGGTTTGGAATGGGACTGTATCAGGGAGTGCCGGGGACGATCCCGGTGGTAGAGCAGGATTTCGTGTTCTCTGCCATTGCGGAAGAACTCGGCGGGCTCTTTGCGCTGTGTCTGATTTTGATCTGCGTGAGCTGTGTGCTGATGTTTTTTAACATAGCCATGCAGATGCGTGACGTTTATTACAAATATGTGGCGGTCGGACTTGGAACCGTCTACGGTTTCCAGGTATTTCTGACACTTGGCGGTGTGACGAAATTCATCCCGTCCACCGGTGTCACATTACCGTTTGTCAGTTACGGTGGAAGCTCCTTATTATCTACATTTATTATCTTTGCGATCATTCAGGGGCTCTATTTAAAGAAAGAAGATGAAGGTGAATACCATGAAAAAAGACAGAGGGAATACAAAGCGCAGACCACGAAGAGAAAACGGAAGAAAACAGGATTCGACCGGGAGCTGGAAGAATTCTAAAAACCGGGAACTGGTCGTGGTCACCTATCTGTTCGTCGCTCTGTTTGTGGCGCTGATCGGATATTTTGTTTATTTTGAGGCAGTAAAAAGCGAAGTCTTTATCAACAGTTCCTATAACAAAAGGCAGGATCTGTTTGCAAAGACCGTAGTCCGCGGTGAAATTTTAGACCGAAACGGAGAAGTGCTTGCGAAAACAGTTGTGGGGGAAGACGGAACGGAGACGCGTAAATATCCGTACGGAAAGATTTTTGCGCATGTCGTCGGATATGCGACAAACGGAAAATCCGGGATCGAGTCGTATATGAATTTCCGGCTTCTTACGTCCCACGCATTCATCCTGGAGCGGCTCGGCAATGAGTTCAAAGGAGAAAAAAATACCGGTGACAATGTGGTGACAACGTTGGATTTAGATCTTCAGCAGACGGCTTACGATGCACTTGGAAGCCACAACGGCGCAGTGATCGTATTAGAGCCGTCAACCGGAAAAATACTCGCGATGGTTTCAAAACCGGATTATGATCCGAATACCATAGCGGAGAAGTGGGATAGCATCACTTCGCCGGACAACACAGAGTCGGTGCTTTTAAACCGAGCAACACAGGGATTGTATCCGCCGGGATCTACCTTTAAGATCTTTACTACACTGGAATATATCCGTGAAAATTCAGATTATACCAGCTACCGGTTTACCTGCGACGGGGAACTCGAAAAAGAAGATACCGTGATCCACTGTTATAACAATGATGTACATGGAGAGGAAGATCTGCTTTCCTCATTTTCCAATTCCTGTAATTCCTCCTATGCAAATCTGGGACTTATGTTGAATCCGGTGAAATTTACGGACACCTGTGACTCGCTGCTGTTCAATCAGAAGCTTCCGTATGCGTATGGTTATAAACAGAGCAGTTTTTCACTGGAAAAAGACGCTTCCACGCATGACATCATGGAAACTGCCATTGGGCAGGGGGAGACGCTTGTCACGCCGCTTCATATGGCACTTGTCGTGTCTGCGATCGCAAACGACGGTGTGCTGATGAAGCCATACCTGATTGATCATACCGAGAACTATGAGGGAAAAACGGTAAAGGAATATTCTCCCTCTGAATATGGAACACTTTTAAAAAAAGAGGAAGCCGAGACCATGCAGAATTTTATGCAGACGGTCGTGCAGGAAGGAACCGGGCGGAAATTAAAAGGACAGAGTTATACGGCGGCAGGAAAAACAGGATCGGCGGAATACAGCGACGCGGATGATTCAAGCCACGCATGGTTTGTCGGTTACGCGCACAGAGAAGATAAGACCGATATCGCGCTCGCGGTCGTAGTGGAGGGCGCAGGCGCCGGAAGCACTTATGCGGTTCCTGCGGCAAAGCAGATCTTTGACGCATATTACAGCAGATAGGCGGTTGACCGGAAACGGTTTGTTTCCTTGCAAGATAACCGGAAAAGAGGTATACTAACCTTAGTTTATCTATTTTAACCACATCAGGAGGAATTGCAATGATCGAAGCAACAAGCTGTGGTGGTGTGGTAATCTTTCGGGGAAAGATACTGGTTCTTTACAAAAATTACCGGAACCGATACGAAGGATGGGTATTGCCCAAGGGAACCGTAGAGCAGGGCGAAGAGTATAAAGATACTGCGCTCCGCGAGGTGCGGGAAGAGACAGGGGTCAGTGCTTCCATTATTAAATATGTAGGAAAGAGCCGCTATTCCTTTACGGTTCCGGAAGATACCGTGGAGAAAGATGTTCACTGGTATCTGATGATGGCAGACAGTTATTACAGCAAGCCACAGCGGGAAGAATTTTTTGTGGATTCCGGATATTATAAGTTCCATGAGGCATATCATCTGCTCAAGTTCGCGAATGAAAAGCAGATTTTGGAGCAGGCGTATCAGGAGTATCTGGAATTGAAACGCAATAATTTATGGGGAAACCATAAATATTTTTAAAACAGGTTCGTGGGTATGAGGACTTTTCATGAAATGGTATAAAAATTTATATACGGGAGAGAGCGTTGCGCACAGGAAAAACCGCATCAAATGGAAGATCATCCACAATGCGGGACAGATCGGGATCTATGTGATCGCGCTACCGTCCAATGAAAAAAATCTGTTAGATCTGATCCCCGCGTGGGAACTGATGCAGAAACATTATCCGAAAAAGCAGCTTTATATCATAGGACTTGCGGGAGATTA
This sequence comes from Roseburia yibonii, assembly GCF_014297335.1. Taxonomy (NCBI): domain Bacteria; kingdom Bacillati; phylum Bacillota; class Clostridia; order Lachnospirales; family Lachnospiraceae; genus Roseburia; species Roseburia yibonii. The sequence continues at coordinate 216,087 of NZ_JACOQH010000002.1, forward strand.
TGATGAGGCAGTCACACTTGCGGCAATGATCGTCTGTGAGGCTTACGCGAAAACGGGAAGTTTTTGTGTGGCGGACTATCTCGGAGAAAACAAGACCAAAAAAAAGGAGGAGACGCAATGCACATCCTCCTTTTAATCTTAAAGATCATCGGGATCCTGCTTTTGATCCTTCTCGGACTTTTGCTCCTTTTTGTTCTGGCGGTGCTTTTTGCGCCTGTCCGTTACCGGGCAGACGGGACGCTTCTTGAGAAAAAGAAAGCGGATATTTCGGCAAACTGGCTGCTTTTTGTGCTGCGCGTGGCATGCAGTATAAAAAACGGTGAGGTCACAGCGTGTGTGCGGCTGTTCGGGATACCGGTATTTATTTATCCGAAGCGGAAAAAACAGAAAGAAAAACAGACAGATACCAAGCTTCCAGATGAAACAACAGAAATAGAAAAAGAAATCGCATATTTCACAGAAGAAAAGAAAAGCGATGCGGACAGTGTCCCGAAGCTCCCGGAGCTTCCGGAGAATGATCCAAAAGAACAGAAGAAAAAACAAAAAGCGAAGCATCGGAAAAAAAGAGATTTCCGGCGTATGCTGACAGAAATATGGCAGAAACTAAAACAGATCATAAAAAATCTTGCACATATAAAAGAGATGATTTATGATGAAAGTAACCGGTCGGCTTTTTCCCACGGATGCGCAGAGATCCGGTATCTGCTGCGCCACTTTGGACCGAGGAAGCTAAAAGCGGATCTCACATTTGCGACAGGAGATCCCGCGCGGACGGGACAGCTTCTCGGCGTGATCTGTATTTTCCCGGTGATATATCGGAATGAGGTCAGCATCGTGCCGGATTTTGAGACAGACGATTTTTACATCAGGGGGACGTTTTCAGTAAAAGGGCGGATCCGCCTGATACATGCGCTTGGCAGCGGAATCCGCATCTGGCGTGATAAAAACATACGAAAGATCATTCGAAAGATCAGAAAATAGTAAGCAGGAAACAGGAGGAAAACAACATGGCAGAAAATAATACATTTAATCAGACAGTAGAATCCTTATTCAAAGGAATGGACAGCTTTATTACAACAAAAACGGTAGTCGGGGACGCGATCCATATTGGAGATACGATCATTCTGCCGCTGGTGGATGTCTCTTTCGGTGTTGCGGCAGGGGCGCTCACGCAGGAGAAGAAAAACAACGGAGCCGGCGGAATGGGCGGAAAGATCACACCGAGCGCGGTTTTGGTGATCCAGAATGGAACCACAAAGTTGGTGAATATCAAAAATCAGGATGGCATCACAAAAGTGCTTGATATGGTGCCGGATTTTGTAAACCGTTTTACCGGAAAAAAAGAAGAAAGCAATTCCGCAAATGATGCGATCGTAGATGAGGACGCAAAAAAGAAAGCGGGAGATGAGATGGAAGAGATCTTATCGGACGCGGTATCCGGAAAAGAGACCGATCCCAAAAACGCATAACAGCCGGTATCAGAAAATAAGAATGGGCATATCTTAGTAATAAGATATGCCCATTTGGTGTAATGTCATGAAAAGAGTCTGTGGTTTTGCATTGTTCTTCGTGGCGGTAGGAATGATCCTCATGCTTCTCATCGCCAACGAGATGATCGGGATACTGATGATCTGTGCCTGTCTGGTGATCGGATATAATCTGTTCTGCTGTTAAGATAAGAAGAGAAGAGCGGAAAAATAAGCACTAAAAAAGAACTGCCGCAATCGACAGTTCTAATTTTCTAAGCTCTTTCAACTTTTCCGGATTTCAAACAGGAAGTACATACATAAAGTGTCTTCGGAGTTCCGTTTACTTTACATTTTACAGATTTGATGTTTGATTTCCACATTCTATTCGATCTTCTATGAGAATGGCTCACATTGTTTCCGTAATGAGCGCCTTTTCCACAAACTGCACATTTTGCCATCGCCAGCACCTCCTTGGAATATACTAAACCTGCTGTCGCGCAGGCTCACAACGTGTATATAATAACAGAAACCAATATAAAATGCAAGGAAAAATTTGAAAAAATTATAAAATCCTGAAATTGCTGTTTCTTTTTTGCAAAAAACAGGTTATAATATATCACATACTGGATTCAGTGCAGTGGGCATTGTGCAACCGGTAAGATATATGGAGGGCAAATTATGAGAGGACAAATGGAAACTCAGTATGGAAAAATCGTAATCGATCCAGACGTAATCGCGACTTATGCCGGCTCAGTGGCAGTAGAGTGTTTCGGAATTGTCGGTATGGCTGCTGTAAATATGAAAGATGGCCTTGTAAAACTGTTAAAGAGAGACTATCTCACACACGGTATCAATGTAGTTGTAAATGCAGACAACAAAATCACGATTGATTTTCATGTGATCATTTCTTATGGCGTTAGCATCAGTACCGTATCTGATAACCTGATTGAGACAGTAAAATATAAAGTAGAAGAATTTACGGGAATGGAGCTTGAGAAGATCAACATTTTCGTAGAGGGTGTCAGAGTAATTGATTAAGGAGGATTTTTAAGTTGGAAATCAATACAATAGATGCGTCCGTTCTGGCGAAGATGTTTCTGGCTGGAGCCAAAAATCTGGATGCAAAGAAAGAATGGATCAATGAATTGAATGTATTTCCGGTACCGGATGGTGATACCGGAACCAATATGTCGATGACGATCATGTCTGCCGCAAAGGAAGTGAGCGCACTTGAGAATCCGGACATGAAATCCCTTGCAAAGGCAATTTCATCCGGTTCTTTAAGAGGAGCCAGAGGTAACTCCGGTGTAATCTTATCCCAGTTATTCCGTGGATTCGCCAAGGTGATCGCGGAGTATGACGTGATCGATGTCAATGTACTCTGTGACGCACTTCAGAAAGCAGTCGAGACTGCTTACAAGGCGGTTATGAAGCCGAAGGAGGGTACGATCCTTACCGTTGCAAAGGGCGGAGCGGATAAGGCGTTAGAGCTGGTCGATGAGACCGATGATCTGGTATTCTTTATCGAAGAAGTGATCAAAGAGGCAGACCTGGTACTCGCAAAGACCCCGGATATGCTTCCGGTCTTAAAACAGGCAGGTGTAGTGGATTCCGGCGGACAGGGACTCGTTCAGGTCTTAAAGGGCGGACTGGACGCACTGCTCGGCAAGGAGATCGACTATACGATCGAAGGTGCCGCACCAAAGAAGCAGACGGCTGAGAGTGCATCGAATCCTTATATTGACGCACAGGCAAATCAGGAGATCAAATTTACTTACTGTACACAGTTTTTGATCATGCTGGATAAACCGTTTAGCAGCAAGAAAGAAAATGAATTCAAATCCTATCTGGAATCCATCGGTGATTCTATCGTTGTGGTAGCGGATGATGAGATCGTAAAGGTACATGTACATACCAATGATCCGGGTATGGCAATGCAGCGTGCGCTGACCTATGGAAGCCTGACTACGATCATTATCGAAAACATGAAGCTTGAGCGGGATGAGAAAGTTTCCGCCATGAAAGAAAAAGAAATGCAGGCGGCAGGTCTCCCGGAAGACAAAACGGAAGAGACAGCAGAAGAAAAGACACAGGAAGAGCCAAAAGAGATGGGATTTATCTCTGTATCGATCGGAGAAGGGATCAATGAGATCTTCCGTGGACTGGGCGTTGACTATATCATCGAAGGCGGTCAGACCATGAACCCGAGTACGGAAGATATGTTAAATGCGATCGAGAAAGTAAACGCAAAGAACATCTTTATCCTGCCGAACAATAAGAACATCATTCTGGCGGCGAATCAGGCAGTTTCTCTGGTAGAAGATAAAAATATCTTTGTCATTCCGACCAGAACCGTACCGCAGGGTATTACCGCGCTCATCAATTATATTCCGGAGTCATCCGCGGAGGACAATGCGAAACGTATGACAGAGGAACTTGATAATGTAAAGACCGGTCAGGTGACTTATGCAGTCAGAGATACCGTGATCGATGACAAGCAGATCAGACAGGGCGATTACATGGGAATCGGCGATAAGACGATCCTCTCTGTCGGAGCTGATATGGAAGCGGTGACCAAGGATATGGTTGCGCAGATGTTAGACGAAGAATCTTCCATTATCTGCATCTACTATGGCGCTGAGACAGACGAAGAAGCGGCAAATAAGCTGGCAGAGGACATTCAGGAAGACAATCCGGATGTAGAGATCGAGGTTCACTTTGGCGGACAGCCGATCTATTACTATGTGATTTCAGTAGAATAACAGGAGAACAGGAATGGAATTAAATTCGCCGATTCGGGAACTCAAAGGCATTGGCGAAAAAACAGAAAAACTGTTTCAAAAGATAGGAGTATACACCTTGCGTGATATACTCCTTCATTATCCCCGGGATTATGTAAAATTTCCAGAGAGAAAATACATAAGCGAGGTGGCTGTCGGCGAGACGGCGGCAGTTGTGGTGCGGATACAGAACACGCCGCTTGTGAGAAAGACACGGAGGATGCAGATCACCACCACACACGCGGAGGCGGACGGGGTGACGATGCAGTTTATCTGGTTTCGGATGCCTTATATCAAAAATATGTTAAAACCTGGAAACGTCTATGTTTTCTATGGAAAAGTCATTGCAAAAAACAAGGATCTTGCAATGGAACAGCCGACTATCTATACGGCAGAACAATATGACAGTGTGGAGAACAACCTGACTCCGGTGTATCCGCTGGCATTCGGGCTGACCAATCACGCGGTGCAAAAGGCGGTGCGCCAGGCACTTGCGTCGGATGAACTGTTAAAAGAGTATCTGCCGGAAGAACTGCTGCAAAAATATGATCTGATCCCGTATGCCGAGGCAATCCGGCAGATCCATTTCCCGGATGATATGGCCCATCTGATCGTGGCAAGACGCCGTCTGGTCTTTGATGAGTTTTTCCTTTTTATCTTAAATATGCGTAAGCAGAAAGAAATTACGCAGAAAGAGGAAAATCCGTTTACACTGGTCGATGATGATTTCGTGGAACAGCTGATCGGCCAGCTTCCGTATCCGCTGACAGGGGCGCAGAAGCATACACTGGAGGAGATCCGCGCGGATGTACACGGAAACTATGTGATGCAGCGTCTGGTTCAGGGAGATGTCGGATCGGGAAAGACGATCGTGGCATTCCTTGCAATGGCGGAGATGGCGCACAACGGACTGCAGTCTGCGATCATGGCACCGACGGAAGTGCTTGCGAGACAGCACTATGAGACGTTTCTGGAAAACTGCAGGCAGTTCGGGCTTGACATACCGGTGATTCTGGTGACAGGTTCCCTTACGCCAAAGCAGAAAAGAGATGCCTATGAGCGCATTCAGCTGTTTCCGAATGCGATGATCATCGGGACAAACGCGCTGATCCAGGAAAAAGTGATCTATCAGAACCTTGCATTGGTCATTACCGATGAACAGCATCGCTTTGGTGTGAAACAGCGGGAGCGGCTGGCATTAAAAGGCTGTCATCCGCATATCCTTGTCATGAGCGCAACACCGATACCGCGTACGCTCGCGATCATTCTTTACGGGGATCTGGATATTTCTGTCATGAATGAAGTGCCGGCAAAGCGCCTGCCGATCAAAAACTGTGTGGTCAACACGGCGTACCGTCCCAAAGCCTACAATTTTATCCAGAAGGAAGTGGCGGCTGGACATCAGGTTTACCTGATCTGTCCGCTGGTGGAGGCAAGTGAAAATTCGGACTGCGAAAATGTGACCGATTATACCGAAAAACTCCGGTCACAGCTGGATGAGCGGATCGTGGTCGCCTGTCTGCATGGAAAAATGAAAGCAGATGAGAAAAACAGGATCATGGAACAGTTTTTAAAAAACGAGATCCAGGTGTTAGTTTCCACTACCGTCATTGAGGTCGGCGTGAATGTGCCGAACGCGACGGTGATGATGATCGAAAACGCGGAACGCTTCGGACTTGCGCAGCTGCATCAGCTCAGAGGACGTGTGGGCAGAGGAGACGCGCAGTCTTACTGCATTATGGTGAACGGATCGGACAGTGGACAGGTATCCAAACGCCTTCAGATCTTAAACAAATCAAATGACGGATTTTATATTGCAAGTGAAGATTTAAAGCTGCGCGGGCCCGGAGACTTTTTCGGGATCCGTCAGAGCGGTGTGATGGATTTTAAACTCGGCGATATTTATCAGGACGCGGAAGTGTTAAAACAGGCGTCCGAGGAATGCGATGCGATCTTAAAGGCTGATTTTTTGCTGGAAACAGAGCAGAACCGTGGATTGAAAGAACGGATCGACAGCTACTGGCAGGAGCAGAGCGGAATGTTAAATCTTTAAAAAAAGAAAAGCTGAAGCGGGAATTTTATCCAAGTTCTGGCAACAGCTTTTCTTTTATTTTACGGGCAAAAAGAGATTATTCTTTTTCTGCCATCTGTCTTTCCTGGGCCTCGATCATTTTTTTGACCATGTAGCCGCCGACAGAGCCATTCTGCCGGGAGGTCAGATCACCATTATACCCATCGGAAAGTGGAACTCCCAGTTCACTTGCTACTTCGTATTTGAATCTATTCAGTGCGCTTTTTGCTTCCGGTACAGCAGTTCTGTTAGATGATGTCATATCATATTCCTCCTTGTGGTTGAATGGATTGTAACCTTTTGTTACAGGAATAGTATGTGACAAAATCCGAAGTTTAAACTGGAAAGTTCTTATAATTTTACAAAAATTTTATTACTCGATCTGTGTGATCCCTGTGATGTCCGGTTCGATCGGCATCGAGTAGTTCGTGTAGTAGATCACAAAACCGGGAGCGGCTCCGCTTGGCTTTTTCACATTTTTCTTTTCCAGATAGTCGATCTCAACTTTTGGATTTTCCCTGCCCTTGGAATAGTAGGCGGCAAGCTTTGCCGCTTCCTCAAAAGTCGCGTCCGGGAGTTCATCTCCGTTGGTCTTTACAATGACATGTGATCCCGGCATGCCCTTGGCGTGGAACCACCAGTCGTTTCCCACAGCAAATTTAAAGGTGAGTTCATCGTTCTGGTAATTATTTTTGCCCACATACATATGATAGCCGTCGGAGGAAACATAGTGAAGCGGTTTGCTTTTGGACTTTTTCTTCTTTTCGCCGCTCTTTTTGCGGAGATAACCGTAAGCGACAAGTTCCTCGCGGATCTCGGAAAGATCATCCTCCTGTGTCGCGATGTCGAGTGAGGTGGCGATGGATTCGAGGTGCTCGATCTCGGTTTCGGTTTCCGTGGTGAGTTCGGTCAAAGCCTGGTAAGTCCGTTTTAATTTCGCGTACTTGTTAAAATATTTTTTCGCATTTTCCAAAGGGGAGAGTGTCTCATCAAGTGGGATTTTGATCATCTCGTTGGTGTAATAGTTCATCGCCTCAAGGCTTTTGTCACCTTCCTTTGCCTGATAGCCGTAAGTTGTGAGCAGTTCGCCGTATACTTTGTATTTTTCCCGTTTTTCGGTGTCCTTTAACTGCTTTTTCTGAAGCTCGTATTTTTTCCGTTCCCGCTCGAGGGTGTTGGATACGATCTTTCGCAGATCCACGGATTTCTGGCGGATACGGGTGTATTCGTTCTTTTTTGCATAATACTGTTCCAAAACAGCGGAGATCGAAGGGTAATCCACACAGGTGGAATCCTCATAGATCGAAAGATGGAAGGCACTGAATTCAACCGGTTCTTTTCCGTTCATAATGATATTCGGAGAGAAGTTGCATGCGGTGACATCCTCCATCATCCAGGAAAAATTGTGGTACAGATGCAGTGCGGCATCCTCGCTCAGCGCATCGGTCGCCTGATCTCCGTCAATGGAAGCGCGGTGGCAGATCTCGTTTGCGATGACGGGGCTGATCCCGGTGTATGTAGAGTAGATCGCCTTTGAGATGCTCATCGGTTTTTTACATACATGCGAGCGGAAAAAATCCAGATCGGTATGCAGGGGATTGTATTTTTCCTGTGTTTTCGGAATGAAATAGTCGCGCCCGGGAAGGACTTCACGGACGGAGCTTACCTGCGCCGGAATATGTTTGATACTGTCGATGATCCTTCCGGTGTCATCACAGAAGATGATATTGCTGTGCTTTCCCATGATCTCTACGATCAGTGTTTTACGGCACAGATCGCCGAGTTCGTTTAAATGTTCGATCTCAAAATTGATGATACGCTCCATATCCGGCTGCCAGATCTTTGTAATGCGTCCGTTTGCGATATGCTTGCGCAGCAGCATACAGAAATTCGGCGCAGTCATCGGACTTGGCTTGTTGTTCCCGGTCAGATAAATGAGCGGAAGGGAAGCACTTGCGGAGAGGAGCAGACGCTTCTGTCCGTCCTTTCCTTTTAAAGTAAAAAGTAATTCGTCCGTTTCCGGCTGCGCGATCTTGCTGATCCTTGTATTTAAAACCGTTTCGTTTAATTCATGTACCAGATTGGCAATGACAATTCCATCCAAAGCCATGATTATTGTACCTCCAGTTCTCTGCGGAAGGTTTACTGCCGCAGTATCTAAACATTTATTATACACGATAGCAGGGGAAAAATACAATGTAAAAGATATGGATGGCGCCGGATGTTTTGTGCTATACTAAACAGACGGAAAGGATTGAAGTTATTTATGGAAAAAAAGATTTCGGATTCGAAAATAGAACAGGTGTATCAGGTAAGACCCGAGCATTTGAACGGGGCGGGAAGACTTTTCGGAGGACGGCTGATGGAATGGATCGATGAAGCCGCCGGGCTGGTGGGGATCCGCCATTCCCAGTGCAATGTGATCACGGCGTCCGTGGACAATCTCCGTTTCATCCGTGGGGCATATCAGAATGATCTGCTGGTGCTTGCGGGAAGACTTACTTACGTCGGAACGACTTCCATGGAGGTTCGCGTGGACACCTATGTGGAGACGTTAGACGGAATACGGAGACCGATCAACCGCGCGTATCTGACACTGGTCGCAGTGGACAAGGACGGGAGTCCAACGAAAGTACCGTCGGTCATTTTGGAGACGGAGAGTGAAAAAGCCGAGTGGGAAGCCGGAAAAAGACGCAGGGAGCTGCGGATCCAGAGAAAAAAGGAAGGATTTTAGAAAAGTTGTACAAAAACGGCTGCATGAAATTATGTTGAGTGTACAATATTTCAAATTGTGATTGACGAACGGAAAAAATCATAGTATGATGTACCCATAGAAAACAAGAACAGATTGTTACTCATACGAGGCAAGACTGGGTTATACTTTTTTATTATGAATGGATTTATTGAAATCGTTAATAGGAGGTATAATACCAGCTTTTTTGCTTTGGAAGGCAACAGAGTTCGACAAATATGTCTGCGGCTGTGTGACAATGGGTAAGAAGCTGGCAGTAAGGGGTTTTTGGCATGCAGATCTTGAGAGTCATTAATAACAATGTGATCAGTTCACTGGATGATGAAAAACGTGAAGTGGTTGTGATGGGAAAGGGCGTCGGCTTTCAGAAGAAAGCAGGAGATTTGGTAGATGCATCCAGGATTGAAAAGATTTTCCAGCTTCCCAAAGAACACACCAATCAGTATGAGCGTCTGGTCAGCGATATGCCGTATGAGCATATTAAGATGGCGGAGGAGATCATTCAGTATGCAGCCAGGACATTAAAGCGTCATTTAAATAAGAACATTTACATTACGCTGACCGATCATCTGGACTGCGCGATCGAGCGCCAGAAACAGGGAACGGTTTTCCAGAATGCATTGCTTTGGGAGATCCGCAAATTCTATGAAGAGGAATTCCAGATCGGATGCAGGGCGGTGGCATTGGTCAAAGAGAAGACCGGTGTGGAGCTGTCGGAGGATGAGGCAGGATTTATCGCACTCCACATTGTGAACGCGGAGATGGATGGTGATATCCGCAAAGCGGGAACTGTCCCGGAGATGATAAAGGACATTTTAAATATTGTCCGTTACACCTTTAACGTTGAGATTGATGAGAGCGAGCTCTCTTACGAACGCTTCGTCACGCATCTGAAGTTTTTCTTACAGCGCGCGGTGCAGAATGCCAGCTATGACAATGAAGACCCGGAACTGGACGAGATCATACGGACACGCTATCCGAAGGAATATGCCTGTGCGGATAAGATCCGCACTTATATGAAAAAGCGTATGAAGTATGAGGTGGAAGAAGAGGAACTTACCTATCTTACGATGCACATCGCGAGAATTATCCGAAGGAACAGTTCGGATTAGAATCGTTAAATAAATAGAATTGGGATTGTTACGTTTGGTCGGCAAAACCCGGATGAAATGAAAAGGCAGTAGTCTTGATTTCGTTCGGGTTTTCCTATATTCAGTAAGAAGAAAAATAATTTTGGGAATGGAGGGGAAAACTATGGAACGTAAGTATGCCGCGTTGGCAGAAAACATTCTTTCTCACATCGGTGGAAAAGACAATATCATCCATATGACACACTGTGTGACAAGGCTGCGTCTGGAATTAAAGGATGATAAAAAAGCGGATCTGGATGCGTTAAACGCCATGGATGGAATCGCCGGAACGTTCTGGCGCGGCGGACAGCTGCAGATCATGATCGGCAGTCAGGTAAAAGAAGTTTTTGCCGAACTTGTAAGCTGTGCGGGTGTTCCCGGAGAAGAACCGGGGACCAGGCAAAAGCCGGGACAGCCGGGAGAAAAGGAAATCCACATTGCGGCGCCGGTATCCGGCCGGGTGATCGCTCTTTCACAGATCGAAGACGAAGCGTTCGCAAGCGGCGTGCTTGGTCAGGGAGCCGCGATCCTTCCATCGGATGGAAAAATTTATGCGCCGGCAGATGGAACGATCACCACATTTTTTTCGACGGGACACGCGATCAGCCTGACGGCAGAAGCGGGACCCGAGATACTGATCCATGTCGGTGTGGACACCGTTCAGTTAAGCGGAACGGGATTTTCCCCCAAAAAGAAACAGGGCGACCGGATAAAAACCGGAGAGCTGCTCCTTGAAGTGGATCTTGAAGCATTGCGATCCGCCGGTTACGCAACAACGACGGCTGTGATCGTCACCAATTCAGATCAATATGGAAACATTGTTCCAACTGCTTTGCCAACTGTGGAAGCAGGAGAAACATTAATAAAAATATTATAAATCAAATGAGTCAAAAATAAGGAGGACAACATTATGGTATCATTCAATTATGTAATCAAGGACGAAATCGGAATTCACGCAAGACCGGCAGGAATGCTCGCAAAAGAAGCAAAAGCTTTTGAGTCAAAGATCACACTTGCAGCAAAAGGAAAAGAAGCAGATGTTACAAGACTGATGGCAGTTATGGGCATGGGAATCAAATGTGGAGACGAGGTAACCGTATCCGCAGAAGGCGCTGATGAAGAAAAAGCGATCGAAGCTTTAAAACAGTTTTTTGAAGCAAATCTGTAAGTAAGGAGAATCCAAAGATGGAAATTAGAGAAGGAAAGAAAGTTTTCCATGGAATCGCGATCGGAAAAGTTCGTGTGTTCGCAAAGACGGAAAACCAGGTATCACGAAGAAAGATCGAAGATACCCAGGTGGAGGTAGCGCGTTTTGAGGACGCGAAACAAAAAGCGATCGATCAGCTGCATGCACTGTATGAGAAGGCACTCAAGGAAGTTGGCGAAGTAAACGCACAGATCTTCGATGTACATGCCATGATGTTGGATGATGGCGATTACATTGATTCCATCCATAACCTGATCGAAGGACAGAATGTAAATGCGGAATACGCGGTTGCGCAGACCGGTGATAATTTCGCGAAAATGTTCGCGGATATGGATGATGAATATTTCAAGGCACGTTCCGTGGATGTCAAGGATATTTCCGAACGCGTGATCACGATCTTAAACGGAAATGATACCGCATCCGATATCGGAGAAGATCCGGTTATCATTGTTGCGGAAGATCTTGCACCAAGTGAAACGGTACAGATGGATAAGAGCAAACTTCTCGGATTTGTAACACATCTTGGCTCCGCAAACTCCCATACGGCAATTCTTGCGAGAACCATGGGTATCCCGGCGCTCATCAGTGTGGATATCGAGACTTCCTGGAATGGTAAGATGGCGATCCTGGATGGCTATGCAGGAAAGATCATTGTAGATCCGGATGCAGCGACACTTGCCGAATATGAGGAAAAGAAAAAGAAAGACGAAGAACAGAAGGAACTGCTGCTCACCTTAAAAGGAAAAGAGAATGTGACAAAGAGCGGACAGAAGATCAATCTTTATGCCAATATCGGAAATGTATCCGATCTTGCAAGCGTACTGGAAAATGACGCGGGCGGAATCGGACTGTTCCGAAGCGAGTTCCTGTATCTGGAAAAGGATGATTTCCCAACAGAAGAAGAACAGTTTGCCGTATATCGCAAAGTGGCAGAGACCATGGCGGGCAAAAAAGTCATCATCCGTACGTTAGACATCGGAGCGGACAAGCAGGTAGATTATTTCAATCTCGGAAAAGAAGACAATCCGGCACTTGGCTACCGTGCGATCCGTATCTGTCTGACACAGCCGGAAATTTTCAAAACACAGTTACGCGCGCTGTTCCGCGCAAGCAATTACGGAAATATCGCGATCATGTATCCGATGATCATTTCCGTGGATGAGGTACGCCAGATCAAAGAGATCGTTGCGGAAGTAAAAGTGGAACTGACTGCGGAGAACATTCCGTTCGGTGAAGTAGAACAGGGAATCATGATCGAGACACCGGCGGCAGCAGTGATGAGTGACGAACTTGCGAAAGAAGTAGACTTTTTCAGTATCGGAACCAATGATCTGACACAGTATACACTGGCGATCGACAGGCAGAACAGCAAGCTGGACCGCTTCTACAATCCACATCACGAGGCAGTGCTCCGCCTGATCGAACGCGTAGTTAAAAATGCGCATGCGGCAGGCATCTGGGCAGGCATCTGTGGAGAGCTGGGCGCGGATACGGAACTGACAGAGCGCTTCCTTCAGATGGGACTGGATGAACTGTCCGTATCTCCGGGATGCATCCTTCCGGTCCGCAAGGCGATCCGTGAAGCGGAATAAGACAAGGGATCAAGGAGTGCAGAACAGAACAATGAGTAATCAGAAAGTGATTTTTCTTGACATTGACGGAACGCTGACAGACTTTGGCGGAAAAATTCCGGAATCTGCGAAGAAAGCACTTACTCTGGCAAAACAGGCAGGCCACCGGCTGGTGGTCTGCACCGGCCGGAGCCGCTATCAGATATCCGAGGAGATCCGGTCGCTGCCGTTTGACGGAATGATCGGAGGAGCCGGAGCTTTTGTGATCGCGGATGGAAAAGAATTATTTCATCACTATATCAAACCTGAGCCGAGAAAACGGCTCATTTCTTATCTTGAGGAAAATAAATTTTTCTATACAGTGCAGACGGATGTCGGTACACTGATCAACAACCGGTGCCACGAGCAGGCAGAGCGGGTGTATCGCGAGATTATGAAACTGACAGAAAAACAGCGCGCGGATCTCGAGGGGAAACTGATGGTGCGCGAGGATATCGTAAATTACGAAAGATCCGAAAAAGTGGTGTATCAGCTGGCGCCGTTTACGGTTGCGCAGGTGCAAAAGGATCTTGCCCCGGATTTTTCGGTTACGGATATGAGCTTTAAGCAGACCGAGCGAAACAGTGGAGAGATCGGGATCGCGGGGATCAATAAGGCAACCGGGATGCAGGCATATCTTTCTCATGTGGGGCAGACAAAAGAGGATGCCATCGCGTTTGGAGACAGCGCGAATGATATGGAAATGATCGATTTTGCCGCATGCGGTGTTGCGATGGGAAATGCGATCGAAGCATTGAAAGCGCGGGCGGACATGGTGGCAGATGCTGTCGATGAAGATGGCATTTATAAAGCTTTTTTAAAGCTTCAGTTAATTTGATTTGACGAATATAAATTTATCATCTATAATATACCTTATCTGTGCATGAAAGTAGAATACAGGATAAGAAGGTGAACACGATGATTGAGAGTATGACAGGATTTGGAAGATGTGAGATCTTAGAGGGCAACCGCAAGATCGCCGTAGAGCTAAAATCAGTAAATCATCGTTATCTCGATATGAACATAAAGCTTCCGAAAAAATTAAATCTGTTTGAGGGAGCGATCCGCAGTCTGTTAAAAGAATATATCCAGAGAGGAAAAGTGGATGTGTTCTTTACTTATGAAGACTATACGGAGAATAATTTCACATTGAATTACAACGAGGCAGTTGCCGCGGAATATTTAACACATTTAAAGCGTATGGCGGAACAGTTCGGGCTTGAGGATGACATCAAGACGAGCACGCTTTCCCGTTACCCGGAAGTCTTTACATTGGAGGAACAGGAGATCGATGAAAATACCGTCTGGCCGCTTTTGGAGCGTGCGATCCGTGGTGCTGCCGTACAGTTCGTGGAATCACGCAAAAAAGAAGGGGAACATTTAAAGAAGGATCTGCTGGAAAAGCTGGATGTCATGCTTTCCTATGTGGATTTTATCGAGGAGCGCTCCCCGGAGATCATGCGTGATTACCGTGAAAAGTTAGAAGCCAAAGTAACGGAATTACTCGGGGATACCAGTATGGATGAGGCGAGGATCGCGACAGAAGTTACGATCTTTTCCGATAAGATCTGTGTAGACGAGGAGACCGTGCGGCTGCGCAGCCATATCAATAATATGGAAGAAGAATTGAAAAAAGGCGGCTGTATCGGAAGAAAACTCGATTTTATCGCGCAGGAAATGAACCGTGAAGCAAATACGATCCTTTCCAAGGCAAATGATCTGGCAATCTCGGATACCGGGATCAATTTAAAGACCGATATCGAAAAAGTAAGAGAGCAGATCCAGAACATAGAATAGGAAAATACGATGGCAAGACTTTTAAATATCGGTTTTGGAAATGTAGTCAATACGGATAAGATCGTTTCGATCATCACGCCGGATTCGGCTCCGGCCAAAAGGCTGATCCAGAAGGCGAAAGAAGAAGACCGAATTGTCGATGCGACACAGGGAAGGCGTACAAGAGGGATCATTCTGGTAGATGGAAATAAGGTGATCCTGTCCGCACTCCAGCCGGATACACTGGCAGGTCGTTTTAACGGCAGGGAAAATGAAACAGAGGAATAAAAAATGAAGAAAAAAGGACTTTTGATCGTTGTTTCCGGGTTCTCCGGTTCCGGAAAAGGTACGATCATGAAACAACTGCTGAAAAAATATGAAGAACAATATGCGCTGTCCGTTTCGGCAACGACCAGACAGCCGCGTCCGGGAGAAGTGGACGGACGGGAGTATTTTTTCCGTACCACAGAGCAGTTTGAGAAAATGATCGGACAGGATGCGCTGATCGAGTATGCACAGTATGTCGGCAACTATTACGGCACGCCGAAAGCATATGTTGAGCAGCAGCTTGCGGCAGGAAAAGATGTGATATTGGAAATTGAGATACAGGGCGCTTTGAAAGTAAAGAAAAAGTTCCCGGATACCCTGCTCCTTTTCGTGACACCGCCTTCGGTGGATGTCTTACGGGAGCGCCTGATCGGGCGGGGAACGGAAGACGCCGAGACGGTCAAAAAACGTCTGGGCAGAGCCATTGAGGAAGCGGATGGCGTAGAAGAGTATGATTATCTTGTGGTAAACGATGATCTGGATACCTGTGTGGAGGAAGTACATTCCATTATCCAGGCGGAAAAACTTCGTGTATCACGAAATATAAATTTTATCAATGAGATCAAATCAGAACTGAAAGGAGAATGAATTTATGATACATCCATCTTATGTAGAACTTATGAAAGTAGTAAACCATGACGTTGAAATCGGTGAGGAACCGGTAGTAAACAGCCGTTACTCGATCGTGATCGCAACTGCGAAACGCGCAAGACAGATCATCGGAGGAGACGAACCGTTAGTTCCGCATCCGGAAGGAAAGAAACCTCTCTCTATCGCGGTAGAGGAGCTTTACACCGGAAAAGTCAAGATCATGAGCGACGAAGAAAGCGAACAGTAAAAAAACAAGGAGGGGTGTCCAAAAAGATTTGGCTCCCCTTTTTCACAATATGGAGGTTTTCATGAAACTGCTTTTTGTTTCACTTGGCTGTGATAAAAATCTGGTCGACAGCGAATATATGCTCGGTATGCTTGAAAAGGCCGGCATTGAAATTACAGATGATGAGAATGACGCAGATATTATCGTGGTCAATACCTGCTGCTTTATCAATGACGCAAAAGAAGAGAGCGTCAATACCATTTTAGAGATGGCGCAGTTAAAGACAGAGGGAAAATGTAAGGCACTTCTGGTGACCGGATGTCTGGCAGAGCGCTACCGGGAAGAGATCGAGACAGAGATCCCGGAAGTGGATGCTATTTTGGGAACGAATTCCTATGATGCCATTGTAAACGCGGTCAACGAAGCGTTAAAAGGAAAAAAATACGAGCGTTTTGCCGCACTCGAAGGACTGCCGAAGGCGGATGCCGGACGTATCCTTACCACCGGCGGGCATTACGCGTATCTTAAGATCGCGGAAGGATGCAACAAGCATTGTACGTATTGTATCATCCCGTCTATCCGTGGAAATTACCGCAGTGTACCGTTGGAAGATCTGGTTGCGCAGGCAAAAGAGCTTGCGGCTTCTGGCGTAAAGGAACTGATCCTGGTCGCACAGGAGACGACTCTTTACGGCGTGGATCTCTATGGTGAAAAGAGCCTGCACCGGCTGCTCGACGCGTTAAATAAGATTCCGGGTCTGGTATGGATCCGTATCCTTTACTGCTATCCGGAAGAAATTTACGACGAGCTGATCGCGTCCATCAAGCGCAACAGCAAAGTCTGTCATTATCTGGATATGCCGATCCAGCACGCGGATGATACGATCTTAAAACGTATGGGAAGAAGAACGGATCGTGCGGATCTTGAGCGCATCATAAAAAAACTGCGCACCGAGATACCGGATATCGCGCTGCGCACAACGTTGATCTGCGGGTTCCCGGGAGAGACGGCGGAACAGCATGAGACACTGATGCAGTTTGTCAATGATATGGAATTTGAGCGCCTCGGAGCGTTTACCTATTCTCCGGAAGAGGGAACACCGGCGGCGGAATTTCCGGATCAGCTGGACGAGGAGACAAAACTCACCTGGAAAGATGATGTCATGGAACTGGAACAGGAGATCATCTTTGAACAGAATGAGGAGTTGAAGGGACAGGAGATCTGGGCGTTCATTGAGGGCAAGGTTGCGGATGAAAACGCTTATGTGGGCAGAACGTACCGCGATGCTCCGGGTGTGGACGGCTATATCTTTATTAATACAGAGGAAGAACTGATGTCCGGTGCTTTTGTGAAAGTAAGAGTTACCGGCGCATATGAATATGATCTGATAGGAGAGATAATCTAAAATGAATTTACCAAACAAATTAACGATTTTTCGTGTGATATTAATCCCGTTTTTTGTATTTTTCATGCTGGCACCTTATTTCCCGGATAACGGAAAATACATTGCGGTAGCCATCTTTATCATAGCAAGTCTGACCGACATGCTGGATGGAAAGATCGCGAGAAAATATAACCTGGTCACCAATTTCGGAAAATTCATGGATCCGCTTGCGGACAAGCTTTTGGTCTGCTCTGCGATGATCTGTCTGGTAGCGACCGGTCAGCTGGCAAGCTGGATCGTCATCATCATCATCAGCCGTGAATTTATCATCAGCGGATTCCGTCTGATCGCTGCGGACAACGGGATCGTGATCGCCGCAAGCTACTGGGGCAAATTCAAAACCGTATTTCAGATGCTTATGATCATTGTGCTGATCCTTGATATCCAGAATGCGGGATTCCAGGTACTCGGCGTGATCTTAACCTATGTGGCGCTGATCTTAACGGTCGTATCCTTGATCGACTATATCGTAAAAAATAAGCAGGTATTAAAGGAGCAGAAGTAAAAATGACACTGGAAGAAGAAGTCGTATCCCTGTTAAGAGAACATCATCTTACGATTACGACAGCAGAATCCTGTACCGGCGGACTGATCGCAGGAACACTGATCAATGTGGCCGGCGTATCGGAGTACTTAAAAGAGGCATATATCACCTATTCGGATGAAGCAAAGGAAAAACTGCTCGGTGTGGATCCAAAGATCATTGAGACTTATACGGTGGTCAGCCGGGAGACAGCCGAGGCGATGGCGTACGGCGGTGCAAAGGCGGCAGGCAGCAATATCTGTGTTTCGGCAACCGGGATCGCGGGACCGGACGGTGGCAGCCTGGATCAGCCGGTGGGACTTGTATACATCGGATGCGCCATAAACGATGAGGTTTCCGCAAAGCGTTTCGTATTTGAGGGAGACCGCCAGACGGTAAGAAAACATGCGGTTACAGAAGCGTTATGTTTTGTGAAAGAAAAGATTTTAGAGTTGGATGAGGAAACAAAATGAGAATTATCGCAGGAACGGCAAGAAGTCTGCCGTTAAAAACTATAGATGGTCTGGATACCAGACCGACCACGGACCGGATCAAGGAGACCTTGTTTAATATGATCCAGCAGGATGTCCCGGACTGTTATTTTCTGGATCTGTTTGCGGGAAGCGGACAGATCGGACTGGAAGCAGTGAGCCGCGGCGCCGCAAAGGCTTTTTTTATCGAAAACGCGAAAAACGCGGCGGCCTGTATACAGGACAATATCCGTTTTACCAAATTTGAGGATGCGTGTACACTTCTTCAGACCGATGTGATATCGGGACTTCGTACGCTGGAAGGCAAATACCGGTTTGATCTGATCTTTATGGATCCGCCTTACAAAAAGGAACTGGAAAAGGAAGTACTTACTTTTTTAAGTCATTCCTCACTGGTAAAGCCATCCGCGAAGATCATTGTAGAGGCAGCGCTGGAAACCGATTTTTCCTACGCGGAGGAGCTTGGTTATACCGTTTTGAAGGAAAAATGCTATAAAACCAATAAACATGTGTTTTTACAAAAGGAAAAGTGAAATTATGACAAGAGCGATTTATCCGGGCAGCTTTGACCCGATTACAAACGGACATCTTGATATTATCGAGAGATCTTCAAAAATGGTAGATGAACTGGTGGTCGGCGTGCTGAACAACAGTGCAAAAAATTCGTTGTTTTCTGTGGAAGAACGTGTTAGTATGTTAAAAGAGATGACGCGGGAGATGCCGAATGTGACGGTGGCATCCTTTGACGGACTTCTGGTGGATTTCATGGAGCAGATCGATGCGACCATCATTATCCGCGGACTGCGCGCAATCTCCGATTACGAATATGAGCTTCAGATCGCACAGACAAACCATAAGGTCAATCCGAAGGTAGATACGGTTTTTCTGACCTCCAGTCTGGAGTATGCATATTTGAGTTCTACCATTGTAAAAGAGTTTGCTTCTTACGGCGGCGACATTTCCCAGTTTGTCCCGAAGCAGCTTATCGATAAAATTTATGCAAAATATCATATAACAAAATAAAAAGGAGCGGTGTACATGAGCAGCAGGATGGAACAGATCATAGAGGAAATCGAAGAATACATAGACAGCTGTAAATTTCAGCCATTATCCAGTACCAAGATATTAGTCAATAAGGAAGAACTGGAAGAGTTGCTGACAGAACTTCGTATGAAGACACCGGAAGAAATCAAGCGTTACCAGAAGATCATCAGCAATAAAGAAGCGATCCTTGCCGATGCGCAGGCGAAGGCGGACGCGATCATCGCACAGGCGCAGGTGCAGACAACTGAACTGGTCAATGAGCATCAGATCATGCAGCAGGCGTATGCGCAGGCAAATGAAGTTGTTATGATCGCTACCAAGCAGGCACAGGAGATCCTTGACAAGGCGACCAGTGACGCGAATGATATCCGTATGGGTGCGATCGGCTATACCGATGAACTGTTAAAAAATACAGAGGAGATCCTTTCCCATGCGATCGATTCCTCCCATGCAAGATATGACAACCTGATCAATTCCCTTCAGGACTGCATGAATGTTGTGACTGCGAACCGCGCGGAGCTTATGCCGCAGGAGATCGAGGAAGCAGAAGAAGACAAGCCTGCCTCCGAGGCACAGGAGAAAACTGAAAGCGGTGAAGCAAATCTGAATACCGATATGCTTTCTTAGATCACATACCGGAAAGAAGAAGCATACCGATACAGACACTGCTTATGGCAAAGACCGTTTTCATCCTGAGATAATGCGTGGTAGAAAGCCCGGCGTCTTTGATCATGGAAGAAGTCTGAGCCAGTCCGCAGATCCCGCCGAAGGAAGTAAAACCAAGGGCGAGCCCAAAGCGCAGCGGAAAGGAACGGATGGCGGAAGTCTTATGGATCCCGGTCGTTACTTCAAGGATGCCCGCGCAGAGCGTCTGGGTCAGTTCACTGCCGAACGGGAACATACGAATGAAGGCGGTCAAAATGGAAAAAAACATGATATAGCCACCGAGTTTGGTCAGGGTTTCAAACCCATTTAGAATACCGGCGTCAATGATTTTGAAATTCAGTTGAGATCGTGATGTCGGTTTTTTTGTATCTGGAGAAAAAACGGTTCCCTTTTTACAGCGGAGCAGCCCGAAAAAGCCATAAAAAAGCGGCGGAAGGTAAAGAGAAACAATTCCGACCGGCAAAAGATCCGGGCGCTTTAAGCAGGTACAAAATACATAGCCGTTTAGAAATACCGGGCTTAGGTTATTGCAGATGCAGATCAGGATATTGCCCTCGGCTTTGGACATTTCATGGCTGCTCACGAGATCTGCGGTGATCTTACTGCCCAGAGGAAAGCCGAACAGCAGGCCGGCAAAAAGAGGAAACACGCCGGCGCGGCTGATCGGATAAAACGGTTTTATCACTGCATAGAGATATTTTGTGATATAATGGAAATAACCGGATGCGATCAGGATGTTCGATAAAATGCCAAGCGGCAGGAGCGTGGGAAGCAGTGAGGTATACCAGAGCAAGAGCCCGTCGGCAGCGGCATGAACGGTTACTTCCGGGAACAGCAATATAAAAAGAATAAAAACAAATACACAAATGACGGAAATAGTTTTTCTCATACTTCAATATATTTTTAAGGAAGAAATGATATGACAAGTGTGTGAAAATGAAAAAAATCGGATTTTTCCTGTTGATCGGAATACTCTGTCTGGATGTTCAGCTTTTTTCCCATGTAAGGCAGGAGGCGGAGTTTGCCTGTGTGATCGACCGTGATCGCCTGTATACGGCTTTTCGGGATGAACAGGTTCCGCTTGAAGTCTATGAGACGATCGCGGATGGGAAGAAAGAGGAATTTTCGGAAAGAATGTTCTGCTATTTTATTACCGGGGACACCGGATCGGATGCCGCCGGGCATCTGCAAAAGAAGCTGGAACGAAAGAAAAGTCCGATCCTGGATGAATTTACTTCCTATATCGATGCGGTCTGGCAGGATGTCACATATTTTCCGATACCGCAGTCACAGACCAGGGAAGAGATGGATGTGAGTTATTGCGATTCCTGGATGCAGAGCCGGACGTTCGGCGGAAAGCGGGGACATGAAGGCTGCGATATCATGGCATCGGTCAATACGCGGGGTGTCTATCCCGTTGTCAGCATGACGGACGGCGTAGTGGAAGCGGTCGGCTGGCTTAAGCTTGGCGGCTGGCGCATCGGGATCCGAAGTCCGAGCGGAGGATATTTCTATTATGCGCATCTTGCGGAATATGCTGCGGACTTTGAAGTCGGAGAAGAGATAAATGCCGGAGAGCTCCTTGGTTTTATGGGAGACAGCGGGTATGGTGATACGCCCGGAACCGTTGGAAATTTCCCGGTGCATCTGCATATCGGGATCTATATCAATGATGCGGATGGAAATGAGGTCAGTGTAAATCCATACTGGGTCCTGTGCGCGCTCGATGACAAAAAATTAGTGTATGATTATTAAAGGATAAAAATGAAAAGTTTAAGACTGGATAAATATCTTGCCGATATGGGGATCGGAACAAGAAGTGAGATCAAGGAAAAAATAAAAAAAGGACTGGTTACGGTAAACGGGGAAACCGCCGGGCGACCGGAAGTCAGGGTGACGCCGGGAGAAGATCAGGTCACGGTAAACGGTGTGGTGGTCTCTTATGCCACATTTTCCTACTATATGTTAAACAAACCGGCGGGCTGCGTGTCCGCTACCGAGGACTTAAGACATGAGACGGTGCTCGATCTCATTGATGAACCGGGCAAAAAAGATCTGTTCCCGGTTGGCAGGCTCGATATCGATACCGAAGGGCTGCTCCTTATCACCAATGACGGGGAACTCGCGCACCGCCTGCTTGCCCCGAAAAAGCATGTGGCAAAAACTTATTTTGCCCGGATCCGGGGATGCGTGGATGAGACGGATGCAGCAAAGATGAATGAAGGATTGGATATCGGTGAAAAACGGCCGACACTTCCGGCAGAACTTGTGATCTTAAAGGCGGGTGACATATCGGAGATCATGCTTACGATCACGGAGGGAAAATTCCATCAGGTAAAGCGGATGTTTGAGACAGTCGGGAAGGAAGTCCTTTATTTAAAGCGGCTTTCCATGGGAACACTCACACTGGATGAGACGTTAGAGAGCGGACAGTACCGGCCGCTCACAGAAAAAGAAATCGAAGATTTGAAGGGAAATCAGACATGTTAAAAAATAAAAAAGCGGTGATATTTGATCTGGACGGCACGCTGGTGGATTCCATGTGGATGTGGAAGGGCATTGACATAGAATTTCTGGCAAAAAAAGGGCTTGCCTATCCGGAAGATTTAGAAGCAAAGATCGAGGGCATGAGTTTTGATGAGACGGCGGAGTACTTTGCAAAAGCATTTCCAATCCCAGAGACACCGGAAGAATTAAAAGTGATCTGGAATAATATGGCCCGGGAAAAATACGAAAAGGAAGTTCCTTTTAAACCTGGTGCGCTGAAATTTTTGCAGTACTTAAAGGCGAACGGGATCCGGACCGGGATCGCGACCAGCAATTCGAGAGACCTTTTAAACGCGGTTGCCACGGCACACGATCTGTATTCCTACATTGAGGTGTTTCAGACCTCGGATGAAGTCAAAAAAGGCAAACCGGCGCCGGATGTGTTTTTAAGTGCGGCGAAGCATTTAAAGGTTGACCCGGCGGACTGTCTGGTATTTGAGGACATTCCAAACGGCATTCTGGCAGGAAAAAACGCGGGGATGACGGTATGCGCGGTCGCGGATCAATATTCTGAGGATCTTATCGACACCAAAAAGAAACTGGCGGATTTTTATATTACGTCCTATGAGCAGGTACTGGATCATTCGTATGAGGATTTGAGAAATGAGTAACGGATTTTTACCAATTTCAAAAGAAGATATGGAAAGGGAACACATCACGCAGCTTGACTTTGTGTATGTGATCGGGGATGCCTATGTGGATCATCCCTCGTTCGGACATGCCATTATCAGCCGCATTTTGCAGCTGCATGGCTATACGGTCGGCATCATTTCACAGCCGGACTGGCGGGATAAGGACAGCATTTCGATCCTTGGTGAGCCGCGTCTCGGTTTTCTTGTGACTGCGGGAAACATGGACTCCATGGTAAATCATTATTCGGTGTCCAAACACAGACGGAACATGGATTCCTTTACCCCGGGCGGTGTGATGGGAAAACGCCCGGACTATGCGACGATCGTTTACTGCAACCTGATAAGGCAGACCTATAAACATACCCCGATCCTGATTGGCGGCATCGAGGCGAGCCTGCGCAGACTCGGACATTACGATTACTGGTCGGGCAGGGTGAAACGTTCGATCCTTTTAGATTCCGGTGCGGATCTTATCATGTACGGCATGGGCGAACGCAGTGTCGTACAGATCGCAGAAGCTCTGGACAGCGGACTTGCGGTCAAAGATATTACCTTTATTGACGGTACGGTTTACAAGACCAGAAACCGTGAGGATATCTACGATGCCATTGAGCTGCCGCACTTTGAGGAGATCAAGTCGGACAAGCGCGCCTATGCGAAAAGCTTTTATACACAGTACTGCAATACCGATCCGTTTTCCGGCAAGCGGCTCTTTGAAACGTATGACGAAAAAATGTTCGTTGTGCAGAATCCGCCGCAGAACCCGTTGTCAAAACTTGAAATGGATCAGGTATATGACCTTCCGTATATGCGGGCGTATCATCCGAGTTACGAGAGCGCGGGCGGCGTACCTGCCATTTCCGAAGTGAAATACAGCCTGATCAGCAACCGGGGCTGCTTTGGAGGATGCAGTTTCTGCGCGTTGACATTTCATCAGGGACGGATCATACAGGCGCGCAGTCAGGAGTCTATCTTAAAAGAAGCAAAAATGATCACGGAAGATCCGGGATTTAAAGGTTATATCCATGACGTCGGCGGGCCGACCGCGAATTTCCGCGCACCGGCATGCAAAAAGCAGCTCACCAAAGGCGCCTGTCCGAACAAACAGTGTCTGTTCCCGAAACCATGCGCAAATCTGATCGCAGATCACAAAGATTACATTGAACTGCTGCACAAACTGCGTGCGCTTCCAAAAGTAAAGAAGGTCTTTATCCGTTCGGGAATCCGATTTGATTATCTTCTGGCGGACAAAGACCGCACATTTTTGCGGGAGCTCTGTGAGCATCATGTGAGCGGGCAGCTTAAGGTGGCACCGGAGCATATTTCAGATGCCGTGCTGGAAAAGATGGGGAAACCGCCGGTTGCGGTTTACCGTGAATTTGTGAAAGAGTACAAAGCCATGAACGAGAAACTCGGGAAAAAGCAGTATCTTGTGCCGTATCTGATGAGTTCCCATCCGGGATCCACATTAAAGGAAGCCGTGGAGCTTGCGGAGTTTTTGCGGGATCTCGGCTATATGCCGGAGCAGGTGCAGGACTTTTACCCGACGCCGTCCACGATCTCGACCTGCATGTACTACACTGGGCTTGATCCGCGAACCATGCAGCCGGTCTATGTTGCGACCAATCCGCATGAGAAGGCGATGCAGCGTGCGCTGATCCAGTACCGGAATCCGGAAAATTATGATCTGGTACATGAGGCACTGATCAAGGCGGGGCGTGAGGATCTGATCGGATTTGACGAAAAATGTCTGATCCGTCCGCGTAAGTTAAAGAGTGAAAAAAGCGGAAAGCCACAGGCAAGAACGCAGTCCGGGCGCACGAAGCCAAAATATTCCGGAAATTCGGCGGGCAATTCCAATGGCGCAAAGAAAAAAAGTACCGGGCGTAAACCGATCCGCAACGTACACAAAAAGAAGCAGAAATAACAAAATGTTGGAGAAATCATGAAAGAATATATTATTGGGAAAAATGAGGCAAATCAAAGACTGGATAAATACCTTCACAAATTGCTGAAAGAGGCTTCAAACGGTTTCCTTTACAAGATGCTCCGAAAGAAGAACATTACCTTAAACGGAAAGAAAGCTGAGGGTGTTGAGAAATTACAGGAGGGGGATCATGTAAAGCTTTTTCTCTCGGATGAGACTTTCCTGAAATTCGCGGGTCAGCCGTCTGTGCATAAGGATGAAGCGAACGTGAAGTTAAAGCCGGTCTCCCTTTCAGTTGTTTATGAAGATGAGGATATTCTGATCATCAATAAACCGCAGGGGATGTTGTCCCAGAAGGCAAAGCCATCGGATGTTTCCGCCAATGAATATATTATGGAGTATCTGCTTGACACCGGCGCACTGACCGGGGAGGATCTGCGCACTTTCCGGCCATCCATCTGCAACCGCTTAGATCGTAACACATCCGGACTTCTGATCGCAGGAAAAAGTCTGCGCGGGCTGCAGGAGGTGGCAGAATGCTTAAAAGACCGGAGCATGAAAAAATATTACCGCTGTATCGTAAAGGGAACCGTTGCGGAGAAAAAGAAGATCACCGGCTATCTGAAAAAGGATGAAGGCAGCAATCAGGTTCAGATTTATTCGAAAGAAGTTCCGGACAGCAGGTATATCGAAACCGAATATACGCCGGTTGAAACGTTTCCGGACGCTACGCTCCTTGAAGTCCATCTGATCACCGGACGTTCCCATCAGATCCGTGCGCACCTGGCATCCATCGGCCATCCGATTGCCGGAGATGAAAAATACGGAGACCATAACTGGAACCTGACGTTAAAGAAAAAGTACGGCATCCGTGGGCAGATGCTGCATGCTTACCGCTTGGAATTCCCGGATGGGAGAAAAGTGACAGCGCCGGTGCCGGAGAGCTTTGAAAAGCTGGCAGGAGTTGACAGAAAAATTTTTCAAAGGGAATATGAACAGCGGTGACAGCAAAAAATATAGAAATGAAAGGAGCCGCTTCGTTATATGAATATTCGAAAAATGACGATTGAAGATATGTGTTTTACAACAGAAAAACAGGAATTTGATCGTAAAAGTGCGAGGATTACTGCAGCGACGATTGCAACACCAATGATAGCGTTTGCGAATGCCGATGGTGGACTGCTGGCGATTGGCATTGAAGACAATGGAAAAATTACGGGAATTGATGACTATTTACCGAATATCAATGAGATTCTGCGGGCTCCGTTTGATTTTTGCGTACCGACAATTCGTATTGAAACACAGACGATCGAATGTGTGGATGATAATGGAAAAAAGAACCATATTTTGCTGATCTATGTTCCACAGAGCAGTGAACTGCATGCAAATCACAGAGATGAAGTGTATTTACGTGTTGGTGATAAATCAAAAAAACTTACATTTGATGAACGCATGCAGCTTATGTATGCAAAAGGAGCAAGGTATTTTGAAGATGAACCGGTATATGGCACATCCATAAACGATCTTGATATGAACGAAGTTGCTGCATATTGCAAAAGAATCGGCTATGGAAAAACACCGGAGGAGTATATCCGTCAAAATAAAAGCTTTCTGGTGTCAGCCAACGGCAGGGAAGAGTTGAGTGGCGCGGCGATTTTGTTGTTTGGTAAAGAACCACAGCAATATTTTAAGCGTGCGCGGGTACGTTTTATCCGTTATGAGGGAACAGAAGCCAGGGTTGGTGCACAAATGAACGTGGTTAAGGATAAAATTTTTGAAGGAAGAATTCTTCAGATTGTGGAACAGTCTATAGATTTTGTCCGTGACCAGATAAAAGAACATACTTATCTTGGAAGAGAGGGAAAATTCGTTACGGAATCCGAATATCCCGAATTTGCATGGAAAGAAATCATTGTGAATGCGATCGCTCACAGGGATTACAGCATTAAAGGCACTGATATTCAGATAAAAATGTTTGATGATCATTTTACAGTGGAAAGTCCGGGCACTCTGCCCGGGATTGTCAGGATCAATAATATGCGGCAGGTTCATTTCTCAAGAAATCCGAAAATTGCAGAAGTGCTTCATGAATATGAATATGTGCGTGAATATGGGGAAGGTGTCGACCGGTTATATAATGAAATGAAAGAAGCCGGACTGCCGTCTCCGGAATACTATATGGAAGCTTTTATGCTTCACGCAACGTTAAAAAACAGGAAGTATGTGGAGCATGCCGTGGACACCACCCAAGTCGCCACCCAAGTCGCCACCCAAGTCACCACCCAAGTCGATATTTCCGATAAAATTACTGCGTACTGTAAGGAACCACGAAAAAAATCAGAAATTATGGCATATTGCGGTTATAAAAATGCAAAAAGTTTTACGAAAAAATATTTAAAACCGCTGATGGATCAGGGACTTATTACAATGACTATTCCCGATAAACCAAACAGCCAGAATCAGCGTTATATAACAACCGTTAAGTAGCCTCACCCGGTTGCACAAATGTTCTCCTTGCGGTATAATTTTCCTTAGAATGACAAAGACACTGGGGGATAGTATGGCAACCTGGAATTCAAGAGGTTTAAGAGGTTCCACCTTAGAGGAATTTATTAACCGCACCAATGAAAAATATCTGGAAAACGGACTGGCACTGATCCAGAAAGTGCCGACTCCGATCACACCGATCAATATTGACAAGCAGACCAGGCATATCACACTGGCTTATTTTGACCAGAGAAGTACGGTAGACTATATCGGAGCCGTGCAGGGCATTCCGGTCTGCTTTGACGCGAAAGAATGCAATACCGACACATTCCCGCTTCAGAACATCCATGAACATCAGGTGAAGTTCATGGAGGATTTTGAAAAGCAGGGCGGTATCGCATTTTTTCTTGTGTCTTTTACGGCAAGGGACGAATTTTATTACCTGCGGCTTGCCGAACTCTTAAAGTTCTGGAACCGCGCAAAGGAAGGCGGACGCAAGAGTTTCCGGCGCGAGGAACTGGATCCCTCCTTCTTTCTTTCGGTGGAACGGGGCGTTTTAGTGCCGTATCTGACCGGATTGCAGAGGGATTTGGATATGAGGGATTGACATTTTAGCGGTTACTGGATATAATAGGATAAGCATTTTGGCGTGGTAGCATGGTAGCACGCTAAAGTGGAAGCGAAAAAGTATAATTACAAAAGGGATTTGGAGGATTTTATGAGACAGCAGTTACTTCATACACCGGAGGGAGTCCGGGATATTTACAACGGGGAATGTGAGAAGAAAATGGTGCTGCAGGATCATCTGCGCAGTACCTTAAAGAACTACGGATATCATTTCATAGAGACCCCGACCTTTGAGTTTTTTGATATATTCGGAAAAGAGATCGGAACGATTCCGTCGAGAGAGCTTTATAAGTTCTTTGACCGGGAGGGCAATACACTGGTGTTACGCCCGGATATGACGCCATCCATTGCGCGGTGTGCGGTAAAATACTATATGGATGAGGATCTGCCGATCCGGCTCTGCTATATGGGAAATACATTCATCAATAATAACAGCTATCAGGGGCGTTTAAAGGAAAATACCCAGCTTGGCGCGGAACTGATCGGAGCGGATTCTGTGGATGCGGACGCTGAGATCATTGCAATGGCTGTGGAGTGCCTGCTCACTTCCGGGTTAAAGGAATTTCAGCTTGGAATCGGACATGT
The DNA here is from genome assembly GCF_014297335.1 of Roseburia yibonii. NCBI lineage: Bacteria > Bacillati > Bacillota > Clostridia > Lachnospirales > Lachnospiraceae > Roseburia > Roseburia yibonii. Next base: position 244,999 of record NZ_JACOQH010000002.1, read on the forward strand.
GGGATTTTTACAGGGTCTCATGGATGCCGCAGGGCTTGATGAGGAACGTGAGGAAGAGTTAAAGGATCTGATCTCGAACAAAAATTTCTTTGGCGTGGAGGAGTTTGTCGCAAACCTTTCACTGGCACCGGAATTAAAACAGATGTTTGGAAAGATCGGAACGTTTTACAATTCTGCGGAGGATCTGGCAGAAGTAAAGCAGCTGGCGGCAGGATATGACAAGATCTTACATGCGCTGGAACGTCTTGAGAAACTGGATGAAGTCTTAAAACTTTACGGTGTGGATAAATACGTTTCCTATGAACTCAGCGTGATCAGCAAGTATCATTACTACACCGGCATTATCTTCGCAGGCTATACGTTTGGAAGCGGAGAACCGATCGTAAAGGGCGGACGTTATGACGCGCTTTTAACACACTTCGGCAAGGAGTCACCGGCGATCGGATTCGCGGTCGTGATCGACCAGCTTTTAGCTGCTTTGTCCAGACAGAAGATCGAGGTTGAGACTAAAAACGAGACACAGCTTCTGGTTTATGATGAAGCGCATAAGAAAGAGTCGATCGAACAGGCGGGCGCGCTGCGGAAAAAGGGAAAGGCCGTAGAACTGATCCCTTATGATACCGCGCACGCGAAGGCAGATTATGAGGCTTATGCAAAGAGAACCGGAATTACGCATATTACATATAAGATTGGGGAATAAAAGATGGAAGACATGAGATACTTAACGTTCGCTTTAGGTAAGGGACGTCTTGCAAATAAAACACTGGAGACGTTTGAAAAGATCGGGATCACCTGTGAGGAAATGAAAGACAAAAATACCCGCAAGCTGATCTTCGTAAATGAGGAGTACAAACTGCGTTTCTTCCTGGCAAAGGGACCGGATGTGCCGACTTATGTGGAGTACGGCGCGGCTGATATCGGTATTGTCGGAAAGGATACGATCTTAGAAGAAGCCAGAAACATTTATGAAGTGCTTGATCTTGGATTTGGAAAATGCCGTATGTGCATCTGCGGCCCGGCGGAAGCAAAGGAACTGCTGCAGCATCATGAGCAGATCCGTGTCGCGACAAAATACCCGCGGATCGCAAAAGATTATTTCTATAACAAAAAGCATCAGACTGTTGAGATCATCAAGTTAAACGGTTCGATCGAGCTTGCGCCGATCGTAGGACTTTCCGAGGTCATCTGCGATATTGTGGAGACCGGTTCTACGTTAAGGGAAAACGGACTTGTAGTCTTAGAGGAGGTCTGCCCGCTGTCTGCCCGTATGGTGGTAAACCAGGTCAGCATGAAGATGGAGAACGAACGTATTACAAAACTGATCACCGACTTAAAGCAGGTATTAAGGGAGAATTAAAGGAAAGGAAGTTTGATCTGATATGAGAATTGTAAACTTAACCAAAGAAGCTACAGAAAACATTCTGGAAAATTTATTAAAACGCAGTCCGAACAACTATGGAGACTTTGAAGGCAGCGTGGCTGAAATTGTTGCAAATGTTCGAAAAAACAAGGATGAAGCTATTTTTGAATATTCAAAGAAATTTGACGGGGCTGACATCAATGCAGACAATATTTTAGTCACGGAGGAAGAGATCAAAGAAGCCTATGAGAAAGTGGATGAAACGCTTCTTAATGTAATGCGTAAGGCACTCGTCAATATCCGTTCCTACCATGAAAAGCAAAAGCAGAACAGCTGGATCGCAACCGAGGATAACGGAGCGATCTTAGGTCAGAAGGTGACACCGCTTCAACGTGTCGGCGTTTATGTTCCGGGTGGGAAAGCGGTTTATCCTTCTTCGGTACTCATGAACATTGTTCCGGCTAAAGTCGCGGGCGTGGATGAGATCATCATGACAACACCGCCGGGACGTGACGGAAAGGTAAATCCTTCCACACTGGTTGCGGCAAAAGAAGCAGGCGCAGATAAGATCTACAAGGTCGGCGGCGCACAGGCGATCGCAGCGCTCGCATTTGGAACCGAAAGTATTCCGAAAGTAGACAAGATCGTAGGACCTGGAAATATTTATGTTGCACTGGCTAAAAAAGCAGTGTTCGGTTATGTCAGCATTGATTCGATCGCAGGTCCGAGCGAGATCCTTGTTCTGGCAGATGAGACTGCGAATGCGCGTTATGTTGCGGCAGATCTGCTTTCCCAGGCGGAACATGACGAGATGGCTTCCGCGATCCTTGTGACCACGAGCCAGAAACTGGCAGAGGAAGTATCAAAGGAAGTGGACGGCTTTGTAGCAGAGCTTTCCAGAAAAGAGATCATCCAGAAATCCCTCGATCAGTTTGGATATATTCTTGTTGCCGATGATATGGAGACCGCGGTCGCGACAGCGAATGAGATCGCACCGGAACACCTTGAGATCATCACGGTAAATCCGTTTGAGACAATGACAAAGATCCGTAACGCCGGAGCAATCTTCCTTGGCGAATACAGCAGTGAACCGCTCGGCGATTATTTCGCGGGGCCAAACCATGTACTTCCGACCAACGGAACCGCAAAATTCTTCTCACCGCTTGGCGTGGATGCCTTTGTAAAGAAATCCAGTATCATTTCTTACTCCAGAGAGGCATTGCAGCCGATCTACCGTGACATCGTACAGTTTGCGGAGTGTGAGCAGCTTACCGCGCATGCAAATTCGATCCGTGTGAGATTTGAAGACAAAAAGAATTAAGGAGAGCGGCCATGGAACGTATCGCAGACTGTAAAAGAACAACAAAAGAGACAGATATCGCGCTGACACTTAACTTAGACGGCAGCGGAAAAGCAGATATTGACACCGGGATCGGTTTCTTCGATCATATGCTGGACGGCTTTTCCCGTCATGGCATGTTCGACCTTAACCTGAGGGTAAAGGGAGATCTGATCGTGGATTGTCATCATACGATCGAGGACACCGGCATTGTCCTTGGAACAGCGATCAAGGAAGCTGTGGGAGATAAGAAGGGCATGAAGCGCTTCGGAAGCTGTATTCTGCCCATGGACGAGACATTGGTGCTCTGTGCCGTTGATCTTTCCGGCAGGCCATATCTTTCCTTTGACGGAGAGTTTACGACAGATCGTGTGGGATATATGGATACAGAAATGGTAAAGGAATTTTTCTATGCCATTTCGTATACCGCCGGCATGAACCTCCATATCAAAGTGCTTTCCGGTGGAAATAACCATCACATGATCGAGGCAATGTTTAAGGCATTTGCAAGGGCGTTGGATGAGGCAACCGGTTTTGATCCGAGGATCACGGATATTTTATCGACGAAAGGCAGTTTATAGTAAGGTAGTATTTTATGGAAAAAAAGACCATTGTATCAACATTATATTTAAAGGACGGAGCTGCGGTAAACGGATTCCGGGATTTTACGTCTGCCGGGAATCTGTACTCCAAAGTACGTCTGTATAACGACAGCGGGATTGACAAGATCATCATCTATGATCTTTCAGAAGATGACAAAGAGCATGAAAAGAATATCCAGACAATAAAAAAGCTGGCGCAGAATATCGAGATTCCGATCTGCGCGGGCGGAAACATCAACCGGCTTGAAGATATTAAGAAAATACTTTATGCCGGATGTAAACAGGTCGTGTTAAACGCTTCCAAGCCGGAAACGGCACAGCTCGCGGATGAGGGAAGCAAGCGGTTCGGAAAGGAAAAAATGCTTTTATCCATTGAGAATGTGGATTACATTTTTAAGCATTCCGCGGAAATGACGGAAATGTTCCATGAACTGGTTGTCGTGGATCCGGCGATCGTAGAAGCAGTTGAGAGCATGACCCCGATCCCTTATATTGTGCAGACGGACAGCTATGAGGCAGATGAGATCATAGAAACACTGCGGAAAGTCAATGTGCGCGGGATTATGGGCGATTTCATCGGACACCCGGAGATCGACGTGATGGAGTTAAAGGCAGACTGCAGAGCTGCCGGGATCAAGATGGATAATTTTGAGCCTTCGGTTCAGTGGTCGGACTTAAAGTTAAATTCAGACGGCATGGTTCCGGTCATTGTGCAGGATTATAAGACAAACGATGTTTTGATGCTTGCCTACATGAACGAGGAGGCATTTAACACTACGATCAATATCGGAAAGATGACCTATTACAGCAGGAGCAGACAGGAACTCTGGATCAAGGGCATGACATCCGGTCACATTCAGTATGTGAAATCTTTAACGGCGGACTGTGATTATGACACCCTGCTCGCAAGAGTTTCACAGATCGGTGCCGCGTGCCATACCGGAAACCGTACCTGCTTTTTCAATGAGATCATCAAAAAAGAGTATGTGGAGAAAAATCCGCTCAAGGTGTTTGAGACGGTCTACAATGTGATTGCTGACCGGAAGGAACATCCGAGAGAGGGATCCTACACCAATTATCTGTTTGACAAGGGGATCGACAAGATCTTAAAGAAATGCGGAGAGGAATGCACGGAGATCGTGATCGCCGCAAAAAATCCGGATCCGGAAGAAATTAAATACGAAATTTCGGATTTCCTTTATCATGTCATGGTTCTGATGGTAGAAAAGGGCGTTACATGGGAGGAGATCACTGCGGAATTATCACAGCGATAAAGCGATTACAGAAGAAACTGCACACCAGCGATCAAAAGCGGTGTGCAGTTTTTCTTGACATCCTTGTGTCCGAACGTTATAATTTTAGATAGTTCACAAGTGAACCAAACGACGGAGACTACGGAAATGTATAAAGAATACGAAGTGCTTACGTTAGGAGCGGAATTGAAAAAGCTCCTGGAGAAAAAATCAGAACCGCTGATGCAAAAATACGGTCTGCGCAAGATCGAGCTGGATATCCTGGCATATCTGGCGAGCGGGCATTATGGTGATACCGCCAAAGACATCATGGGACAGAAACACATTTCAAAAGCACATGTGTCAAAATCCATTGATAACTTAAAGGCGCTTGGGTTTATCCGGCTGCATGAGGATCGGGAAGACCACCGTTTCAACCATATTTTCCTGATGGAGAAATCAGACGCGGTCATCAAAGATTTTTTGAAAGTACATGAAGAATGCTGGCATGTCCTGTTACACGGGATCAGCGAGGAAGAGAGGATCTTTTTGGACCAGATCTGCGGCAGGATGCAGCAGAATATTACGGAGGAATTGAGGAAATTGTAACTATGAGGTAATCGACTAGAAAGGATTGGGTGACAAATGGGAAATCGTGACAATGCTATTGACTATGCGAAAAAATTAGAAGGCCTGTGTATGCGAAATGACGCAGTTTCAAAGGAACTGTATCAGCAGTATGGCGTAAAGCGCGGTCTGCGTGACGAAAACGGAAAGGGGGTTCTGACCGGACTTACCAATATTTCGGAGATCACGGCTTTTAAAAATGTGGATGGAAAACAGGTTCCGTGCGACGGTCAGCTTCTGTATCGTGGCTATGATGTAAAAGATCTGGTAAAGGGAAGCAAAAACCGGCGCTTTATCTTCGAGGAAGGTGCTTACCTTCTGCTTTTCGGAGAGCTGCCGTCAACCAGACAGCTCAATGAATTTCGCAAGATCATTGCGGATTGTATGGAAATGCCGACGAACTTTACGAGAGACGTTATCATGAAAGCACCAAGCCATGATATCATGAACTCGATGACACGAAGCGTACTGACGCTTGCTTCCTATGATGACCATACGGCAGATCTCTCGATCAGCAATGTCTTACGCCAGAGCATTCAGCTGATCAGTCTGTTTCCGATGATGGCGGTATATGCTTATCACGCGTATAACCATTATGAGAATAACGACAGTATGTATATCCACCGTCCGGATCCGAATCTGTCGATCGCGGAAAATTTCCTGCGTATGCTGCGCCCGGATATGCAGTTCTCACATCTTGAGGCAAATGTACTGGATGTTGCGCTGCTGCTTCATATGGAGCATGGCGGCGGTAACAACTCCACCTTCACCACGCGTGTGGTAACGTCATCCGGTTCCGATACCTATTCCGCGATCGCGGCAGCGCTTTCTTCCTTGAAAGGAAAGAAACACGGTGGCGCAAACATCATGGTTATGAAAATGATGGAAGATATCCGCGCACATGTACCGAACGCGGAAAACGAATCGCAGCTGAGAGAGTATCTGGATAAGATCTTAAATAAACAGGCATTCGATCACAAGGGACTTGTCTATGGTATGGGGCATGCGGTATATTCGCTGTCCGATCCGCGAGAAGTGATCTTTAAGGACTTTGTTGAGCGGCTTGCGAAAAACAAAGACAGGGAAGAGGATATGGCACTTTATAACAATGTAGAAAAGATCGCCACGGAACTGATCGCCAAAGAACGCAAGATTTATAAAGGAGTAAGCCCAAACGTCGATTTTTACAGTGGATTTGTTTATGACATGCTTGGCATACCGGTTGAGCTGTATACGCCGCTGTTTGCGATCGCAAGAATTGTCGGCTGGAGCGCGCACCGGATCGAGGAACTGATCTCCGCAGATCGTATTATCCGTCCGGCATATCGGAGCCTCGTTGATAAAAAAGAATATATCGAGCGTGACGCAAGATAGAACGATGTCACAAAAAATAGAAGCTTTTATTTGCTTCTATTTTTTGTTATGGAAGAGGGAGGCGTCTCATATCCTGATATAAAGCAGGAAAAAATGTGAAGTTGACATAAAAATATTATGTAAACTTTCTGGATAATGGAGGCAGTATGACAGGAGAAGACATCCAAAACCGAAAAAGATATATTGAGGAGGTACGCAATTCCTTTCCGGAGTGTGGGATTGAAACGCCGGAACCGCCAAAAGCTGTCGCGTCCCCGGGAATCCGTCTGCGGCTCTTTTTTGCCGTTTCGCTCTTTGCGTTATTTTTTGCGGCACAAAAGAGTGATCTGCATATTTTCGGGCTTTCCACGGATGAGATCATTGAAAAGATAGAAGAAAACTATGATTATACAAATCTTGAAAAATATGTTATGATGATATTCGATTCCATCAATTTGTGAGGTAGAGAATGAATACAAAATTAGCATTATCGGATGAAATCTTATTGACGGTGGACAAACCCGCCCGTTATATAGGAAATGAATTAAATATGGTAAAAAAAGATCCAACGCAGGTGGACATACGTTTCGCGATGTGTTTTCCGGATGTATATGAGATCGGAATGTCACATCTGGGCATGCAGATCCTGTATGATATGTTCAATCAGAGAGAAGATGTCTACTGTGAACGCGTGTTTTCACCGTGGCCGGATCTGCATAAGATCATGAAAGAGCAGCAGATCCCGCTTTTCGCGCTGGAAACCCAGGATGCAGTGAAAGACTTTGACTTCCTTGGAATTACGATCCAGTATGAGATGTGTTATACCAATATTTTACAGATCCTTGATCTGGCGCAGATTCCGTTTTACGCGAAAAACAGGGACTGGGATGTCCCGGTCGTGATCGGTGGCGGACCATGTACTTACAACCCGGAGCCGTTAGCGGATTTCTTTGATCTTTTTTATATTGGAGAGGGCGAGATCCGGTACGATCAGCTGTTTGCGCTTTACAAAGTCTGTCGAAAGAACGGTTCCTCGAGAGCTGAGTTTTTACATGAAGCCGCGAAAATTCCAGGTATGTATGTTCCGTCCCTCTATGAAGTGAGTTATAAGGAAGACGGCACGATAGAGGAAATGAAACCGGTATTTGAGGATGTACCGGCAAAGGTGGAAAAACAGGTCGTCATGGATCTGACTGATGCGCCTTACCCGGAAAAGCCGATCGTACCTTTTATCAAGGTGACGCAGGATCGTGTGGTTTTAGAGATCCAGCGCGGCTGTATCCGCGGGTGCCGTTTCTGTCAAGCGGGGATGATCTACCGGCCAAACCGCGAGAAAGATATTTCGGTCTTAAAAAAGCACGCTTACGAAATGTTAAAAAATACCGGACACGAGGAGATATCGCTCAGCTCGCTGAGCTCCAGTGATTACTCACAGTTAGAAGAACTGGTGAATTTCCTGATTGATAACTTCAAAGAAAAGGGAGTTAACATTTCGCTTCCATCCCTGCGTATCGATGCGTTTTCGCTGGATGTCATGGGAAAAGTACAGGATATCCGAAAAAGCAGCCTGACCTTTGCGCCGGAAGCCGGCTCACAGCGCCTTAGAAACGTGATCAACAAGGGACTGACGGAGGATGTCATTTTGCATGGCGCGGGAATGGCATTTGAAGGCGGATGGCAGAAGGTGAAATTGTATTTCATGCTTGGACTGCCGACGGAGACTCCTGAGGATATGCGTGCGATCGCGGAACTTGCCAATAAGATCGCGGTTCGTTATTATGAGATCCCGAAGGATCAGCGAAACGGAAAATGTCAGATCACGATCAGTACTTCCTTCTTTGTTCCAAAGCCGTTCACCCCGTTCCAGTGGGCGAGAATGTACGATAAGGATAATTACCTTGGCAGGGCAAAGATCGTAAATGACGCGGTAAAAGAGCAGCTGAACCGTAAGAGTATCAAATATAACTGGCATGAGGCGGATGTCACGGTTCTTGAGGGAATCTTTGCAAGAGGCGACCGAAAAGTCGGACAGGCAATCTTAAAAGCCTATGAAAACGGATGTATCTTTGACGCATGGTCCGAATTTTTTGACAACAACAGATGGATCGAAACGTTTAAAGAGATCGGAATGGATCCTGATTTTTACACAATGCGGGAACGCTCGTTGGATGAAGTGTTCCCATGGGATTTCATCGATGCCGGTGTTACAAAAGAATTTATGATCCGCCAGTGGAAGACCGCAATGGAGGAGAAAGTCACGCCAAACTGCCGGATGCAGTGTTCCGGCTGCGGCGCTATGAATTATAAAGGAGGTGTCTGCTTTGAAGGTAAGAATTAAATTTGCAAAATCCAGTGTCATGAAATTTATCGGACATCTGGATATGATGCGTTATTTCCAGAAGGCAATGCGCAGGGCAGACATCGATATCAAATATTCCGAAGGCTTTTCGCCGCATCAGATCATGTCTTTTGCAGCACCGCTCGGTGTCGGTATTACCAGTGACGGTGAATATCTCGATATCGAGGTGAATTCAACGGAAACCACGGAACAGTCGATCGTAAACCTGAATAGCGCGATGGTTGACGGCGTCAAAATCTTAGAATATAAAAAGCTTCCGGATCCTGCGAAGAACGCCATGTCCATTGTCGCGGCGGCAGATTATAAGATTTATATCAAGGACGGCTACGAGAATCCCTGTTCTGTCGAAGAATGGCGCAGCCGGTTAAATACATTTTTTTATGACAGAGCAGAAGTGTTGATCACGAAAAAAACGAAAAAAAGTGAAAAAGTCATGGATCTAAAGCAGCTGGTTTACGATTTTAAGATTTTGGAAGAACAGGGGAAACCTGTTTTTTATCTTAAAGTCTGTACCGGCAGTACGAATAATTTGAAGCCGGAACTCGTTTTACAGGCGTTCTATGAATTCCTTTCCTTAGAATATCAAGAGTTTGCGTTCCAGATCCATCGTCTGGATGTGTATGCGCAGGATGAAAAACAGGGATTCCTGCCGCTTGGCGCGCTGGGAGAAGATATTACGGCTTCCGACATTTAAAACCTGTGATGCGTGATGAAAGGGGGAGAAACAGATGAAAAAAAAACTGGTGCTCACCAGACAGACGCTTTCACCGGAACTGCTTGCGCTTGCAGGCGTACCGGCACAGTTGCGGAACGAGGATAAAAGCGTTTCTTACTGGATCACTGCGACCTATGAAGATGATGTGCTGCGGGGGCTGTCCTGCATTCCGGCAGACCAGATGTCCATTCTCGGCAACATTTATATAGGAAGAGTTTCCAACGTGGTAAAAAATCTAAATGCCGCGTTCATTCAGATCACCGCGGATGGCGGGCAGGGCTATTATCCGATGGAGAAGCAAAAAAATCCGATATTTACAAAAAAAATCGGGAAGAAACCGCTCTGCATCGGGGATGAACTCTTAGTCCAGGTGGAAAAAGAAGCCATGAAGACGAAAGATCCGGTTCTGTCCACCAATCTGAATTTTACCGGAAATTATCTGGTGCTGACTACGGAAAATACAAAACTCGGGATCTCATCCAAATTAGAGCACGATGCCCGGTTGCATTTCCGTGAATTGCTGGAAGCGCATAAAAAGGATGAATATGGCTTAATTGTTCGAACAAACGCGAAAAATGCAGCTGACAATGAAATATTGCAGGAACTGGAAGAACTGGAGCAGGAATTTATGCATATAAAGGAGACTGCGGTGCATAAGACCTGTTTCAGTCTGATCCATCAGCCGGAGCATGGGTTTCGAAAGACCCTGCAGGATGCCGATCTCGCCTCCCTCACAGAGATCGTAACGGATGACCGGGAAGCGTATCTTTCAATCACTTCCTATTATGAGAAGAATCCGAATTTTGCCGGGCAGGTAAGAATGTATGAGGATCCCATGCTGCCGCTTTTTAAGCTCTATTCACTGGAACGGGAACTCCGTGACGCCTTAAGAGAGCGGGTATGGCTGAAGTCCGGTGCCTATCTTGTGATCCAGCCAACCGAGGCTCTGACCGTCATTGATGTCAACAGCGGAAAGAATATCGCCAAAAAATCTGCTGCCGAGAATTTTAAAAAGATCAACCTTGAGGCGGCAGGAGAGATTGCAAGACAGCTCAGGCTGCGCAACATATCCGGTATCTGTATTGTGGATTTCATCAATATGGACAGTGAGGAAGCAAAAGCAGAACTGATGCATGCATTCCGCACGGAGTTAAAAAAAGATCCGGTGCCGGTTCAGCTTATCGATATTACAAAACTCGGGCTTGTGGAGCTAACCCGAAAGAAAGTACAAAAAACATTGCGCGAACAAATTAATTTTCAAAAAAGTGTTGACGAATAGGGGCTTGTATGCTATTCTCTAATAGTATGCCGCACAGTGAGGTTATAAGTCTGTAGAAATACAGCACCGCAACTGGCGAGTAATGATAAATAGGAGGTGCCATATGTACGCAATTATAGCAACAGGTGGTAAACAGTACAAAGTATCCGAAGGCGATATCATTACCATTGAAAAACTTGGTGCAGAAGCCGGAGAGACTGTAACATTTGATCAGGTTTTAGCTGTAAACAACGGTAAATTAGTAGTTGGAGATCCGACAGTCGCTAACGCAACCGTTACTGCTTCCGTTGTAAAAGAAGGAAGAGCAAAGAAAGTTATCGTTTACAAGTACAAGAGAAAATCTGGATATCACAAGAAAAACGGTCACAGACAGGCGTTCACTCAGGTTAAGATCGAAAAAATTAATGGCTAATCGATAAGGGAATTGTTATGGTTAAAGTAACGATTTACAAAGATCCAGACGGACGGTATGAGGGTTTTGACTGTACCGGTCATGCGCGTTACGCGGATGTCGGTCAGGATATCGTTTGTGCGGGAGTTTCGGCTCTTGTCATCAATACGATCAATTCTGTTGAAAATTTAACAGAGAACGCCGCAGAAGCCGAGTCAGATGAGGAAACCGGTGAGATCCGGTTCCGGTTCAAAGGACAGGCGGATGCCAACGGAAAACTTCTCATGGATTCCCTGGTCTTAGGCTTAGAGGGAATACAGGTAAATTACGGGAACAATTATCTCGTTCTCAAGATCAAGGAGGTGTAGGTCATGTTAAATATGAACCTTCAGTTTTTTGCTCATAAAAAGGGAGTTGGTTCTACCAAGAACGGTAGAGATTCCGAGTCCAAGAGATTAGGAGCAAAAAGAGCAGACGGACAATTTGTAAAAGCTGGAAACATCTTATACAGACAGCGTGGAACAAAGATTCATCCGGGAACGAACGTAGGAATCGGCGGAGATGATACTTTATTCGCACTGACAGACGGTGTATTAAGATTCGAGAGAAAAGGAAGAGACAAGAAAGTAGCTTCCGTTTATCCAGTATCTACAAACGAATAAGAATTACTTTTATGAGGCTGTTATTATTGTTTAACAGCCTCATTTTAAAATCATAGAATATTATCGTTAGAATTGAGGTAAAATATTATGTTTGCCGACAGCGCAAAAATAATTATCAAATCAGGAAAGGGCGGAGACGGTCATGTCAGTTTCCGTCGTGAAAAATATGTACCAAACGGCGGTCCGGATGGCGGAGACGGCGGAAAAGGCGGAGACATCATTTTTGTCGTTGATGAGGGAATGAATACCCTAAACGATTTCCGTCACAAGCGCAAATACGCTGCCCAGAGCGGTGAAGAAGGCAAGAAGCGCAACTGTCACGGAAGAAAGGGCGAAGACCTTATCATCAAAGTTCCGGAAGGAACGATCATCCGGGATGCCGAGACCGATCAGGTCATTGCGGATATGTCCGGTGATAACAGACGCCAGATCGTGTTAAAAGGCGGAAACGGCGGTCTTGGCAATCAACATTTTGCGACTTCATCCATGCAGGCACCGAAATACGCGCAGCCCGGACAGGAAGCTATTGAGCTTGAGGTTCGCCTGGAATTAAAGGTGATCGCGGATGTCGGACTGATCGGATTTCCGAATGTCGGAAAATCAACACTGATCTCTCATGTGACCAACGCAACACCGACGATCGCAAACTATCACTTTACAACATTAAATCCGATCCTCGGCGTTGTGGATCTTGGTGATGGCAGGGGATTTGTCATGGCAGATATCCCAGGACTGATCGAGGGCGCTTCGGAAGGAATTGGTCTTGGACATGAATTTTTAAAACACATTGAGCGTACCAAAGTGCTGATCCATGTAGTGGATGCGGCAGGAACGGAAGGCCGTGATCCGATCGCGGACATTTATGCGATCAACAAGGAACTTGAAGCATATAATCCGGAACTTTTAAAGAAACCGCAGGTAATTGCAGCCAATAAGATCGATGCCATTCCAAACGGTGAGAATGAGATCTTAGACAAGCTCAGAGCAGAATTTGAACCGAAGGGAATGAAGCTGTTCCCTATTTCCGCAGTCAGCGGAAAGGGCTTAAAAGAGCTTTTATATCATGTAGAGGAGCTCCTTTCCGGTCTGGATGACAAACCGATCATCTATGAGCAGGAATTTTTCCCGGAACTGCATTTCCTGAACAATGACGCATATACGATCACCCGTGCAGACGACGGTGCTTTCGAACTGGAAGGCCCTAAGATCGAAAAAATGCTGGGTTATACCAATATCGATTCCGAGAAGGGATTTATGTTTTTCCAGCGTTTCTTAAAAGAACAGGGAATCTTAAAAGAATTGGAAAAAATGGGAATTGAAGACGGAGATACCGTCCGTATGTACGGTATGGAATTTGACTATTATCAGTCTTAAATTCGTGAAAGGAGAACGAATAACGATGACGAGCAAACAGCGTTCTTATTTAAAGAGCCTTGCAAGCACGATGAATCCGCTTTTTCAGATCGGCAAATCCTCTCTGACACCGGAAATCGTTGCCGCTTTGGATGAGGCTCTTGAAAAACGTGAACTGATTAAAGTAAATGTATTAAAAAACTGTATCGATGATCCGAATGAGATCGCGGCAGTGATCGGTGAACGGACCCATTCTGAAGTCGTTCAGGTTATTGGTAAAAAGATGGTATTCTATCGTCCTGCCAAGAAGCCAAAGATCGAACTTCCGAAATAAGAAAGAAGGACTGGCGTATGGATACAAAGCCGGATGGATTAAAAATCGGTATTATGGGCGGTACCTTTGATCCGATTCATTACGGTCATCTGATGATTGCAGAAAATGCAGCCGAACAATTCGGACTGGATCAGATCTGGTTTATGCCAAACGGAAATCCGCCGCACAAAAGAAACAGCAATATTACATCTGCCGAACACCGGTGTGCCATGGTAGAACTTGCGATCGCGGGAAATCTGCGCTTTACGTTAAGCAGACGTGAAGTGGATGCAGACGGTGTCTGTTATACCTATGAAACCCTGGCAAGCCTGCACGAAGAGTGTCCGGATGACCGGTTTTATTTTATCATGGGAGCGGACTCCCTGTCGGAATTTGAAAGCTGGAGAAATCCGGATATCATCTGTCAGAATGCGGTGATCCTTGCGGCGGTTCGTGACCTGACCGATGATGGAGCATTGCAGGATCAGATCCGGCATCTGACCGAAAAATATCAGGCAGAGATCTTTCGTATACAGACGCCTAATTTTTCCATCTCATCCCATAATATCAGAAAGCGGTGTGCCGAGCAGACTTCCATACGGTATCTGCTGCCGGATCGCGTGAGGGAATATATTGCCGCAAATAACTTATATTGCGGTGCAAAGAAGGAGTGAATACAAAAATGTCAGAAACATCGATGGACGAAATCAGAAAAAGCTTAAAAAAAGAACTGGACAAATCCAGATACGAACACACCATGGGTGTGATGTATACGGCGGCAGCGCTTGCCATGGCGCATGGTGCGGATCAGAAAAAAGCGATGCTTGCCGGACTTCTTCACGACTGCGCAAAATGTATTCCAAATGAGGAAAAGATGGAACTGTGTAAAAAATATCATATCGAACTGACACAGGCGGAGATCGATAATCCGGCACTGATCCACGCAAAACTCGGCGCGTTTCTTGCCAGAAAAAAATATCATGTGACAGATGAGGAGGTTTTGCATGCGATCCTGGTACACACGACCGGTGAGCCAGGCATGAACCTGCTCGATAAGATCATTTATATTGCAGATTATATTGAGCCGGGACGTGACAAAGCGAAAAATCTCCCGGTTGTCCGGCCGCTTTGCTTTCGAGATCTGGATGCGGCACTGTTAAAGATCCTCAGCGATACTCTCGATTACTTAAAGAGCACCGGTAAGGAGATCGATCCGCTGACGGAACAGACGTGTCAGTATTATAAAGCAAAAGCGGAAGAAAAATAAGATATATTCCCATCAGGTCTGTGTGGGGCTGAAAATAAAAGATAACGTGAAGAACATAAAGTATAAAAAAGGAGGCATTCTATGGAACAGGCAAAGGAAATGGCAAAACTTGCTGTAACGGCACTGGAAGAAAAGAAGGCAGAAGATGTAAAAGTGATCGATATCCGTGATGTGTCAACGATTGCGGATTATTTTATCATTGCAAACGGATCAAACCAGAATCAGCTGCAGGCGATGCGTGATGCAGTAGATGAGGAATTATATAAAGCAGGTTATACCGCAAAGCAGATCGAAGGAAATTCTTATTCCACCTGGATATTGATGGATTACGGTGACATTATTGTTCATGTATTCTCCAAGGAAGATCGTTTGTTTTATGATCTGGAACGTATCTGGAAAGACGGAAAAGAGATCAGTGTGGCAGATCTGTAAGGATCCCATTCTGATATGGGAATGAAAAGATAGAAGAAGGTGAGTGCAGAATATGACATCTGCACTTACCTTTTTGCTTTAAGAGAAGAAACGGAAAACTCCGAATACTTTTCCGAGGATCGAACATTCATCCACAATGATCGGATCCATCGTATCGTTTTCCGGCTGCAGGCGATAATGTCCGTCTTCCTTATAATAAGTCTTTACTGTTGCGGAATCATCCACCAGCGCAACAACGATCTCTCCGTTTGAAGCGGTTGACTGGCGTTCTACCAGAATATGATCTCCATCAAGGATACCTGCATTGATCATGCTTTCGCCTTTTACCTTTAACATGAAGGTTTCCTGATTCGGCATATATTCCGCAGGAATCGGGAAATAATTTTCGATGTTCTGTACGGCAAGGAGCGGCTGACCTGCGGCTACATTGCCGATGACCGGCACATTTACCATCTCGCGGCGTG
Organism: Roseburia yibonii; assembly: GCF_014297335.1. Lineage (NCBI taxonomy): Bacteria > Bacillati > Bacillota > Clostridia > Lachnospirales > Lachnospiraceae > Roseburia > Roseburia yibonii. The sequence goes on from NZ_JACOQH010000002.1 coordinate 260,747, forward strand.
TAAGATTAAAGGTATCATCCATGATCTCGATCGCGCGCGGCTTGGTCGGATCTCTTCTGATATAACCGTTTTTCTCAAGGGTCTCAAGATGAGAGTGAACAGAAGATGTTGATTTTAGATGAACAGCTTCACAGATTTCACGAACAGCCGGCGGATATCCTTTGTTTAAGATTTCCTGTTTGATATATTCTAAAATTTCTTTTTGCTTTTCACTGATTTTTCCATTTGGCATATTGTGATCCTCCTTGTTTAATATAAAAATTGTATCATATCTGCCGGGAAAAAGCAAACACATATTCCGAAAATTTGTTCGAATTTTCTGTTGACAAACAAACGTTCCTGTCCTATAATACAAGCATAAAGAAAACAGATGTTCGCAACGAATGTTCGATATATGCGGATTGCGATAGGATATGGAGGGATTTTTTATGAACAGAAGAAGAAATGTTTGTGTTATGGAAAGAAGTGTTCTGGTATTTGGTGCCGCACTGATCGTATTTTTTCTTGCGGCGTTTCTGATCAGCGACCGGATCGAGGCATCCAGCATGACTTCCGATCAGCAAAGCTACAAGTATTACACCAGCATACAGGTAAAGCAGGGCGAATCCCTCTGGTCGATCGCCGGTCATTATATGTCTTCCGATTATTCGGATCGTGACGCTTATATGGAAGAAGTAAGGGACCTCAATCACTTGGACAGTGACGATATCCATGCAGGGGAATATCTTTTGATTCCTTATTATTCTTCCGAATATCTGTAATCGAAAAAATATTTGAATAAGCACGCTGGTGCCAAGCTCCCGGTTGTCTTTTTTCTAAAATGCGGATATAATAGGAAAGAGATAGGAGAGTTACTTTATGTTTAAATTTCTTTATGTGATTTTACGAAATTTATTTCGTGCACCTTATATGATTCCCCGTATGCGTTATGAGGCGGATCATCCGGAAAAATTTACGGAAGAGGAGCGTTACCGGCTGGTACGCCATGCGATTACGCTTATGATGCGTTCCGGGAAGATCGAGACCGAATGTTTCGGTCAGGAGAATCTCCCAAAGGATCAGGGGTATGTCATGTATCCGAACCATCAGGGAAAATATGATGCGCTTGGAATTATGATCTCACATCCCACGCCCTGTTCCCTGGTGATGGATAAAGCCAAATCCAATACCATTCTGGTCAGTGAATTTGTGGATCTGGTACAGGGAAAAAGACTGGAAAAAGATAATGTGCGTCAGGGAATGCAGATTATTCTTGAAGTGAGTGAAGATGTAAAAAATGGAATGAAATATATCCTGTTTCCGGAAGGCGGTTATGAGTTTAACAACAAAAACAAAGTGTGTGACTTTAAAGCCGGCAGCTTCAAATGCGCGGTTCGGGCGAAAGCTCCGATTGTTCCGGTTGTTCTGATCGATTCCTACAAAGTATTTAATACATTTCATCTTGGGAGTGTAAAAACACAGGTACATTTTCTGCCCCCGCTTTATTATGAAGACTATAAGGATCTGAAGACAAATCAGATCGCAGAGGTTGTAAAAGAGCGGATCGAGCAGAAAATGAATGAGATTACCGGATCTGCAGCGGCGCAGGATGCCTGATTTCCGTTAAGTTCTGTGTGGCGGCCAGCCGTCTATTTTTCCGCTTAAAATGGCAGTAAACATGCGATCTTTTGCTCCCGGATTGTCACGATTGATCTGACGCAGAAGATCCTTGGCGTACTGCCTTTTTGTTGCTCCGTCAACCGGACATGGATTTTTTACTACCGGCAGCCGGTTCTTGTGCATAAATCCGATCACATCGGCTTCCGCAACGTACATAAGCGGACGGATCACGGTAAGCCTGGTACGTTCCAGATATGTCTTGGGAGAAAACGCGTAAAATCTTCCTTCAAATATCATGGAAAGAAGCATCGTCTCTAAAATATCATCCCGGTGATGGGCATACGCAATCTTGTTGCAGCCCAGTTCCAGTGCCTTTTGGTTCAAAGCACCCTTGCGCAGTTTTGCACAAAGAGAACATGGATTTTCCAGCGCATTTTTTTCAAATACGATCCTGGCAATTTCTGTTTTTACCACATAATAAGGAACTTCCAGTTCCTGACACAGCTGTTTTACCGCATCCAGATGAAAATCAGGATAACCTAAATCTACGGTAATCGCTATAAGCGAAAATCGATTTGGATAGAAGCGCATCAGCCCATGCAGGGCATAGAGAAGTGTCAGGCTGTCTTTTCCACCGGAGATTCCCACTGCGATTTTATCTCCGCTTTGTATCATTTCATAATCATCCACTGCTTTTCGGGTAAAGCTGAGAAGTCTTTGTAGTTTCAATTTTGTTTCCCACTTTCTTGTCGTTTGTCATACGGTTATAAGTTTACGCCAGGCAGACAGATTCTGCAAGCAAATATTGGGTTGCATTTTTGGCTTGATTTCTTTAAAATTACGAATATATCATAAATAAAAAAGAGAGGGAAATGTCTTATGCGTTTTGTAATACAGCGGGTGACACAGGCATCTGTTACGGTAGATAACAAACAGATTGGAGCCATTGAGAAGGGCTTTTTGGTATTGATCGGAGTATCCGGGGAGGACACGAAAGAAATAGCGGATAAAATGATAAAAAAGCTGATCGGTATGCGTATTTTTGAAGATGAGAACGGAAAAACCAATCTTTCACTTGCGGATGTAAACGGAAGTATTCTTCTGGTATCCCAGTTTACGCTTTATGCGGACTGTAGAAAAGGAAATCGCCCGTCTTTTATCCGGGCAGGCGAACCTGGAATGGCGAAAGAACTGTATGAGTATATTATTGCGGAATGCAAAAAAAGTGTTCCGAATGTGGCACAGGGCGAATTTGGAGCAGATATGAAGGTAGAACTCTTAAATGATGGCCCATTCACGATTCTTTTAGATTCCGCAGAACTTTAAAATGGTAAAATCTTGTATACAAAAAAATCCAACCATACTTCAGTATTCCTATCGACTTATTAGGAATTTTATGGCATACTGTCAGTGAAAGAAACAAAGGCCTTTGATAATTTTCACTGAAACTGGAAACGATAAATAAGAAGTAGGAAAGGAAGGTAAATAGGATATGGTAAATATGAGAAAGATTGCAGTGATTGGCTGTGGATTTGTCGGTTCAAGCTGCGCATTTACATTGATGCAGAGTAATCTTTTTTCGGAAATGGTACTGATAGATGTAGACAAAGACCGGGCAGAGGGTGAAGCGATGGATATGAGCCATGGTTTGCCGTTTGAGACACCTATGAAGATCTATGCAGGTGAATATGAGGATATTGCGGACTGCGCAATCGTTATCATCACAGCAGGTGCAAATCAGAAACCGGATGAGACCCGTTTAGATCTTGTAGCCAAGAACGTCGGCATCTACAAACATATTATCCCGGAACTGGTGCGTGTTGGCTGCGAAGGCATTTTGCTCATCGTATCCAATCCGGTGGACATTCTCACCTATACCGCTTTAAAATTATCCGGTTTTCCGGAAAACCGTGTCATTGGCTCCGGAACCGTACTGGATACCGCACGTTTAAAATATCTGCTGGGTGAGCATTTAAAGATCGATAACCGTGGTGTCCACGCATTTATCATCGGAGAACACGGAGACAGCGAGCTTGCCGCATTCAGCAGCGCAAATGTATCCGGGATCAACTTAAATAAGTTTTGTGAGATGCGCGGATATTATAATCACGAAGAATCCATGCAGCGTATTTATGAAGATGTGCGTGACAGCGCATATAAGATCATCGAAAAGAAGCACGCAACCTATTATGGAGTAGCCATGGCGGTGCGAAGAATCTGTGAATCCATTGTACGGAATGAACATTCCATTCTTCCGATATCAAGCCTGACACACGGTGAATACGGACTTGAGGATGTTTGCCTGAGTCTTCCTGCCATTGTGAGCGCCAATGGGGTAGAAAAGATCGTGCCGATCTCGTTAAATGATGACGAATTGAAAAAGTTAAAAGATTCAGCGGCTGCGTTAAAGAAAGTCCTGGATGATGTTTTAGCTTAGTCCGGTGCAAATCGGAAAAAGAAAAACATCTTCTGTTCAATCCCGTGATGGGAAAAGGAGCAGAAGATGTTTCTTTTTTATTCCGGATAGATCAGATGCGCAGTGTCGATCGTATAAAGTGTCTGATCCAGATAACGTTTGGCGATATAATTTGCCATTCCGAGATTCATATCCAGATAATTTCCGCAGTCGCGTGGACTGGCACCCGGTACTTCACCTTTAAAATCGCGGATAAACTCAAACATTTCCGTCACGAGTTTTACAATATCTTTCGATTCATAATCACCGGCAAGAAGCAGATAAAAACCGGTACGGCATCCCATTGGCCCAAAGTATACGGTTTTGTCCTTAAATTCTGCGTGATTGCGTAAAAAAGTAGCTCCGAGATGTTCAATCGTATGAACCTCCGCAGTATTCATGACCGGTTCATCATTCGGTGCGGTCATACGAAGATCGAACGTGGTGATGACTTCCTGTCCGATATGATCTTTGCGGGAAACATATATCCCCGGCTCTAATTTGATATGATCAATCGTGAAACTTGCTATTTTTTCCATAATATAAAAGTCCTCCAGTTTCTTTTTTTATCTTTGTCCAATTTTATTTATTGTATCGGGAACATTACACATTGTCAATATCGTTTTTTTCGGGAGCAGATTTCCGAACGGAAACCGCATTCGCAGCCCGGCGCTTATGTTCATCCTCGATCGCCGCATAGTAATCGATCGTGGTATTTACATTTTCATGTCCAAGTACATCTGCAACCAGACGAATATCTCCGGTTTCGCGGTAGAGGGCAGTGCCATAGGTGCTGCGCAGCTTGTGCGGTGTGATCTTTTTCGATGGCACCGCCATCTTTGCGTATTTTTTTACCAGATTTTCAATGGCATCCACACTGATCCTCTTATTTTGCAGCGAATAGAAGAGGGCGTGCTCCTGGTCTTTTTCCGGGATGACACGGGCACGTTCTCCATCAATATAATTTTTCAGGACATCACAGACTTCAGCGCCAAAATATAAAACGTCCTGACCGCCGCCTTTTCGGACGATCGTCATGGAATTATCCGTAAAATTAATATCATTGATATCAAGCCCCGCGCATTCCGAAACGCGGATCCCGGTTCCAAGCATCAAAGTCAGAATGGCCAGATCACGCTGCATTGTGCGTTTGCAATAATTACGCTGGCGTTCACTCATTTGTTCATTTCCGTGTTCGATCGCGTCTAACAGAGCCGCAATTTCCTCAGAATTCATCCGAATGATGTTCTTATCCTTTTTGATCCGCGGCAGTTTCACCAGCGCCATGGGATTATTTTCAATATATCCATGCTCAAAATGATACTGAAACATACCACGCAGTGGAGACATTTTCCGGGCGATCGCCTTTTTCCCGTTTTCGTGTTTTTCGCCTTTATCATTCAGTTCCAGATAACGTTGATATTCAACAATGTCCTCGGAAGTAAGTCGTTCGATGTCCTCTAAATGAAAATCTTTTACCGCAACATCCTTAAAACGTGGATTCATTTCCTTAATATAACGGAAAAACGTAAGCAGATCATATGCATAGGAAATCAATGTGCTGGTTTGCGAAGAAACTTCCTTATCATAGAGATAATCCGTTGCGAAGCCCGGAAGCTCCGAAATCAGTTCCCGGAGTTTTAATGTTTGTTGTTTCTTTTTATCCTTATAATATTGGGAATCCCTGCCCATAGCCGGAAATCCTCCTTTCCTGATACTATCTGTGCTATCTATCGGAAAAACTGATATTTATCCGATAGATACACATAACCGAATAACAGCCTGTGCTGCTACATTTGACCGTACAGTTTACGTTTTTTTACCGGATCTGGCAGCATCCACAGGCTTTTTTCTAATTGATTTAAATGGCTGCCGCGATCACTTCATCAAAAAACTGATTTAAAAATTCTTCGTACAGCGATTGATAGGTATCATCAAAAATCTTTGTGATTTCTGATTTGGTGCCGCCGTTTTCCTCGAAAATAGCAAATGCCTCTTCGTAAATTGCAGGATTCTTTTCATAAAACAGTTCCGTCAACGTATCCTGGAATGTAAAAAGCGCCGTTTTGGAAAGATTTTCACGAAAATCATCCCTGGAGATCTGCGCGGCTTTTTCATAATCTTCATGGAAGATTTTACCGTTTTGTTCTTTATAGAAAGTCTCAAAATCACTTTTGACGTCTTCGTATGTCAGTGGTGTGTAATTCGTATGAAAAAACTTTTCAAAATCTGCTGCTGACTGATATTGTCCCATATTTCCTCCAAAATAAAGTGTGCGCTTACCGCACACTTTCGCGCGCGAGCGGTATGTTCAACATAAACTTCATCTCCGCGAGCTGCGCATCCCCGCGGAGCTTTTTTAAATCATAGGAAGGAATTTCCTATGATTTAAAAAAGCTGCCACAGAAACGGATCTGTGACAGCTCCTCTTCCCTGTTATTTATTTCTCTGTGCCTCTAAAAGATCACGGTAACGGATGATCATATCCACGCATCCGTCAATGCCAAGTTCACTGATATCAAGCGTCAGATGGTAGCTTCTGGAATCGCCCCACTTCTTGCTGGTATAATAATTATAATAGCTTGCACGCTGTTTGTCTTTTTTTGCAAGTGTGTCTTTAGCCTGTTTCTCATTCATGCCAAAACGCTTTTTCATATTCTCGATACGGTAATCCAGATCCGCATGTACAAACGCATTGATGCAGTTTGGATTGTCTGACAGTGCGTAATCCGCGCAGCGTCCAACCAATACACACGGTCCCTCTGAAGCAATCTTTTTGATCGCTTCGAACTGTGCCAGGAATACTTTGTGATTCAGTGGCATATCCAAAAACGGTGCAGATGAATAGCCATTGATCGAATAGGTATCCATAACCAGTGAATACAAAAAGCTGTTTGTTGGCTTTTCATCATGATTCTCAAATATTTCCTCACAAAAGCCACTCTGTTTTGCAGCTTCTGTTAAAAGTTCCTTATCATAACAGTTGATTCCGAGCTTTTCTGCCAGTGCAAATCCAACATTTTTTCCGTCACTTCCAAATTCACGTCCGATTGTATATACATAATCACGCATAAAACCACCCCTTTGTAAGCCTTGTTCTTTTTTGTATAGGATTATTATAATATATTTTTTTCGGAAAGTACATATGAAATCCTTTATTTTAGTTTTATTTTAGATTTCTCAGTAAATTTTCAAAATATTCAGGTAGCGGCGCGCTTACTTCCAGATACTCTCCTGTTGTCGGATGGATAAAGCCAAGCGTCATCGCATGCAGCGTCTGTCCCTGTAAACCATGCGCGTTCTTCTCTCCGCCATAAACAGTATCACCAAGCAGCGGATGCCCGATGCTCGCCATATGTACACGGATCTGATGTGTCCGCCCGGTTTCCAGTTCAAATTCCATGTAGGTGTGCTTTTTTAAGCGTTCCAAAACCTTATAATGCGTGACGGCAGGTTTTCCGTTCTTTTCATTGATCGCCATTTTTTTTCGATCTGTCGGATGTCTGCCGATCGCGCCGGTGATGGTTCCCTCATCATCCTTCACAATCCCGTTTACGATCCCGCGGTAACGGCGGGTAACGGAATGTGCTTTGATCTGTTCTGCGATCTTTATATGGCTCTCATCATTTTTGCACACGATCAGAGAGCCAGTCGTATCTTTGTCGATCCGGTGTACGATCCCCGGGCGTATTTCTCCGTTGATTCCGGAAAGACTGTCTTTGCAGTGAAATAAAACCGCATTTACCAGAGTACCGGAATAATGTCCGACCGACGGATGGACCACCATGCCCTTTGGCTTGTTTACCACAAGGACATCCGCATCCTCGTATAAGATGTCAAGCGGAATGTCCTCCGGCAGTATTTCAACCGATACCGCAGGTGGAATACGCACGGTGACAATATCGTCCGGCTGCAGTCTGAAATTGCTCTTTTCGGCATGTTCATTTACCGTAACCTGACCTTCTTTGATCAGTTTCTGAAAAAAGGTCCGGGACTGTGACGGATAAATCGTTGCAAGAAATTTATCCAGCCGTTCCCCGTCATACGGTTCCCCGACCTCAAAAGTCTGTAACTCCATCGATCCTCTCTTATCCTTTCTTTTTAGAAAAAATCCGTTCCAGATCTGCCTCTTTGTAATAAAACAGAATGAAAACGATCAGGGCGATCGTTGCGGTCGTCACATAGATATCCGCGACATTAAATATCGGGAAATTGATCAGTGAAAAATAAAAGAAATCCACGACAAAGCCCTGTCGCACACGGTCGATGAAATTCCCTGCCGCGCCGGCAAGAAACAATACCGCGATCACGCGCAGCGGCAGATACATTTTTTCTTTTGGGATCCTGATGTATATGACGCATACGAGAAGGAATAAAACGATCGTACTGATGATAAAAAAGACTCTTGCGCCCTGCATCATCCCAAATGCGGATCCGCGGTTTTCCAGGTATTGCAGTTCAAATACTCCACGGATCAGTGAAATCGCCGGCTGATCCTTCAAACGCACCACCGCCCAGATCTTGGTGAGCTGATCAAGCAGGATCAGTAAGATCACGCTTATACTTACGCGGATCAGATATTTTGTAGACATTTTTTTCATAAAAGCCTCCATTTACTATTTGTATTTTCGATATTCGACCTTCATTCTTCCTTTTTTAGTCTCTCCTGAAACAGCATCAAAAATAAATTTGCCATAGGAACGGACCGAAAGAATGTCTCCCGGTTTGCAGACATAGGTATTGTGCAGTGTTTCCCTGCCATTGATGCACACTTTCCCGCCGGTGATCATCGAAGACGCCGCGGAACGCGATAATTTACAGATACATGCAAGAAATGCATCCAGCCGGTTCGATGTGATGATCCCGCTTAAATGTTCAAATTCCGGTTGAATATCAGGGTTGTCCAAAACATCCGTTTCCGTAACTTTGACAACTGTATGTTTTACCTTTTCCAGCTGCTCTGTCACATAAGGTTTTACGGAATCCGCACAAAAAAGATATGCGGTGTTGTTCTTTAGCAGAATATCACCGATCTTCCCCCGCTCAATCCCCAGGTTCATCACCGCGCCTAAGATGTCACGATGTCCCAGCTTATCGGAAAATTTGGGATATGCCGGTTCTATTTTCAGGCACGAAAAAGGATATTCCCATTCATAATAAAGAGCGTCAGGACAAAAAGCTACCATCTGACGCTCCGCGTATTCATATCCGCCAGACATCTGAAACCCAGATGTAAGCATTCCTTCTGTCTGACGGAAAATATTCTGTTCATTTAAACCAAGGAAATCCGAAAACAGAACGATTCCCTTGTAATCTGCCTGTCTGGACAGATCCAAAAAACGCTTCTGAAGCAGTTGTTCTTCTTCTGTCATATTTCTTACCTGTAATCTGTCGTCTGGATTCCCGGCAGATCAAAAGAATCCATAATATCCTGGAAATCACCTGAAATATCTACCGTAGACGGTGTGATGATAAAGATATAGTTGGATATTTTCTGCAGGTTACCGCTGATCGCAAAGCAGGATCCGGAGGTGAAGTCAATGATACGCTGTGCGATCTCCACATCAAGTCCCTCTACATTCAATACAACGGTGCGGTTCATAAGAAGTGTCTCGGTGATCTCTCTTGCGTCTTCTACCGAAGTCGGCTTGATCACACAGACTTCCATGCCGGCTGCGGATATCTGCTTTCTGGACGGACGCATCGGCGTGATCTTCTGAGAAGTTCTTGCCGGCTTTTCACGCACTTCATTATCCGGCGCAAAATCATCCTCCGACTTGGAAAACAGCTTCTTTCTCGGCGCTTCGTCCTCTTCCTCGTCATAGTAATCGTCATCATAAAAATCATCCTCGTCATCCGGATTCAGACGCATAACATTTAAAAATTTATCAAACAGTCCCATGAATAATCTCCTATCACTTTCAAAAATATTTCACCATCAGTTGGCATTTGCGTAATTTCTTGCACCGAAAATGCCGGTACCGACGCGTACCATGGTCGCTCCCTCTTCAATCGCAACCATATAATCATTGGTCATTCCCATAGACAGAATTTCCATATGTACATTATCAATGTTTTTGGAATCAATGTCAACAGATAATTGTTTCAGTCTGCGAAAATGCACGCGGTTTTCTTCCGGATCTTCCACAAACGGAGCGATCGTCATCAGTCCCTGGATGCGCACATTTTCAAGAGAAGCAATCTCCTCTACAAGCCGCAGCGTTTCTTCCGGACGTACTCCGAATTTGGTATCCTCGCCTGCCACATTTACTTCAATGAGGATCGGCACTGTAACCTGATGCTTTTTCGCCTGGATATTGATCTCCTCCGCGAGGCGATAAGAATCTACGGAGTGGATAAGGCTTACCTTGCCCACAATATATTTTACCTTGTTGCGCTGAAGATGACCGATCATATGCCATTTGATGTCAGCCGGAAGCTGATCGTATTTTTCCGTCAGCTCCTGCACTTTGTTTTCGCCAAAGGTACGGATCCCTTCCGCGTAAATTTCTTCAAGCATGGAGACTGGTTTGGTCTTGCTCACCGCGATCAGTGTTACATCCTCACGGTTTCTGCCTGCCTTTTCGCAGGCGGTCATGATGTTTGCTTCTACTTCCTTTAAATTGTCTTTTAACATAATCTAACACCTCTAATTTATTAAATCATTTTCATTTACTTTGCTGCCATCTAATGCGATGTGGTCATACAGGGAAAGACCGTAGCTTGTTCCGGTCTCCACAATGGAATATTCCTCATTCTGATACAGAATGCTGATCTGCTTGAACACGGCATATCCTTTGTTGATGTTGTAAACGCCCTGCAATTTCGCGGTTTCACCCACGGTATAGGTTTCATTGGAATCCGGCCGCTGCAGCACGGTTCCTGCATGCACTTCATCTTCATCGATATAATAAGAATCCTCGGTCTCGTAATAAAGCGATGTCGCGATAAAATTGATACTGCCGGTTGCGGGATCTTTGATCATCACGCCCTTGCCGGAAGAATCCTGTGCCTTTGCGAAATATTCTTTCGGCACTTTGAAAAATTCTTTTTCGGTAATGGCGGTGTTCGGGATCTTCAGTCCGCTCTCCTTATTTAAAAGAAGCTCGATTTCTATAAAACGTTCCTGCACATAACGAACCATGGAGTTGTTCAGTTTCAGGAACAGATAATAGCCATCCGAGATCTGCCGCTCCTCAAAATTTACCCACAGTGTCCTGCCATCTTCGGTAAATTCGATCTGGACTGCTGATTCATCGGTCAGCCGCTCATAGACATCCCGTGTCACCGGAACTATGATATTCCAGGTTTCATCCGTCACGAGTTTATAAAGCGGATCTCCGGCTGCAACTTTTTCTTTCATCTTAAGATTATTTTTATTATAATCCAGTTCATTTAGCATATCCGGCTCAAACGTGTCCACGGTGACATTTTCATAACCATCGGTATAATACGCAACAATCCCGGGGATCTGCGCGTAGCCCAAGTGAAACGTATTGTTTGCCTGTGCGTATGCCGTATAATCTCCGATCGTATCCAAAGCGTTCAGATTCAGTGCTTCCATGATCTGCGCGTCTACATTCTCTTTAAAGGAATATACATTATAAAAAGAATTGGCATCATAGGCTTTATCAAATTCACCGACCACTTCACCGATCTCATTTAAATTTGATTTTGAGAGTTCACTCTGTCCCAAAGAAGCTTCCTTGATCTGGTTTGCAATATCTCCGCTCTCATCAATGGAATAGACCAACGTGTTATAGCTGGCTTTTCGCACGTCCTTCAGATAATAATTGACATAGCCCGCCGTATCCGCGTACACCACATTCTCGCTGCGGAGCGCAAGTCCGTTGTAGGTATTGTTTTCCGCGATCGTTCCCTGCTCCACTTCATACACGGAAATGCGCGTTTTTGTAAAATAACTGAATATATTAAAAAGAATATAGATAAAAATAATAACAAAAATCACAACACCGATATTTAAGCTGAACGGTTTTTTGTAATTTACAATTTTTTTATTCTTTGACAAAATAATACCGCCTTTATCATGAACTCCTGTCCATTTTAGCATTTTCCAAATTAGAATACAATGTTTTTCCCATGTATGATTTGGGAAAAAGGTGACATACTATTCCAAAAGGAGGATACACTTATGAGTTCAAGAGGATTAGACTATACGTTACTTACCTTTGTGCTAATCGGTGCCATTAACTGGGGACTGATCGGATTTTTCCGCTTTGACCTGGTAGCGTTTCTGTTTGGAAACATGTCATGGCTTTCCCGTATTGTTTACGGAATTGTCGGCATCAGCGGTCTGTATCTGCTCAGTGCCTACGGACGCATTCGTGCCGTAAACGAAGCATAATCCGGTAAAAAAGGTGTCTTAGGCCAACGCTTAAGACACCTTCCTTTATGCAGATATACCTGTTACAGAGAAAGAATAATTCTTGCCCGCGCACATTCCGGTAAATCCTTTTCGTCCTTTGACACACTGAGCACAAATTTTACGGAAAACTTTTCACTGATGATATCCAGCTTTTTGATCGCGTATGTCATTTCATCTTCTTTTAAGGACGAAATGGTAAGAAAGCTGTCCAGATACATTTCTTCCATATCATGATCCTGAGATAAAATACCACAGAGAAATCCCATAAATTCATCACAATTTGAAATCGGATATTCTGCCACATCGATCAGACGGATCCGATTGTTCAGTTCATACATATGTTTCGGACTTTTGTCCAGATACACGATGCTGCCCTTTGCTGTTTTTACCGTCCGATTGACTTTGTCCAGTAAATATTTGGTCTTTCCTTTTCCTTTTTCTCCTGCGATAATTTCTATCATTGGCGTCTCCTCCCGGTATATCGTTTTATACTAATGTCAGACCATACATGGAAACGGTCAGTTCCCGTACTGTCTTAACATCTCGTTCATTAAAAGATAAAGGTTATCTCTGCAGTCCGCTTTGAGCACAATGGAGATCAGATTCTGACCGCTTGCGTTCTGGCTCAACAAAACCAGGCAGTACCCCGCCTCGCCCGTGGTTCCTGTCTTTCCACCAAGTACCGTGATCCCGTCCGGCGCAGTTTCTGTTCCGGCAAGATATTTATTGGTGGAAGTCCATTCCTGTGAAACCGGTGTCCCGGCTGCATCTGTGTAATTCGCAGTATAATCTGTTGTTTTTAATATTTCAAGAAAAGTTTCATTCTGGATTGCCGCGTTAAAGATCAGATAAAGATCATATACGGTCGTATAATGATTGTCATCCGGTAATCCGTTCGGGTTTACAAAATGGCTGCCGGTCGCGCCGAGCGAAGCTGCCGTTGTATTCATCAGTCCCGCAAACGTATCGGTATCTCCGGAAATATATTCCGCGATCGCGACCGCCGCGTCGTTTCCACTGCGCATCATAAGTCCGTAGAGCAGATCACGCAGTGTAATCTGGTCTCCGGCTTTTAAGCCGCAGACGGAAGAATCACTCGCCATATTCGCAGCATCCTGACTGACGGTAACCACATCATCCAGATTGCCATACTGTAACGCAAGATAACAGGTCAGTATCTTTGTGGTACTTGCCGGATACAGCTGCTCATATATGTTTTTTGCATAAGGGATCTCGTGGGTTGCCGTGTTAAAGAGACCGGCACCCTCGCATACCTGCTCATCGGTATTTTCCAGCCCTGTATTTTCCAGTCCTCCGACACACAGATTGGTGGCAAAATAGGACAATACATTACTGCCCTCGCCGCTTGCCGCGATCAGTGAATCGGTGACCGCCGTGCTGTATACCGGATAAGGATTTTTGATTTCGGCCGCCTTATTCCCACAGCCGGACACCGCAAGCAATGCGGCGGTTAAAAGCCCGCAAAGGGCATGTTTATTTATACATCTCACGCCACTCTAAATCTCCTCTGTCTAATGACTTGATCAGAAGTTCTGCCGTAGCGAGATTGGTCGCAAGCGGAATGTTATGCACGTCACAGAGACGGACAACACTGTTTACATCCGGCTCATGGGACTTCGGTGTCAGCGGATCGCGCAAAAAGATCACCAGATCGATCTCATTGTGTTCGATCTGTGCGCCAAGCTGCTGTGCGCCGCCCAGATGTCCTGCCAGATATTTGTGAACGTTAAGGTTCGCGACTTCCTCGATCAGTCTTCCCGTTGTTCCGGTTGCGAACAACTCATTTTTACATAAAATACCGCGATACGCGATACAGAAATTCTGCATCAGTTTTTTCTTTGAATCATGTGCAATCAAGCCTATATTCATGATGTGATTCCCCCATTCAATATTTTTTCGGTTGAAGTCCGACATTTAAGACCAGTCCAATGCCAATATATAATGTAGTCAGTGACGTCAGACCGTAACTGACGAACGGAAGCGGTAAGCCGGTGTTTGGCATGAGCCCGGTAACAACACAGATGTTTACGAATCCCTGAAATCCGATCAGGGATGCCATTCCACAGGCGATCAGCCTTCCCGACAGATCCTTTGCCTTCCGCGCAATCAGAATACACTCGATCACGATCAGAAATAACAGGATCACGATAAGCGCTGCTCCGACAAACCCAAGTTCCTCTCCTGCCACAGCAAAGATAAAATCTGTCTGCGGTTCGGAAATAAAATTGCCGTTTTTTACAGAAGCGATATCATTGTTATTCAATCCTTTGCCCCATAGTCTTCCGGAACCGATTGCCATGATCGAATTCTGCTGCTGATAGGCATCATCTGCATAGGCTTTCGGATTTAACCACGCCATGATCCGCCGGTACTGGTAATCATTCAAAATCTTCTGTCCCGGCTGCAGGATCAGACTCAAAAATATGATCGCTGACGGAACCGAAACTGCAAGGACTCCCAACACTATTTTATAACTTAATCCCGCAATAAACAAGAGGGATACAAAAATTAATGCGGTTACGATCGTCGTGGAAAGATCCGGCTGTGTCACAACTAAAACCAGTGGGATCCCAACCAGAATAAACGATGCCGCCAGTATTTTTATCGTGTTGAGCGTCTCCTGATATTTCATAAAAAAGTACGCGAAGAATATAATGATAATGATCTTGGATAACTCGGACGGCTGAAAACGCAGCCCGGCGATCGATACCCAGCGGGTCGCACCGTTCGCGTCGCTTCCCATCACTTCTACCAGCGCCAGAAGCACCAGGTTCAAGAAGTAAAACAGCCAGCTGAAACGCAGGATAAAGCTGTAATCCACGAGGGAAACAACTGCCATCACAATGAGTCCCAGGAACAAACCGACGATTTGTGTTTTCTGCACTGAAGCTTTTGCGCTGCCGATGACCAGGATGCCGATCACCGACAGGGCAAGCACATAACATACCAGGCGAAAATGATAATTTCTTATACTATATTGTTTAAACATCACTATTTCCTATGCTGATCCGGTTAGTTCCCGGAATGTTTTAAGTCCTTGATCGGAATATTGGCGTAAAGTGCCGGAACACTGCCGTTATTTCCGTCCGATTCGGTCTGGGTGATCTGAATATCAAGCCCTTCCGCATCAATTTCCATATATTTGGAAATGACCTGGATAATATCATTTTTGATCATTTCCATGACATCCGGAGAACAGTCTGCGCGATCCGAAATAAGAAGCAGCTTCAATCGGTCCTTCGCGACATCACCGGAGCTCTTTTTCTTAAAGAAATCCATGAATCCCATGTTTCGTTCTCCCCCTTAATTTTTCTTGAATAATCCGACAAATTTTTCCCAGACACCGTTTTTGGCTTCCAGGTCAAGTAACGGAATTTCTTCACCCATGATACGGTGGCAGATATTTTCATAAGCCTGTCCTGCCAGTGAGTTATGATTTCCGACAAGCGGTTCTCCCTGGTTAGTTGAAATAACGATCTGCTCATCATCCGGTACCGCACCGATCAGGTCGATTGCAAGGATCTCCTGTACATCTTCGATCGACATCATGTCGCCGCGTTTTACCATGTCCATACGCAGACGGTTTACGATAAGCTCTGTCTTTTTGATCTCATGTGCCTCTAACAGGCCGATGATACGATCCGCGTCACGGATTGCAGAAACTTCCGGTGTGGTAACGATAAGCGCACGATCCGCACCTGCGATCGCATTCTGGAATCCCTGTTCAATACCTGCCGGACAGTCTAACAGTATGTAGTCGAATTCTTCACGCAGCTCGTCCACCAGCTTTTTCATCTGCTCCGGATTTACGGATGTCTTGTCTCTGGTCTGTGCAGACGGGAGCAAAAACAGATTCGGGTATTTTTTATCTTTGATCAGCGCCTGTTTGATGCGGCAGTTTCCTTCCACAACATCTACCAGGTTATATACGATTCGATTTTCCAGTCCCATAACAACATCCAGGTTACGGAGTCCGATATCGGTATCGATCAGTACCACTTTTTTGTTCAGCTGCGCAAGTCCGGTACCTACGTTTGCAGTGGTGGTTGTTTTTCCTACGCCACCTTTGCCTGATGTAACAACAATTACTTCACTCATTTTGAAATATCCTCCTGATTTTTCATTTCTGTTCTATGATTCTATAAAGATGATTTTATATTTTTTTTAGCAATCCATGGGTGATCGGCTCGATCATGATATTTCCCTTGGAAACCAGCGCGATCTGTGGATCCATCGTCCGATGGCGGTTCCGTATCGCTTCCCACGGCCCGCGGTCCGCGCTTCTTCCGATCACATTTCCGATTTTGATCTGCACCGGATCCATATCAAGCGCCGTGACAAAACAGCTCTCATCCCCGGCAGCACCCGCGTAGGCGTTTCCCTTTAAGGAACCAAGAATCACAATGTTTCCTTTTGCTATGATTTTGGCGCCCGGATTGACATCTCCGATGATCACGATGCTGGTATCACATTTTAATACCTGACCGGAGCGGAGCGTTCCTTTGTAAAACTCTCCGGTATTGTCCGCCACATCCTGATAATAGCTGTCAATCTTTTCCTTGTACATCTGCTCCCGCATCTCATCCTGATCTACGACACAGATGACCTGTATGGAGGTATTTTTTGCGATCATATCCAATATGGAAAATTCTTCCTCCTGCGAGAGCCTGCGCCCCTCAAAAGAAATTGCAATCTTCGCGTTTTTAAAAAACTTTTCGGATTCCCGGAATTTTTCGAGGATTGCCTCCTCTAACTGGCCGAACGGCATATCCGCATCCAGGATCAGATTGATTCCATATCGGTTACTTTTTAAAACTACCGGTTGCGACATTCCCATAAAGCCTTCCTTTCTTAATCGCCAAAGCCATTTGCCGTATCGCTTACGGACATTGCCTGGCCATTTAGTAATGTTTGTTCGTCTGCAACATGGAAATAATACGATAAAACCTTTGCAGACAGATCCGCGGCATTGCTTGAGGTGTATCCATATGCGATTCTTGTTGCAATGGACACCTGCGGGTCTTCATACGGTGCGTAACCGACAAACAGCGCGTGGTTCGGTCTGGTCAGGATCTGCTGCGCCGTACCGGTTTTTCCGGCAACCGCGATCGGAAATCCATCAAATTCCTTGTGGCTTTCCACCACCATGCGCATACCGGAATGAATGGCATCCCAGGTAGACTGGCTGATCCCCTCAATCTGGTTTTTGACCGTCGGTTCATAGGATTCGATCAGATTTCCATCCGAATCCGTTACCTTGCTAAGCAGCGTATAATTATATACAGTACCGGAATTTGCGACCGCTGTCACATAGCGCGCCAGCTCGGTTGTGGTGTAGTTGTTATCACTCTGTCCGATCGCTGCGAGGATCGGTACCTTGGTCGCGATCTGAGGCTCATTTTCCGGAATCTCAATTCCGGTCGTGTCTCCCAGTCCATACATTTCAGCATATTTCTGGATCGCAGTAATTCCCTTGGTCTCGTTGTAGGTATCTCCGGTGCTGCTCAGACGGTATCCTACTTCGTAGAAGAAGTAGTTACACGAGTCGCGGATCGCCTCAGAGACATTGATAAGACCGTGGTTGCTCGGATATACCCAACATTTCGGGCTAGGAGTTACTTTTGTAAACTGTCCTTCATCCAGGATCTGTTCTGAAGGCGAGGAAAGCACTCCCTCCGTCAGTCCGGCGGTAGCCGTCACCATTTTAAAGGTAGATCCCGGTGCGGTACGCTGCTGTGTCGCATTGTTGTAAAGCGGCAGGGACAGGTCTTCATTTAATGCCGCATAGTATGCGGAATCTACGGTATTGGCAAGTCTGTTATTGTCATAGCCCGGATACGTCACGCAGGCAAGCAGCTCCCCGGTCTTTGTATCCGTAACAACACAGGAGCCGGTACATGGATCGAGCGCCAGCTGCGCCGGTGTGATCTCAAGATCCTGTATCTTTCCACGCAGGAAATCAAATGCGCTGACATTTCCCCTTTCCAGCGCCGCTACCTGATTTTCATCATAGGCAAGCACACCCTGGTCATAGAGGATCAGGCAAAGCTGTGTTCCGCCGATCAGATCATCATGGATCATGTACTTGTAGATCCGCTTGGAAAATCCCCGGTCTGTTTTTAAGGATTCCTGAATATAGCTGACAAGCGCGTCATATATTTCAGAAGAGTCGGAATATTTTTCGTTGACTGTAAATTTGGTGATATCGATCCAGTTGCTCTCGATCGCGTGATACAGATACTCTTTTAAACTGATCGTATTGTTTTTCCATGCGGTGTATGTCTCATCACTGGTATCAATGCTGTCGGAAAGCAGAACCTTATCCGTGGAAAGCATGGTCACGATATAACCTAAATATGCCTGTGTCTCCTCGTCAAGATCTTTGTACGCGGCAGGCCGGTCCGAGGTGAGCTGTGTCTGAACGGACGACAGCACCTGATCCTGTTTGGTCAGGAACTTCTGATATACATTTTTCTCCGTTGCTGTTGCGTTGTCATCCGCAAACGCGTCAATATCAATGACATTATTATTGATCAAAGCAAAGTATACATCATAAATCGGTATTTTTATGTCGGAAGCTGTACTGTTCTCCGACGCAATATAATCTTTCGCATTGATGATCTTGGAATATACGATTCCCGCGATCTCCTGCTCTAACAGATCATAAACCGCTTCCTGCAGATTTTTGTCGATGGAGAGGTACACATCATTTCCGGCGGACGGGTTTGTCGTATCCGTCGTTTCGACAACTTTTCCCAGGTTGTCTACATATACCGTCTCGTATCCCTTAGTTCCCTGAAGCTGCAGATCCATCACCTGTTCAATGCCGGATTTTCCGACCACATCGGTCTTGGTATAATTGTCACTCGATGCGGAAAGGCTGTTATACTCATCTTCTGAGATCTTTCCGGTATACCCGATGATATGTGAAAAATATTCACTGTCCACATATTTGCGGACGGTATCTTCCGAGATCGCCATTCCCTGCAAACTGGTCGCGTTCTCGCTGACATAAGCAACCGTTTCATCGCTCACATCCGTTGCGATCGTTGTCGCGATGTATTTCTGATAGCTGTTTTCCGACATTGCATAGCGGATGACCAGGATGCGGTACAGATCTTCCCTTGCGTAGGTATCCTCGGATAACGCAAATCCCTTTTCCCTGCAAAGATAGGAAATGACCTGATCCGGTGTCGCCTCCGCTTCATTATAGCCAAGCTTTTTATTGTATTTTAATTCATCGGTCTTGTTATGTCCGTAAACATCCGCAAGAAAACGGAGGAGCGTTTTTCCCTCTACTGTGAAAGCATAGGTTCCGTCTGCATTCAGCGCAATATTGAAATCATTCTGGATCACGTCATGATTCTTATCGAGCACTTTTAAAACCGAAGCAATCTCCTCATTGATGGACTGATTCTTTTCTTTTAAGGAATCATAACTTCCATTATCTTCAATCGTCACCGAATACGCAAGTTCATTGTACGCCAAAAGTTCGCCGTTACGGTCATAGATATTTCCACGCGTACTCGGAAGCACTTTTTCGCGTTTGATCTTTAAGGTATAATTTTTCTGATATTCTTCGCCGTTTATGATCTGCAGTGAGAACAGGCGTTCCAGAAGAATGACCGACAATAAGATCATAACCACTGCAAGAACAAATAATCTTGATTTGAAGAAATTTTTTAAAAACTCTTTTAAATTCTCAAACAAACTTTGCCTCACTCCTTTTCTCAGATTTTTCCAGCCACTGATTGATCTTTAAGATCAGCCAGTACAGCAAAATTGTGACCAACAGTGTATAGACAAGTTCCGGAATCATAAGATGTAAAAAATAATATCCGATATCAAACTGTTTGCGGAACAGAAAACGGAAAAAATAAATGCACAGATTACATGCAAGATCACTCGCCGAGATCAGCAGCATCGGCAGCTTAATATCGTCCTGAAAAAAGATGGCACGGAAAAATCCGTTCACATAGCCGACATACATATAAAGCAGCGCATAAAAGCCCAGGACATCTCCAAAGAACAGATCGATCAAAAGCCCGGAAAAGAAGCCGATAAACATTCCTTCTTTTTTTCCACGCATAAATCCAAAAGAAGACACTGCCACAATCAGAAGATTTGGCGAAATCGAAGCAAACGAAAGTGCCTGAAACACTGTCGTCTGCAGCAAAAAGCATATCATAATAATTACGGTTACAACTACTTTACGTCTCATAAATTACCTCTTGTCTGTCTCTTCTTCGCACTTATTTACTGTCCGGAAAGTTCTCCGGAAACATCTTCCTTTTTATCCAGGATGACCAAAACTTCCTGAATGTGTTCAAAATCAACAACCGGTGTGATGGTTCCCGATTTGGTAAGATTGTTGGAATCCACGGAAACATCCTTGATATATCCGATCAGGATTCCCTGTAAATATTTGTCACTGATGTAGGACGTAACGATCTGATCCCCGGCCTGCACCTGGTCATCCGTATCTTTTAAGTCGCTTAATTCAATCTCCTGATTTTCATTCATCATCTGGAGATTTCCCCGGATAATACAGTTATCCGATGTGGCAAGATCCATGCCGCTGACACTGCTCGTATCATCGATGATCGATTTTACCTTCGCATAATTCGGAGCCACATCTGTCACGATCCCGACAAGTCCGCTTCCGGCGATCACGTTCATATCCTTTTCGATCCCGTCTTTCGATCCCTTGTCTATGATAAACGTATTGAACCAGTTCCCGGAATCCTTTCCAATCACGTTTGCGGCAACTTTTTTATAGCTCGGATATTTATCATCCAGTTCCAACAGCGCACGGTAATTGTCCAGATCGTACTGTTCCAGCTTTATGGTATTTAATTCGGCTGTCAGCTCATCCACCTGCGCCTGCAGTTCTTCGTTTTTCTGCATGACATCATTCAGATTTTTTAAATTATCCGCTTTTTCAGACATCCAGCCGCCGACTGCGTTGATTCCTTTCTGCATCGGGACAAACACATATCCGGCAACCGCGTTTAGCGGACCGCCGGACAGATTGAATGTAAAACTAAGGAACATGACGGTGACGCACAGCACGGTCATGCCAAGCAGGATATATTTTGTCGGTAATGTAAATTGTGGTTTACGTTTTATGCGTCTCATGTTTTACCTCTGTTATTTATAGTTCTTGGTTTTTAAGCTAAATGCAAGATGCTTGTATTTTTCGTCGGAAACGATCTTTACAAGTCCTCTTACGACACTCTCTTCCGGTTCATCGCAGCGGTTTACACGGATGTTTGTGATCTGTGTAAAGAGATCATCCAGCTGTCTGATCTGTGACGCGCCTCCGGTGATATAAATACCGGAATGGATGATATCCTTTGCCAGTTCCGGCGGGGTCTTCTCCAAGATCATTTTTATGGAATTGCAGATAGAGCTCAAATTGTCCTTGATCGCCTCGTATACGATCTGAGCGGAGATCTCCATCTCGATCGGAAGCCCGCTCACGACATCGCGTCCGACAATGACCATGGTGTCACTGCTTCCGGCAACGCCGGCACCAAGCTCTTCCTTCAGTTGTTTCGCAGTCTTCTGTCCGATGACCAGATTGAAATTCTTCTTGATGTAGCTGATGATGGATTCGTCCAGGCGGTTTCCTCCAAAGTGTAAGAGGTCACTGAGCACCAGCCCGCCAAGAGAGATCACGGAGATCTCTGTGGTATCCGCTCCGATATCAACGACCATGATACCGGTCGGTTCATTGACATCCAGACCGAGTCCGACTGCGTCCGCGATCGGTTTCTCACAGAGCAGGACATTCTTCGGTTTCATCTTGCTCTTGAAGAACATATCAAAGAAAGCCTTCTTTTCCACTTCTGTAATGTCGGTAGGCACCGCAACGATATATTCCGCGCCATGGGTTTTCCCTTTGGCGTTCTTTTCGATAAACTCAAAGATCATCGTCTGCATATTGTTGAAATCCGCGATCACTCCGTTTACGATCGGGAAAGTGACATTGATGGATTCCGGCGCTTTCTCATACATTGCGTATGCCGCGTCGCCGTATGCGTACATCTGGTTTTTATTGATTATTGCGATGGTATTTTTCTCATTTAAGACTTTGCCGGTCGCCTTGCAGTATACTTTCAGATTGCAGGTTCCCAAATCAATTCCATAAACATTGTTATTCATAATAATTCTGCTCCCTTCAGACCTGTTTGATAAGTCCTTCCTCTCTAAAGCTGTAATATCTGTTATCACCAATGATAATGTGATCGGATAAACGGATCCCGAGAAGTGCTCCGCACAGCCGAATGCGTTCTGTGACTTCCTCGTCCTGTCTGCTTGGTAACGGCGAACCGCTTGGGTGATTGTGCAGTAAGATGATCTGGACAGCGCCCCGCTTTAACGCGGCGAGAAAAACTTCACGCGGCGAAGTAAGCGACGCGTTCACGGTTCCTACGGATATCACTTCATCACCGAGCAGGGCACACTTGGAGTCAAACATGCAGACCATAAGTTTTTCTTTCTGCTCATGCCGCAGCTGTTCCATGTAATAGCCTGCAACAGATGCCGCATCCGTAAGTTTCAGCTGATGGCTTCGATCCGCCACGGCAAGCCGTTTGGATAGCTCCGCCATGCACTTTAACTGCACAGCTTTTACATTTCCGATCCCCGGAATATGCATCAGTTCCTCGCGGTTCATGCGGTACAGGTTTAAGATCCCGCCCTGTTCGTAGTTTAAGATCTCTCTGGCGAGTGTCACCGAAGAGATCCCTTTTGTGCCGGTGCGCAAAAGGACTGCGATCAGCTCTGCGTCGGATAAAACCTCAGCGCCATACCGGCTGCATTTCTCATACGGTTTCTCGGTTTCCGGTAAATTTTTCATCATTGTATCTGGATACATAACGACCTTTCCGCTCTCTCTTTGGCATGAAAGGCATATCTATAATATTAACACAACAAATCTTTATTAACAAGATTCTGTTCATAAAGTTTTTGTAAAGACATCAAAATACCAAGTTTGGCATGATACCAGGTAAGTCCGCCCTGGAAATAGACCGCATACGGCGGTTTTAACGGGCCATCCGCACTCAATTCGATCGATGATCCCTGTACAAACGCACCTGCCGCCATAATTACTTTGCTGTCGTATCCCGGCATATCCCACGGTTCCGGTGTCACATAGCTGTCCACCGGCGCTGCCGCCTGGATCCCCTCGCAGAACGCGATCAGGCCTTCCGGGGAATTTAAGGTAACTGCCTGAATGATGTCGTGACGGCTCTCCGTTCCGTTTGGAATAACCGGAAATCCGAGACGTTCATAGATATTCGCGGCAAATATCGCGCCTTTTAATGCTCCGCCGACCACAGTCGGTGCCTGGAAAAATCCCTGATAAAAAGACTGGATCACACCGAGTGACGCGCCGACTTCTTTCCCAAGTCCCGGAGACGTAAGGCGGTACGCCGCATTCTCGACGCATTCTTTCTTTCCGACAATGTAACCGCCAATCGGTGCCAGTCCGCCGCCCGGATTTTTAATCAAGGAGCCGACGATCATATCCGCGCCGGCTTCGAGCGGTTCTTTTTCTTCTACAAATTCTCCATAGCAGTTGTCCACCATGCAGATCACGTCCGGTTTGATGCCCTTGATAAAGGAGATCAGCTCTCCGATCCTAGTAACCGAAAGCGTCGGTCTGGTCTGATATCCCTTGGAGCGCTGGATCGTCACAAGTTTTGTCTTTTCGTTAAGCGCCGCCCGGATACCCTCATAGTCAAAGCCGCCGTCCGCAAGCAGATCCACCTGTTTGTAGGTGACTCCGTATTCCGCAAGCGATCCTTTGGACGGGCGGATACCGATTACTTCCTCTAAGGTATCATATGGTTTGCCGACCGGAGAAAGCAGTTCATCGCCCGGGCGCAGATTGGACATCAGTGCAAGCGCAAGCGCATGGGTTCCACAGGTGATCTGCGGGCGCACCAGCGCATCCTCTCCGTGAAAGCAGTCCGCGTAGACCTGCTCTAAGGTGTCCCTTCCAAGATCGCTGTATCCGTATCCGGTCGAAATATTAAAACATTCCGCGCTCACTTTGTTTTTTTGCATCGCACGGATCACTTTCATCTGATTGTATTCCACCGTTGCGTCGATCGCTGCGAAGCGCTCTTTTAAAGAATCCTCGATCTTTTTCCCGAAAGCATAGACTTCCTTTGAAATTCCAAGTGATTCATACTGTTTTTCCAATATCTGTTCGTTCATCTTATCCCTCTTAACTAATAATTTGTTTTTCCTGTAACATCTGATCCATATATGCCAGAATTTTTGAATTGTCGTAATCAAAATCCGGTTTGTTCACCCAGATGACATCCTTTTCCCGTTTAAACCAGGTGAGCTGTCTTTTCGCGAAATGTCTCGTATCCCGTTTTAAGATATAAACGGCTTCTTCGTAGGACATCTCCCCGTTTAAGTAGGCAAGGATCTCTTTATAGCCCAGTCCCTGCATGGAGACCAGATCTTTCCCGTAACCCATTTCCTTTAAATGTGCCACCTCGTCCACCAGTCCCTGTTCCAGCATCTGGTCGATCCTGCGGTCGATCTTTTCATAAATCTTCGCCCGGTCATCATTTAAAACGAAGTACGCAAAATTATAAGGAGACTGTTTCTTTCGTTCCCGTTCATTGTGTTCCGAGATCTTTTCCCCGGACAGATGATAGTATTCCAGCGCGCGGATCACGCGTTTTTTATTGTTCGCGTGAATTTCTCCGGCTGCCTTTTCATCCACCTGGCGCAGCATGTCATGTAAAAAGGCGGTTCCTTTTTCTTCCGCGAGCTGTTCTAATTCTGCGCGGTAAGCTTCATCACACTCCTGCTCGGAAAAATCAATGTCTTTTAAGATCGCCTGGATATAAAAGCCGGTTCCGCCGACTAAGATCGGAATCTGTCCTTTTTGGTAGATCTCCTCAATATATTTCTTTGCATAGGTCTGGAATTTCACCACATGGAATTCTTCATCCGGCAGAAACTCATCCACCAGATAATGGTCGATCCCCTGCATTTCCTCTTTTGTGATCTTTGCGGAACCGATATCCATATAGCGGTATACCTGGATGGAATCCGCCGATATCACGGCTCCGCCAATCTGTTTTGCAAGCGCAATGGATAATTCACTTTTTCCAACTGCCGTAGGTCCGGCAAGCACAATTAATGGTCGTTTCATTTTCTGTTTTCCTAAACGATTCGTTTGAATTTTTTCTCGATCTCATATTTGGTCATGGAAATGATCGTCGGTCTTCCATGCGGACAGTTATACGGATTTTCCAACTTCATCAGATCATCAAACAACTGTTCCATTTCCTCTACCGTGATCTTCTGGTTTCCTTTGATGGCTGCCTTGCAGGACATCGTTGCCACCCGGTGAAGAATGATATCCGGTGTCAGCTTTCCGCTTATCTTTTCCAGATCTCCAAGCATTTCCATAAAAAGCTGTTTGACGTCCACCCCGAAAATGTTCGCGGGAACAGCACATACAGCATACTCTCTTCCACCAAAATGTTCAACCGCATAACCCAGTTTTTCAAACTCATTTAAATATTTTTTAAGAATTTCTTCTTCCGGCATGGTTAAGGATAAAATTGCCGGAGGGCTGAGCTGCTGGGAAGAAAATTCTTTTGTTTTTAAAGTCGCCATTGTCTTTTCGTACAGCACTTTTTCATGTGCCGCATGCTGGTCGATGATAAACAGCTTGTCCTCA
Organism: Roseburia yibonii; assembly: GCF_014297335.1. NCBI lineage: Bacteria > Bacillati > Bacillota > Clostridia > Lachnospirales > Lachnospiraceae > Roseburia > Roseburia yibonii. The sequence goes on from NZ_JACOQH010000002.1 coordinate 286,931, forward strand.
AATTCGATCAGCCAGTAGGTATCAAACAGCTGTCCGATGATCTTTCTTCTGGCTTTTGTATCCTCCTGCAGGAACTGCGCTCCATAGGTAACATCCTCCGCGAGCGTCATCTGATGCGTCACTGCTGCCGCCGGCACTTCTTCGGGCTTTTGTTCTGTTATTTTTTTCTCATCGGGTTCTTCCGGTTTTGGTTCCGGTCTCTGCTCTGGTTTTTGTTCTACGTCAGGGCGCGTGATCTGCTGCACCGGACGCGTTTTTTCCGTATCCGCTTCTTTTTCCTTTAATGCCGGTTCCGGCACATGCACTGCCTGCGGTATATGCTGCGGCACAGAAGGCTCCGGCCGTTTCGGCATACGGTTTTTCTCAAAAGGTTCCGGCGCATGCTGCAGTACAACCGGTTTTACCGGCGGTTTTTCTTCCGCGACCGGTACTTTCGGGATCAGGTCTTTGTGATACAGCGCATCTTCCAGTGTCCTGCGCAGGCAGTCATAGACCCCCTCGCCGTTCTGGAATCTGAGTTCCATTTTTGCCGGATGTACATTCACATCCAAAAGCTGGCCATCCATCTCGAGGTACAGCACCGTAAACGGATACTGATGCAGCATCATAAAGTTTTTGTACGCATCCTCAATACTTTTTGAGATCAGACGGCTTTTGATATAGCGCCCGTTGATGAAATAATTTTCAAAATTCCGGTTTCCGCGGGTGACCACCGGTTTTCCGACAAAACCATGGATAGTTATCTCTTCATTTCCGCCATGGATTTCCATAAGCGCAGCCGTGATATCCCGTCCGTAAATATGGTAGATGATCTCTTTGATATTTCCGTTTCCGGAGGTCTGGAGTTTCGTCTGATTATTGGCTATGAATTTAAACGCTACATTCGGATGCGAAAGCGCCATATGTTCCATCAGGCCGCTGATATACGACCCCTCCGTCTGCGCGGTTTTTAAAAACTTTCTGCGCGCAGGTGTATTATAGAAGATATTTCGGATCAAAAATGTCGTTCCGTCCGGTGCCCCGATCTCTTCTTTCGCTTTTTCTTTGGATCCCTCGATCACATAGCGCACACCCATCAGCGCACCCACAGGTTTCGTGATCAGCTCGACCTGCGCGACTGCTGCGATACTGGAGAGTGCTTCTCCACGGAACCCCAGGGAAGATACGGTAAGAAGATCTTCCACGGAGCGGATCTTGCTGGTGGAATGACGCAGGAACGCAAGCGGGATCTGGTCTTTTTCGATCCCGCAGCCGTTGTCTGTGATCCGGATAAAGCTGATGCCGCCGTCTTTGATCTCAACGGTGATCACATTTGCTCCGGCATCCAGCGCATTTTCCACCAGCTCCTTGACCACGGAGGATGGTCTTTCGATCACTTCTCCAGCCGCGATCTTGTCAATCGTCTCCTGTGTGAGCAGTTCAATTTTCGGCATCACTTTTTCCTCCTTTTACCAGCGGTTTTTTATTTTATGCTGTAATTCGTACAATTTATTTAACGCGTCGATCGGTGTCAGATTTCCAAGATCCAGATTTTTTAATTCCTCTAAAATATCATCGTCTTTTACCGTATCAAACAACGAGATCTGTTCCAAATCCACTTCGTCTAATTTGGTTTTCTTTTTTCTGGCAGATGCGTGATCGACCTGAATATTTTTTACCGTTTCGCTGATATCGTTTGCAATCAGCTCTTCCACGATCTGTTTTGCGCGCTCGATCACGGAATCCGGAACCCCGGCAAGCTTTGCGACCTGGATACCGTAACTCTTATCCGCGCCGCCCTGTACGATCTTGCGCAGAAATACGATATCATCGCCATTTTCTTTTACCGCGATACAATAATTATGTACATTGTCCAGTTTTCCCTCAAGCTCGGTCAATTCATGATAATGTGTGGCAAAAAGTGTCTTCGCACCGAGCAGTTTTGGATTGCTGATATGTTCCACAACCGCCCACGCGATGCTCAGTCCGTCAAACGTGCTGGTTCCACGGCCGATCTCATCTAAGACCAGGAGGCTGTTTGATGTCGCGTTCCTTAAAATATTGGCGACTTCGGTCATCTCTACCATAAACGTACTCTGTCCGCTCGCAAGATCATCCGATGCTCCGACACGGGTAAAGATACGATCCACGATCCCAATCTTCGCTGACTTTGCCGGAACAAAGCTTCCGATCTGTGCCATCAAAACGATCAGCGCCGTCTGTCTCATATAGGTGGATTTCCCTGCCATATTCGGTCCGGTGATAATGGCGATCCGGTTCTTTCCATTGTCCAGATAGGTGTCATTCGATATGAACATATCGTTATTGATCATTTTTTCCACTACCGGATGTCTGCCGTCTTTGATGTCGATCGTTCCGTTTTCATTGAGTTTCGGACGGCAGTAATTATTCTGCTCCGCCACTACGGCAAGTGACGCGAACACATCGAGTTTTGCCACCGCCTTTGCCGTTCTCTGGATCCTTACCACTTCCGCGGCGATCTTATCCCGTATCTCACGGAACAGCTCATATTCCAACTGAACCAGACGGTCTTCCGCTCCAAGAATAGTATCTTCCATCTCTTTTAATTCCGGCGTGATATACCGTTCGGCATTTGTTAGTGTCTGCTTGCGCATATAGTAATCCGGCACAAGGTCTTTATAGGAATTGGTCACTTCCAGATAGTAGCCAAATACCTTGTTGTATTTGATCTTTAAATTCTTGATCCCGGTCTTTTCCCGCTCCTTGCTCTCAAGATCAGCCAGCCAGGATTTCCCGTCTGTCTTTGCCTTGCGGAGTCTGTCCACTTCTTCGTTATAACCCTCTTTTAAAATGCCGCCTTCCCGGACGGTGAGCGGTGGCTCTTCATCGATTGCCGCATCAATCAGCGCAAAGATATCATCCAGAGTATCCAGATTTTCATAAAGCATTTTCAGTTCCTGTGAGGCGAAATCACCGACCAGTGTACGGATCGGCGGAAGCATACGGATCGAATTTTTAAAAGAGATCAGATCCCTCGGACTTGCTGTCTGATAAGTCACCCGTGTTACAAGGCGTTCCAGGTCATAGACCGGATTTAAGTATTCGCGGATCTCTTCTCTTGTGATCGCGTTTTTGTTCAGCTCTCCAACCGCGTCATAACGGGCTTCGATCTCCGCGCGGTCGATCAGTGGCTGCTCGACAAAAGAACGCAGCATGCGCGCACCCATTGCCGTTCTTGTCTTGTCCAGCACCCAGAGCAGGGATCCGCGCTTCTGCTTTTCCCGTAAAGTCTCTACAAGTTCCAGGTTTCTTCTGGTAGAGCTGTCGATGATCATGAATTTTCCAGTGGAATAAGGATGTATGGCAGTCAGATTGTCCAACGAATTTTTCTGTGTCTCGTAAAGATACGAAAGAAGCGCGCCGGAAGCGATCACTCCGCAGTCATAATCGTTCAGTCCGAGACCTTCCAGTGATGCCACTTTAAAATGCTCTAGCAGCGTCCGCTTTGCCTGTTCATCCGCAAAGTACCAGGATTCCAGTGCAGATACCGAGATGCCGAGACGGTTTCTCATATCGTCGATATCCACGCCACTCATATAAAACGGTTCATTGCAGATGATCTCCGATGGAGAAAATTTGTTGACCTCATCCATCAGTTTCCGCTCGGTCTCCACCTCTGTCACATAATAGTCGCCGGTCGTGATATCCGCAGTGGATACCCCATATTTATCCGCCATATAGACAATGCACATCAGATAATTGTTTTTGGTCTCATCCAACGCCTGCGCGTCAATGTTGGTTCCCGGCGTGACGATCCTTGTAACCTCACGCTTTACCATGCCTTTTGCGAGCTTCGGATCTTCCACCTGCTCGCAGATCGCAACTTTGTATCCCTTTTTGACCAGCCGGTTTAAATAACTGTCTACCGCATGGTAGGGGATCCCGCACATCGGCGCCCGCTCCTCCATGCCACAGCTTTTCCCGGTCAGTGTCAGTTCCAGTTCCTTTGACACGATCTTTGCATCCTCAAAAAACATCTCATAAAAATCCCCGAGACGATAAAACAGGATGCAGTCTTTGTTTTCCTCTTTTGTTTTTAGATAATGCTGCATCATCGGTGTAAATTCTGCCACTTTTTTACTTCCTTCCTAATGTATCTGTTAAAATTTCGGATCATATCTGCCTGCGATCGCTTCGGCAACCTTCAGTCCGTCCATTGCCGCGGACATAATGCCGCCCGCGTAACCAGCGCCCTCTCCGCAGGGATAGATTCCCTTTATATTACTCTCAAATAACTCATCTCTTGTAATGCGCACCGGTGACGAGGTCCGGCTCTCCACGCCCGAAAGGATTGCATCTGCCCGGTCAAATCCCCGGATCTTCTGCCCGAATCGTTCCATTCCGGACAAAAACGCCTGTTCCATTTCGTCTTTTAACAGTCCGCGCAGATTGGCAAAAGTCGTCCTGCCTTTCGTGCAGCTTTCAAACGCACCATACGCGTCAGATGCCCTGTTTTCCTTATAATCTCCGAAAAGCTGCTGCGGGATGCCGCCTTTTCCGAGCCTATATGCCTTTTCCTCAAGTTCCCGCTGAAATGCCACGCCGGCAAGCGCTCCGCTTCCCGGATAATCTGCCGGTGTGACCGAAACGATGATCGCGCTGTTTGCATTGGCACTGTCTCTTTTATAATAACTCATGCCATTGACCGCCAGCCGGTTTTCCTCGGAAGACGCGTTGACCACAAAGCCGCCCGGACACATACAAAAAGAGTATACGCCCCGTCCGACCGGAGTCTGTGCGGTCAGTTTATAAGGCGCTGTCGGGAGATATCGCATATCCGCGTCCCCGTACTGCGCATGGTTGATCATGCTCTGCGGATGTTCCACACGGAATCCGACCGCAAATGCCTTTGCTTCCATGACAAGTTGTTTCTGCTCTAACAGCGCAAACGTATCTCTTGCGCTGTGTCCAATGGCAAAGATCACTGCGTCCGCCGGATAGCGTTCCACGCCGTTTACCGTAACAGAAACGATCTTTCCATCCGCCGTCTCAAAATCCGTCACTTCCGATTCAAAGTGGATCTCCCCGCCAAGACGGATGATCTCTTTTCTCAGATTGGCAACCACGCTGACCAGAATATCTGTCCCGATATGCGGCTTGCCGTCATAGAGGATCTCCGATGGCGCTCCGGCTTCCACAAAAAGTTCCAGCACCCTGCGGTTGCGTCCGAGAGGATCTTTTACCAGCGTATTTAATTTTCCATCGGAAAACGCACCTGCGCCGCCCTCGCCGAACTGTACGTTCGAACCCGGATCTAACACGCCGCTCTCCCAGAAACGCAGGACATCTTTGGTTCTTTCCTCCACGCACTGCCCGCGCTCAAACACAAGCGGGGAATAGCCATGCCGTGCAAGTGCGTAAGCCGCAAAAAGTCCTGCCGGTCCAAGCCCGATCACGACCGGTCTTTTTGCAAGCGGTTCACTTCCTTTTTCCGGGAAACGATAGGGATGATCCACCGCGATCGTGGCAGACTGCCCTTTTGTATGCGCGATCACTTTCGTTTCATTCTGCTTCACCTTCACATCGACCGTATACACATAAGAAATCTCCTGTTTTTTCCGCGCGTCGATCGATTTTTTCACAATACGCATGGCTTCAATATCCGTCGGCGCGATTCGAAGCAGTTTCGCGCATTTTTTTCTGATATCATCGTCATGGTGCTGCAATGGCACCTTGACCTGCGAAAGTCTTATCATCTCTTTTTGCATTCCTTTCCGGCACGTTCTGCCGCCGCGCATCCAGCCACCGCTCCGCTCGACCATGCCCACTGTAAATTATAGCCGCCGCATTCTCCGTCAATATCGATCATTTCGCCCGCAAAAAAAAGCCCCGGCACCAGTCTGGATTCCATACTTTTATCGTTTAACTCTTTCGTAAGTATGCCGCCCGCTGTCACCTGTGCCGCGTCAAATTTATTGGTTCGCGCGATTTTTACTTCAAACTGCCGGATCTTTAGGTTTAACTCCGCTAACTGCGCATCCGTAACACGTTCTGCCGGCATATCCCATGCGATCTGACTGCGTTTTAAGAAAACACCGGAAAGCTTATCCGCAAAGAGGCCGACCAGAGCCTCTTTTGCGGACTTTCCGATCCCCGATTGATAAAACCGGTTCTTTAAGATTCTGGTAAGCGCTGTCTCATCCGCCGTCGGGAAGAAATCCAGATACGCGCATACCTCTTTGCCTGCGGCAAGCGCTTTTGCAGCAAAACGGCTCACCTGAAAGACCGGTATGCCGGATATGCCGTAATCGGTCAGCTGCACTTCCCCGGTGTCCTGATGCAGCAGCACGCCATCCGCAAAGAGCTTCACATTTGCCGCCGTGCGCACGCCGGCCATTTCTTTTTCAAACGGAGGCTTCGCAACAAGCTGAACCAGTGCGGGAACCGGCTCGGAAAGGTGATGACCGAATTTTTTCGCGTAGATAAAACCGCTTCCATCACTTCCGGTCTTTTTTGCCGCATAGCCACCGGTCGCAAGGATACAGTTTTTCCCGAAATAGCATCCGCTTTTGGTGTCAAAACAGAAGCTTCCATCCGTTTTTTCGATCGACCGTATGCCGACTCCGCAGTGTATGGTCACCCCGAGTCTTTGCAGCCGCATCTTCATCACTTCCAAAACCGAAGAGGCCTGTTCACTCGCCGGATAGAAATATCCGTTCTTTTCTTTTGGATAAATGCCAAGCTCCTCAAAAAAAGCAAGCGTCTGTTCTAATCCGAACTGCGCAAATGCCGACATGACAAAAGCAGGTTCGTCCCCACGATAATGAGAGACTTCCTGCATCCGATTGGTATAATTGCATTTTCCGTTTCCGGTTACCAGAATCTTTTTGCCGATCTGTTCCATGTGTTCTAAAAGCAGCACGCCGGCTCCGCGTTCTGCCGCAAAGATCGCTGCTGTCATTCCTGCGGCTCCTCCGCCCACGACAACAACGTCATAAATCTTTTTTGTATTCAAATCCTATCGTCCCATCCCCGCTGCCACGGCATATGTATTATATGTATGTTATAGACTAAAATTCATAAGAATCGCAGTCTCTGCAATCCCTATGAATTGTATCATAACCGGAATTAACAATCAATACCGGCTTCTGCCTGTCTTAACTGGAATAATTCTCAAGAAACCCGTATAATTCCTCCGCGTTTTCAAATTTTTTTCCGTGCCGGATCTCTTCTTTTATGTCATCATTCAGTTCCTTTACGGATATATCCGTATCCATATATTTGGTTTTTTGATCCGCGCGGTACACGGAAAGATATCCATCCTCCGCCACGATCACATATTCATAACTTTTCTGGATCAGTGCGCTCTCTGCCACCGGTTCCGTGTCTGGTTCCTCTGCTCCCCGGCCCTGATCTGTTTCCGGTTCTGTGGCAGTTTCCGGCATCACCGTGATCTCCTCCGGGAATTTCCCTGTCACATAACGGTATCCGGCAAAATATCCTGTAATTCCAAAAACAGTTCCAAGAATAAAATACAGACGGATACGATTGACTTTTTTCATCATTACATCACCAGTCATAGTATCCGTCTGTTTTTTCTCAATTATTCACTTTTTTTATAAAAGATGGAATTTTTTTGCATAGCGCACCAGCACATAGCCCTTTGGGAATTTCCGGATCTCTTCTTCGCTGAGCCCCTTCATTGCAAGAAGCGCTACCGCATATACCAGAACTGCGACTAAAATCGCAAACGCAGCTGCCACCGCGTTCATCTTTAACACGGCATATACGCCCTTGTAGCAGAGTCCCGCCGCAACGCCCATGATAAGCGCCGCAATCGCAGGGATCACAAAGGTCTTTTTGATCTCCTGATTGTAACCGCTGTACTTTTTGAGCGCATATCCATTTAACACGCACATCAAAAAGGCGAAAAACGCATTTGCGTAGACGACCGCGTAAATGTTTAACTTAAATCCATATAAAAGTGCCAGCAAAAAGATAATGTGCGCAACCAGTGCAACTGCCGCGTTCCGCACCGGAACTTTCATACGGTTGATGCCCTGTAACAGTCCGTTTGACAGCGTCGATAACGAGTAAAACAGGATTGCAACCGCACCCACGCGCAGCATGTTTGCCGGAAGTTCTCTCGCGTCATGGAACAAAAGCTGAAGGATCGGGGAAGAAAGTACGCCGATTCCTACGGTACACGGAAACGCGATGACCATGATAAAACGGATCGATGAATTGATCTGTGATTTCACGCTCCGCATATCCCTACTTGCAAACGCACCGGTCAGACTCGGAATACAGGATGCTGCCATGGCGGACGCTATGGAGATTGGCACATTGATGAGCAGCTTATACTCACCGGTATAAATGCCCCACCAGGTATCCATCTGGTCTTCCGCGTATCCCTGCAGCAATACGATATTCTTAAATACACCCTGATCCAGGATCGAACTGATATTGTAGATCGTAGTGCTCAAAAGCACCGGAACAATCGTAAAAAGAAGCGCCCGGAAAATATGCGGATACGCTTCCGTTCTCGCTCCGCGTTCTCTGCGCATCTGCCGTTTAAACACCGCACGGTATACAAAAAACAAGAATACCAGAAACAGTAATGCCGAAAGCGCGCCGAGGTTCGTTCCGAGTGTTCCGCCTGCCGCGCCATATGCCGCACCATAGTTTTCTTTGTTGCCAAGGACTCCGCCGATCTTCGCACCGTAGGAATACAGATAATATGCCGCCCACACGCTGACGATCGCGTTTATGATCTGCTCAATGATCTGTGAAACCGCACTTGGCATCATGGTTCCAAGTCCCTGGAAGAATCCGCGCAAAACGCCGAGGATCGCGACAACAAGCAGGGTCGGTGCCAGAATTTTTACCGCGAAAATACTGAGCGGCGTTTTTAACAATGTCCCAGTGATATAAGACGCGCCAAAATAAATGATGACTGCCGCCACCGAACCGGATACAACCGCAAAAAGGAATGCCCCCTTAAAAACACGGTAGGCATTCTTCTTTTCTCCCTTCGCCACCCTCGCGGAAACCAGTTTGGAAACCGCGGTCGGGAGACTGTAGGATGATATTAAAAGCAGCATATTATAAATTTCAAAGGCACAGCTGTAATAGCTCATTCCGATATCGCCCAGAATCGACCGCAGCGGAATACGGTAAACCAGCCCGATCATGCGGCTGATGATAGATGCCACTGCAAGGATCGTACCCTGTACTAAAAAATTGGAATTGCTCTTTTTCTTGTTACTGCCCATAACTGATCAAACCTCAAATTCTATTTCTATTCTGCGGAACGGTTGTTGAATTCATCCTCACTGCCGTAAAAATGTACTCTGTCCGCATCTTCGTTTAACACGACACATACCCAGGTCTTTCCCTGATTGACTTTGATCTCATTTCCATCCGCGTCAAAATATCTTGTCGGAGATGTAAGGGAATCCTTGCTCCATGTAATGTCAATGGCTTTTCCATTCGTTACATACTGTCCGGTTCCGCCGGAGTAGCAGTCGATGTTTAAGTATTTATCGTCAAACTGTGTACCGCTTCCGGTATACATGGTATAATTTACGCCCTGTAAGATGATATTATTGTATGCAAGCTGATCTCCGGTCACTGCGTCTTTTTCTTCGCTTCCGAACGCATAACGATAGTATAAACCATCTGACGGATTATATACAAACCACGGTTTATCGATCCGGTATCCAGGCTCTACGACAACTGCGTCATATCCGTTATCCAGAGAAACCGTTTCGTCATCGTTCGCGAAGTTGTAATGCTCACCGAATCCGTCTGCCATTGTCGTGCTGTAACCCTTATACGCGATCGCAGCGTCAATACCGTCCGCGCTCACATAAGCATTATGCGGAGCGTTCATATCGCTGGTACGGTAAAACGCGAGATTTTCTACCTGGCCCTCAAGTGCGTCGAGGTCATCGATCTTTTCGAGGATGTCAAACGCGAAGATACATTCTCCAAAATGTGCATAGATCGCGTCGTATTCAGAAGCAAAATCAACATAATACGGTCTGCAGCTTCTTACATTTCCGATACGGTCCATTCCGGAATAATCCTGGAAAAGTGCCATATATCTGGTAATGGAACCTTCTACCGGACACTCGTATACAATGTCTGCGTTTTCAATACCGTAATGAGGCCATGCTTCGCGGGTGTTTTCGATCATAAGTGCGAGCGGTCTCTTTGCTGCGGCATCTGCAGAGATCCATTCTCCGGTCAGATTATTCCGCGCCATTCCTTCCGGCGATACTGCTTCTGCTTCTGTCTCCGGTTCTGCGTCAGATTCTGCGTTTGTTTCCGCCGCCACTGTCTCTGTGGTCTCCTGCGGCTTCGCCTCTGACTTGCCACACCCCGAAAGAACTGTACAGCCAAGCGCTGCCAAAAGAACTGCGTTTACATATTTTTTCATTCTGTACCTCCTGTTATCTTAAAATGTTTAGTTCCTTTAAGATCTGTTTTTGTTTATTTTCCATGAATGCCGCTTCCTCCGGTTCCATGTGGTCGTAACCGAATAAATGCAGCATACTATGTACGATTAAAAAAGCAAATTCCCTCATCTCCGAATGGCCGTAAGCCTCGGCCTGTTCTTTTACCTTGTCCACCGAAATGATGATATCTCCAAGCATCACTTCTCCGGTATCCGGATTAAAGTTATCATCGCAGTCTTCCACTGCGTCAAAATTTCCTGCCTCTTCATAGGAAAGCAGCGGAAATGACAAAACATCCGTCGGCCGGTCGATCTGCCGGTATTCCCGGTTGATCCTGTGGATCGCTTCATTGTCTACCAAAAGCAGATTTACTTCCGCCTCGAACGGAAAATTTTCATGATCTGTCGTAAATGTAATGACCCGCCTTGCCAGTTCCTCATAATCAAACGGAAAATCGACTTCCGTTTCTGTCTCTACTGTGATCGTCAAAACAGATTTTCTCCTTTCACAAAAAATTCCCGGATCTTCAAAAACTGATTCATGGTAAGTCCGGATGCGTCATAAATTCCGGTCGCGGAAGTCTCATTCATCGTCTGATAGATGACCACTTCATAATTCCATGTGCTTGAAACCGTATTCTTGTCCAGGATCTCAAATCTGGTCACCAGCGCCTCTACCATATGTACCAGTGCGGATTCTTTGGTGCTTGGCAAAGCATCTTCCCCGTTATACTCCGCAAGGATATCTACCACCTCCCGCGGGAAACAGCTACTCTGCGCGATCAGCACGCCATTTTCCACATACGGGGGTTCTCCCTCGATCTTTCCAAGCCGGTAATAAAATCCCGCAGCCTTCGCGACTGCTGGATCAGCGCCAATGGATGGTGCGCAGCGTTCACACAGATTCGAAACTTTCTTTGCATGCTCGTAATCCGCTTTTGAATATTTGCGTATCTCCGCAAGCAGCGGATAATCCTCTTCCATGATCGCCGCAAGACTCCTGGTCTTTCCGTTTTGTGCATACTTTTTTATTTTACCAAATAACAGCAAAATAAGCAAATCCGTAATGAGTCCGCCTGCGGCGGCATAAAGGATCGTATTCCGGTCAAAGGTATAATCTGCCAGATAATGGAAAAGCGCCGCGGTCACGACCTCCATACACGGCAGGATCACCAGGATTCCGATCCGGTTCTTTTCCTGTTTTAAAAGCTCCGTAAACAGGCAGCCCGCCAGGGAAAGAAATACATACGCGCACAGCTCATAGAAATTCGCATGTACCGTAATGCACAAAAGAATGTTCAGACAGATACTAACGGCAAGTGCCGGGAGCTGTGCCGAAACCACTCCGAGAAAAACAGAAACCAGAACGACCGGTGCGGTATATTCCGGCAGAAAAGAAAAGCCGTAGGTCAGGATACAGAACACGATATAGACATTTCTTATCAGGGTATAATCCACCGCGCGGTTTCCCGCGATGCTTCCGTCCGCTCTTGCGTGTATCAGGCTGAGCACAAAAAGTAAAAAGAACAGGACACTTAAAAATATACCGGTAATGATCTGGTCTGCGGCAAATCCGAACGTCACAGGCAATGCCGCGGCCAGTCCTGCGGTTGCCGCAAGCATCAACATGATGTTTTTCACTCGTTTTTCAGAAAATTTTCGTTCTTCCATTTACCTTGTTCCCTGTGTTTTTCTTTTCGCGGCAGCAGTCTTTTTGTCATCGCCGGATTTCTTTTCGTACGCGTCATATGCCTGAACGATCTTTTGTACCAGCGGATGCCGTACCACGTCATTGCTGGTGAGTTTGCAGATCGCGATCTCGTCCACTTTGCGCAGGACACGCAGCGCGACATCAAGCCCGGACTTGGTTCCCGGCGCAAGATCCTTTTGTGTGGCATCTCCGGTGATGACTACCTTCGAGCCGAAACCGATACGCGTCAGAAACATTTTCATCTGCGCGGGCGTTGTATTCTGCGCCTCATCGAGGATGATAAACGCGTTGTCTAACGTGCGTCCGCGCATGTAGGCAAGCGGTGCCACTTCGATCAGGCCTTTTTCCATGTTCCGCTGGAAGCTTTCCGCTCCCATGATCTGATAGAGCGCATCATACAGCGGACGCAGATACGGATCGATCTTGCTCTGGAGATCGCCCGGCAGGAATCCCAGCTTTTCACCCGCTTCGATCGCCGGTCTCGTCAGAATGATCCTTCCTACTTCTTCGTTCTTAAACGCGGTGATCGCCATCGCCATCGCAAGGTATGTTTTTCCGGTTCCCGCAGGCCCGATGCCAAATACGATCATCTTATCCCGGATCTCTTTTACATAGTTCTGCTGCCCCAGCGTCTTTGGTTTGACCGGTTTGCCGGCTATAGTGTGACAGATGATCTCCTTGTCGATCTCTAAAACGGCATCCTCCTCACTGGTCTCGCAAAGGGACAGGATATAGTCCACATTCTGTTCGGTAATCTCATTTCCCCGTCTGGAAAGCTCGATCAGTTTTGAGAAAACATTTGCGGCGCTCTTGATGTTTGCGTCCTCTCCAAGAAATTTCATGGTTCCATCCCGGATCACGATCGTTACATTTAACGCCCGCTCAATTTTTTTGATATAAGAATCAAACTGTCCAAACACATTTGCCATATGTTCTACTGGTACATTAAGTGTCATTTCTGTCAGACTCATTGTGTGTTAATCCCTTCGTCTGCCGGTATTTCAGGCGCAGGTACCGCAAGCACCTCGGTCGGCGCGTACGTTCCGATCTTTTCTTTCACGGTTATATTCCCGCTTGCCCGGCAATTTTTTTCATCTATTTCTATCATAACATTTTTTTGTATGATTTGAACATCTTTTTCTCTTAATTTTTCCAAATATGTCAAAAGATGTGACGCCGCAAGTTCTTTTGCTTCCGATTCTTTATAAATCCCATCTTCCGGCACATATTCCCGATATTCATTTGTCTCAAAATAAAACGGCAGATAAAAATCGGAACAGATATGTATCTGGTATTCCGAGGTATATTTTTCCGCATGTTCATATCCGTGTGACAAGGAAGGAATGAAAAGATAATAGCCGAACGCGCTGATGGCGTACTGCTTTTTGACATTTCCGGTCGGAACTTTCTTTTCGTACGCCAGCGGGAAGCTGTCCTCATACGGATAGGTTGTGACGCCTGTGATGTCCGCATCCGAAACGCAGTACTGATAGTTTGTCACCTCGCCGCCGTCTCCTAAGATCTCAAGCCTGCCGAGGATTAGGACATCTCCCTTTTTGACCTGCGTTCCCGCCGTGATCTGCGGCGCGCCCTGTCTCGTGATCACCGTATCGATCACCGCGTCTTTCTCTGCGATGATATCATACGCTTTTCCGTCGTTCGGGCGTTCTCTCTCTTTATTCTTTATATTTTCCTGCAGATCGATGGTCATTTTGGTTCCGCTTATTTTTACCGAAGTCCAGATCACGTCATCAAATGCCATACGAAAGCTTTCCTCAAGCTTTTCCGCATCGATTTTCTTTTTGGGCGTACCAAAAGAAAGATCCTGCTCTTTTAAATAGGCAAGAACGGTTTCATCCGTGATATAGGAATTTCCGTTGATCTCGATATTCCAGATAAACTGTGACAAAAGAATGAGGATCAAAAAGAAAAGCAGTATCCCGCCAAAAAACAGTTTCCGCCTGCGGTAACGGTGCAGCCAGAACGGAAAACCAAAACGTTTTTTTACCACCAGTTTTGTCCGTGTCTTTTTCGCGATCGGCCGCAGTGTCCGGAATGCCTGCACACTGATATAAAACTCGTAGTCGTCTCCGTCCCGTTCCAGATTCCATATGACAATGTCGCGGTTTCCGCACAGGTTCAAAAAGCGCTCCGGCGCGTATCCGCTCAATCTTACACAGACAAAACCACGAAAGAACTTGATGATCGATAATAACAAAATAGCCCCCTATGGTTCATACGTTATTTGTTCTAAAAATCCTGTTATTTTCATCTCATCATTCGTGTAATAGACAATCTTTAAATTTTTTCCGCTGAGAAACAGTCTGCAGGTCTTGGTCTGAAGCCGTATGGATTCCCTCGTGTATTCCAGAATCCCTTTGTAATTTTCCACGATGATCTCTTCCTGTCCGGTCACCGTTAAGATGACCGAGCCAAAGAAAAGATCCCGTGGCAGTTCAAGCGTCTCCACAAGCTGTCTTCCCACCGGATGCCGTTTTAATTTTCCCATATCATACTATATGACAGATACGCACATCCTATTCGGTAATAATTTTCCGGATCATCTGACGCTTCTCCGGCGCAATCTCTCCATAGCGGTAAGCATCCTCTACCAGTTTTTTTGCATCGGCTCCCCGCGTTTTGTCATTCGCGTAAATTTCCGCGATCACATCTCCGCGTGAAACCGGGGCTCCGATCTTTTTCTTTAAACAAATACCAACCGAAAGATCGATCGCGCTTTCTTTAGTCTCTCTTCCGCCGCCTAAGGTCATGCAGGCAACGCCGATCTGTTCTGCCAGGATATCCGTGACAAATCCGTCTGCGGCAGCTTTGGCCTCTATTTTCTCTGAGGCGACCGGAAGCCTTCCCGGTATCATGACATCCTCCGGATCACCACCCTGCGCTTTGACAAATTCGGCAAATTTATGCAGCGCGCTTCCGGATGTGATCGTTTGCTTTAAGAGTTTCACCGCATGGGCGCGATCCTCTGTGACACCCGCAAATAAAAGCATCTGCGCGCCAAGCGCGTAGGTCACCTCCATAAGGTCATCCGGTCCTTCTCCGCGAAGCGCCTGCAATGCCTCGATCACTTCCAGGGAATTTCCAACGGCATTTCCGAGCGGCTGTTCCATGTCCGTGATGATCGCAGCCGTCTTTTTTCCTGCCATATTTCCGATCTTTACCATCGTCTCCGCCAGTGCGGCTGCATCCGCTTCCTGTTTCATGAATGCCCCGTTTCCGGTCTTTACGTCAAGCACGATCGCATCGCTGCCGGATGCCAGCTTTTTGCTCATGATACTGCTTGCGATCAAAGATCTCTGTGCCACGGTCGCGGTCACATCACGGAGTGCGTAAAGCTTTTTATCCGCCGGCGCCAGATTTGCTGTCTGACCGGCAATGGCGATCCCGATGCGGTTGACATTTTCCATGAATTTTTCTTCCGGGAGCGCGGTACAAAAGCCCGGAAAGCATTCCAGCTTATCGATCGTCCCTCCGGTATGTCCGAGCCCGCGGCCGGACATTTTTGCTACCGGAACACCGAGCGCCGCCACCATCGGCGTCAGGACAAGCGATGTCTTATCCCCGACCCCTCCGGTGCTGTGTTTGTCCACTTTTACTCCCTTTATCCCGCTAAGATCCAGCGTGTCGCCGCTGTCTTTCATGGCAAGGGTGAGCTCTAAGGTTTCTGTTTCATCCATTCCGGAAAAACAGATCGCCATAAGCATGGCAGACATCTGATAATCCGGGATATTCCCGCAGGTAAATCCCTGCACCATAAAGCGGATCTCCTCCGCCGAAAGTGCTCCGCCGTTTTTCTTCTTATCGATCAGATCATACATCCGCATATGCTAGTCCTCATAATCCAGACATGCGCGTTCCGTCACATACGGTCTCACATAAGTGTCCGCTACCTTCACATGCTCCGGGTGCTTTGCGTAGATTGCGATATCTCCCGCCTTTTCATACGTTGTCACAAGCGCCATATCATGCGTGCTGGACGGGATCGGTTCCTCAACAAATTCCGCTGTCAGAAGTCCCGGAACTTTTCCGACCAGACTCTTTAAGTTCTTCGCCATGTCCTGCTTTAACTGCGCCTTCTGTTCCTCTTTGATCTCTTCTTTAAATTTCCACATAACAATATGATGTACCATATTTAAAAATCCTCCTGTTTCTTTTTCTTTCCTGTATACAGGCATAGTTTTATTATAGCACATTTATTTATTCAAAAAAGCAGTCATTTATGATACGGTTCGTGATTTAAAATGCGATAGCTGCGGTAGATCTGTTCCAGTAAAATGATCCGCATCAGCTGGTGCGGAAATGTCATTTTGGAAAAACTGAGTTTATAGTCCGCCAGACGCTGTACCTCCCTGCAAAGTCCGAGCGACCCGCCGATCACAAATACGATATGGCTCTTTCCGGAAACCCCGAGTTTTTCGATTTTTTCCGAAAGTTCCACGGAATCCAGCATTTTTCCGTCGATCGCCAGAATGATCCGGTACGCGTCTGTTTCCGTTAAATATTTCACGATCCGTTCATCCTCTTTTTGCCGGATCTGTTCTTCCTGTACCTCGCTGGCATGATCCGGTGTCTTTTCATCCGCACTCTCAATGATCTCTATTTTGCAGTAGCGGCTCAGTCTTTTTTTATATTCCTCAATCGCCTCTACATAAAACTTTTCTTTTATTTTTCCGACAACAAGCAGTGTGATCTTCATAATCCCTCCAGAATTCAAATCATCCATGCGCATCCGCGCACGTCTGTTTTAAGTATATCATGCCCGCCCCTTCTTGTCATCCGCCGCGAAATCCCGTATAATGATGTACAAAACAAAAATAAGTGAGGTAACGATTTATGTGGTGTCCCAAATGTAAAACAGAATATATTGACGGCATAACCAAATGTGCGGACTGCGGCGTTGATCTTGTGGAAGAGCTTCCAGCCACATCCTACGATGACCTTTCCGGTGAAACCAGAGAAAAACTCTCGCACATCAAAGCCGTAGAGGAAAGCAAAAGCACGTTAAACCCAAAAGAAGGCAGTACACGGTATATCGACAAGCGAAGCCAGTATGAAGAGATGAAATCTTCTGCCTACACCTTTCTTTTTGTCGGGGTACTCGGCATTCTTGCCATGATACTGATCGCGCTCGACATCATTCCATTACATATGGCTGCCTATATGCGTGTGATCATGGCGATCGTAATGGGTGGTCTTTTTCTCTTCTTTTTATTTATCGGTGTGCAGTCCTTCCGGAAAATGAAGGGGCTTTCCGGCGAGGCAGACAGCGAGGAAACGCTGACGAACGAAATTCTCACCTCCTTTCTCGACGGCCATACGGCGGCTTCCATCGACGCTTCCATTTCCGACGCCGGAGCAATGGAAAATGAGCAGCTGTATTTTTACCGCTACGAACAGATCAAGCGTATCCTGTCCGAAGATCATCCCGGTCTTGCCGAGGATTATATGGAGGATCTGATTGAAAAAATCTATACCAGTTTATTTCCTGACATGATATAATGAATATAAGCAATGCACAGTGCATCTGTGATCTTCCAGACTGCGCTGCCTGTTTGACTACAAACCATATGAGGTGATTAGAGTGAAATTATTAGAAGAAAAAATTCTCGCTGAGGGAAAAGCCGTAAACGAAAATATTTTAAAGGTAGACAGTTTTATCAACCATCAGGTAGATCCCATGCTGATGGAACAGCTTGGCGCAGAACTTGCATCCCATTTTAAAGACAGTGGTGTTACCAAGGTGGTAACGATCGAAAGCTCCGGAATTGCGCCGGCACTTATGACTGCCAAGGCACTGGGCGTTCCGATGATCATTTTAAAAAAGGAGCCATCCAAAGTTTTAAACGAAAACCTGTTTCAGACCGTCGTAACTTCCTACACCAAAGGTACCAGCTACGAACTGACGTTATCCCAGGATTTTATCAGTGAAGCTGACCATGTCCTGATCATTGATGACTTCCTTGCAAACGGCGAAGCCGCTACCGGCGCGATCCGCCTGCTCCACAAGGCAAATGCGACCATCGCAGGTCTCGGTGTCCTGATCGAAAAATCCTTCCAGCCCGGCCGTCAGAAACTGGAAGCCCAGGGAATCGACGTTTACGCGCTCGCGCGCATTGCCAGACTTGAGAAGGATCTCATCGAGTTCTATTGATTTACGTTATAGATATAATTTTGTCTTACCGGACTGCTGATCTTTCCGTTCGGACTGACTGTGAACACTTCAAGGACATTGTTTCCAGGCGCCATCGGAATCGGTTCGATATACATGGTACATCGTGAAGTCACTTCACTCCGTCCCCAGGAAGAATCGTCTTCCGCGTTATTCCAGATATAATATGCATTACATCCGGCAGGAACCTGGATCGTGATCATCTGGCCTTCCCCTTCATAGGTACCGCCTTCCGGCAGCAGTGTCGGACGGTCCGGTGCCGTGTAGGTGATCGTATACTCTGCGGTCACCACGTCACTGGAAAATCCCTTCTCATTTTCGCATACCGCCTGTATCTCATAATCCCCTTCTTCTTTTAAAACGATCGGTTCACTGTAGAGTTTTCCGTACTTTTCCGGAGATGTTCCATCCATGGTATAATAGATCTTTGCCTGATCCTCTGCCGTGATTGAGACTTTTATGCTCTCTTCGTAATTCCCGGACTTTTTCCCGAACTTCGGTTCCGACACCAGATAATCTGAAAACAGCGAGCGGACACTGTCGCTGTCCGCGGTCTGATACAGTGCCATGATCGCATCATAATCCGAATCCTCTTCATACAATCCGATCAGCTCCTTGTACGCTTTCTTATTCGAGTCATCTGTCGCTATGATCCCCTCTAATACGGTGATCGCCCTGCTTTTCTGATCCATGGAAAGATAGATATCCGCAATCTCGAATTTTACATCTAAATTATCCGGCTCCATTTCCTCTGCCCTGATAAAATAGTCTAACGCCTGCGCATGATCTCCGGTCGCTTCCGCCGCAAGTCCCTGATTATACTGATAAGTAAACGAATGTTTGTTATTATATGACATAAGCGCAAACATGACGATCAGTGCAACTGCTGCTCCCGTAGATGAAATTCCAACGATCAGTGCCAGCCGGCTTTTCTTCTTCTGCTGTTTTCCATTGTGTTCATTATGTTCCCCGTGTGCCACATGTTCCACGCGTACCGGTTTTGGCTGTCGTTTCACGCGCTCACGCTCTGCGGACGCGTCCTCCGGTTTTGCTTTTTTTCGGCTTTCCTGATCCAGGATATCCGCCAGTAATTCTTCTTCCAGTACATTATAATCCGGAACGATCTGTACTTCATGACCACATACCGAACAATACAGACAGCCTTCTTTGATTTCAGCTCCACATTTTGCACATTTCATATTCAGGCATCCTTCTTTTTATATCGTATAACGCATAGTTTCTACACAGTTGTTCATAAGCATTGCGATCGTCATCGGGCCGACGCCTCCCGGAACCGGCGTGATCGCAGACGCAAGCGGTTCTACCTCATCAAATTTCACGTCTCCGGAAAGTTTGTTGTTTTCATCCCGGTGGATTCCGACATCAATGACTACCGCGCCCTCTTTTACATAATCTGCGGTAATAAACTGATTTTTTCCGATCGCGACAATTAAGATATCCGCCTGTTTGCAGATCTCTTTTAAGTTTGTGGTATGGGAATGGGTAACGGTGACCGTTGCGTTTTCCCGTAACATCAGAAGCGCCATCGGCTTTCCTACGATATTACTTCTGCCAACTACCACACAGTGCTTTCCATCGATCTCAATATCGTTTCTTTTAAGCAGCTCGATGATCCCTGCCGGTGTGCAGGAAACAAATCCTTTTTGTCCGATCACAAGCGCACCCACATTCTGCGGATGGAAACCATCGACGTCCTTTGCCGGGTCAATGGCACGGATCACTTTGTCTTCATCCATATGTTTCGGCAGTGGAAGCTGTACTAAAATACCGCTCACTTCCTTTTTCGCATTGAGTTCCGCAATCAGATCTAACAGCTCTGCCTCTGTTGTCTCCTCCGGAAGCTCATAGTTTAAAGATCCTATTCCAATATATTCGCAGGCGCGTTTTTTATTCCGCACATAAACGCTGGACGCAGGATCATTCCCCACCTGGATCACTGCAAGCGCCGCTTCTTTTCCTTTCTCTTTCCATTCCGCGACCTCGCGCTTCAACTCGTCTTTGATCTCTGCCGAGATCCTCTTTCCATCAATTAACTTTGCCATTCCTTTTCCTCCCTTATAAACATTCCTCTATGTAATTCGCCAGTTCTTCTTCCGTCATCAGCACTTTACGCGGTTTGGTTCCCTCCTCAGGTCCCACAATTCCCGCTTCTTCCAGCTGATCCATAATGCGTGCCGCACGGTTAAAGCCGACTTTAAAATAACGCTGTAACATTCCGATTGATCCCTTTTCCTTATCTACCAGAAGTTTTGCAGCATCCACAAAATAACTGTCTCTGTCATCCGATGGCATACCGGAATCAATGGTGCCGGTCGGATTCTCACTTGCGGAATTCATCTTTTCTTCAATGCTGGTGTCATACGCACCACCCGCCCCATTATTTTCCGTCAAAAACGAAACAACATCGGAAACCTCACGATCCGACACAAACGCGCCCTGCGCACGGATCGGCTTTGGATACCCCTGCGGATAAAACAGCATATCGCCTTTTCCAAGCAGTTTTTCCGCCCCGTTCATATCCAAGATCGTTCTGGAATCCACCCCGGAAGTCACCGAGAACGCAATACGCGAAGGCATGTTCGCCTTGATCAGACCGGTAATGACATTGACCGACGGACGCTGTGTCGCAATGACCAGATGGATACCAGCCGCACGCGCAAGCTGTGCCAGACGGCAGATCGCGTCCTCCACATCACCCGGCGCAACCATCATAAGATCCGCAAGCTCGTCCACGATGATCACGATCTGCGGCATCTTCTGCGGCTTGGTCTCATCCTCGATATCGGAAATTCCTTCCACCTTCTGATTGTAGCCTTTGATGTCACGCACATTGTACTGCGCAAATTTCTGATAACGCTCGGTCATTTCCGTAACCGCCCAGTGTAACGCCCCGGCAGCTTTTTTCGGATCTGTGACGACGGGGATCAGCAGGTGCGGAATGCCATTGTAGACACTCAGCTCTACCACCTTCGGATCGATCATGATCAGTTTGACATCATCCGGGTGCGCTTTGTACAAAATACTCATAATGATCGTGTTGATACAAACCGATTTACCGGAACCGGTCGCACCGGCGATCAGAAGATGCGGCATCTTCGCAATATCCGTGACGATGACTTTTCCACCGATGTCCTTACCCGCCGCAAACGCGATCGCTGATTTATTCTCTACAAATTCCTGAGATTCGATCAGCTCCCGGAACATAACCGGAACGCTCTTTTTGTTCGGAACCTCGATACCGATCGCCGCTTTTCCAGGGATCGGCGCCTCGATACGGATATCCGCCGCCGCCAGGTTTAACTTGATGTCATCGGAAAGGTTTACGATCTTACTTACCTTCACGCCCATCTCCGGCTGAAGTTCATATCTGGTAACGGTTGGCCCACAGCTTACATTTGTGATTGTTACATTGACGCCGAAATTTTTAAGCGTCTGCTGTAACTTCATCGCTGTTTCCTGCAAATATGCTTTGGAATCTCCCGAAGCATTCTTGTCGCCGTATTTTAACAGTGATACCGGCGGAAATACATACTTTTTCTCGACCGGTTTCGCCTGGATCTCCTGCTCGATCTTTTCTATATTCTCGTTGATCTCTTCCGCGGACTGTTTCGGATTTTTGTGCTCAACGGATGCAGCTGGTTCTTCCGCATAAACAGGCTCCGGCTCCGCTTTTATCTGTTCCGGCACAAAAGGCTCCTGCGGCATCTCTTCCTCCGGAAATGCATCGGCAAATTCCGGGCGGATCTCCTGCATAAAATCACTGTCAGGAACCGGATCTTCCAATCTTTCCTCTGCCGGTTCTTCATATGAGATCGTCATATGCGAAAAGACATCTTCTGCCGGCGCTACAGCATCCGCTTCCGCTCTCCGGATCAGTTCCTGCATCTGATCGCTTTCCGCTTTCTGTGCCGATACCAGTGGGATACGCTCCTCTTCTTTTACCTCCGGGAAATCCGGATAATCATCCATGCGGATCTCATTTACTTCATCGGAGACAGCTGCCGCCTTTTTCGGAAGCACTCTGGTATCCACGGCAACACCGACCGCCTTTTTATCCATACGGCGTGCCTTTTCCTCTCTCCGTTCTTTTTGTTCTTCCCGTCTCCGCTCATGCAGTTCGCGGCGTCTTGCCGCATCTTCTCTCGCACTGTCATATATAACCTGTCCGCTTTTTTTCATCGGAGACAGCAGCGATTTTTCCGTGAGCAGGACAAAACTTATGATCAAAACCGCGATGTCTGCCACATATGTACCGATCAGTCCGATGTTCGGGCAGAGCAATGCCTCTAACAGGCCTCCGATAAATCCGCCGCCGGACTTATTGGCTCTCGCGTAAACAAACGCTGCCTTTGCTGAATATACATCCTCCCTGTCCAGAACCAGCTGGAAAAAAAGGCACAAAAAGACAGCAAGCATAATGCCCGAAAAGAACTTAATGCCTGCAATCTGGTTTTTCTTATTTGAAATAAGAAACGCTGTCCCCACAAACAGCAGAATAGGGACAATATAGGACAACAGCCCGAACACTCCGAAAAAGAAGTCACTGACCATGCCGCCTACCACGCCGCCAAAGCCGAGGTTGCTCACGAACAAAATGATTGCGACCGCGAGTGCGATCCATAAAATGACTTCATTTCGAAACGCTTCCTGCTGTTTCTTTTTACTCCTGTTATTCCTGCGTCCGGGACTCTTCCGCTTTGTTGATCTTTTTCCGGTTCCCGATGCCATATCTTATCTGCCTCCAATTATTTTCGTGATTATTTTTTATGCCATATAGAAATAGGTTCCAACCGAGATCGCCCCGATGATGAAACAGTAGATCGCAAATGCGGTAAATTTCTTTTCGCGAACGACAAGAAGCATCATCTTAATACAGATAAAGCCTACGACACCCGCTACCACCATGCCTACCAGATAATTCACCATATCCGCAGATGTGATGAGCGACAGGTCAATGTCCTTTAATTCAAAGACCAGGGAGCCTAAAATGGCCGGTATGGATAAAATAAAGGAAAATTTCACTGCGAATTTACGGTTAAAACCGCTGACAAGACACGCCGTGATCGTAGTTCCGGAACGGGAAAGTCCCGGCAGCGTCGCAATTCCCTGACAGATCCCGACAATAAACGCGTTGGAATAAGTCACCGTCTTCGGGGTCTTGCTGCCTCCTTTGGTATGATCCGCAATCAAAAGCAGTATACCTGTGATGATCAGACAGATTCCCGGTACGATCAACAGTTCCGATGCCATTTCAACGAAATCCGAATTCACGATCCCGATGATTCCGGTCGGTATCGTAGCCACAATGATGAGAAGATCCATTTTCCGATAACCATTCGACACCAGTCGGATATAAGCATCCTTTTCCTTCCCGAAATGATTCTTGAAAAAGATCCCAACATTGCAGAAGAAATCCCGCAGCATCAAAAAGAATTCTGCGATCATCCGCCACAGATCCTTAAAATATACAATGAACACCGCGACCAGTGTACCGATATGCAGCAGCACGTCAAACAACATTCCCGGTTCTTCTATATGAAATAACGCCTTAAAGATCGCAAGATGACCGGAACTGCTGACCGGAAGGAACTCCGTCACTCCCTGAATGATTCCCATTAAAATCGATTCCAATAACGACATATTGAAAGCCTCCTCTTATCCGTATTTCCATTATTTTTATCTATTGAATTTCCGCATATTTTTTTCCATACTAATCTATATTAGCATATTTCCAAAAATTTGTCATCAGCTCCTTTTCTTAAAACTTTCTTTATCTTCCACCAGTTCATGCAGCTTGAAAAACGCCTCTTTGATGCCGCCGACCGCATTGATCAGCCCCTCTTCCACCGCGCGTTCCCCGATCAGTATCGTGCCGAGATCCTTGGTGAGCATACCGGTGTTCATCATCATTTCTTCAAGCCTTTCCTCTTTCGCCCGGCTGTGTGACGCGATAAAATGCAGAATGCGGTCCTGCATCTGTTTAAAATAATCGTAGGTCGGCTGCGCTCCGATCACCGTCCCGCTCATTCGCACCGGATGAATGACCATTGTTCCGGATGGAACAATAAAGGAATAGTCGGTTGAAACCGCAAGCGGCACTCCGATCGAATGACTGCCGCCAAGCACCAGCGACACGGTCGGTTTGCTGAGGGAAGCGATCATCTCCGCGATCGCGAGACCGGATTCCACATCTCCGCCGACGGTATTCAAAATGATGAGTACGCCCTCGATCCGCCTGGAATCCTCGATCTCCGCAAGCTTTGGCAGCACATGCTCATACTTGGTCGTTTTCGCGTTCGAGGAAAGGCTCTCATGTCCCTCAATCTCTCCGATGATCGAAAGCAGGTATAAAATATGGTCTTCCTGGTTATTCGTAAGCTCCAGCTGACCGCTTTCCTTTATTTTTTCCTCTTTTGCCGCCTCCTCCTTAAGCCTTTCTTCCGGTGTGGTTTTTGTCTTTTCCGTTTTCGTTGTTCTGTGACAGCTCTGATCGTCCATGAAAATTTCCTCCTGCTATTTTAATTTTTCCCGCTTCCAATCCGCAGCCGTCAAATGGATACCCATGCAGGCGCGGTTCCATTTCTCCCACTGTCATGATAAATAAAAAAAGACCAGAAGCATGATACTTCTAGTCTTTTCCATTTTTTCTAAAATTATACGACAGACTAACGGTTGATCAGATAATCGTAGATCTCTTCGTAGCGTCCTCTCGAGCGGTTCCAGGAATAGTCATTTGCCATTCCGCGGTCCACCATCTGGTTCCATTGTTTTTTCTTGTCAAAATAGATATGTTTGGAGTAATTGATGATGTTAAGCATTTCCTCGCCGTTGTAATTGCGGAAGGAAAATCCGTCTCCACTGTTTTCATACTCATTGTATGCCCTTACGGTATCCCGCAGGCCGCCGGTTTCGCGGACGATCGGAACGGTTCCATAGCGGAACGAGATCAGTTGTGTCAGTCCGCACGGCTCAAAACGCGAAGGCATGAGGAACGCGTCTGCCGCCGCATACAGCTTATGCGCAAGGTCATCGGAATAACAGATATTCGCGGAAATGCGGTCTCCATATTTCCATGCGTAGGAACGAAACATGTTTTCATACTGCGGATCTCCGGTTCCGATCACTACGAACTGTGTAAATTCGTCCGTAACCCGATCCATGACATAACGGATCAGATCTAATCCCTTCTGATCGGTCAGTCTTGAGATCAGTCCGATCATATATTTCTTCTTGTCCACGGTAAGTCCGAGTTCCTGCTGCAGTTTCGTCTTATTCTGCCATTTCTTCTTCCGGAAATCCGATGCATCATAGTTGACATAGAGCTTTCCGTCCGTGCGCGGATTGTAAACGTCATAATCGATTCCGTTTACAATTCCCTGCATATCCAGTCTGCGCGCGTAAAGAAGACCGTTTAATCCCTCTCCGTACTCCGGAGACTGAATCTCTATCGCATAGGAATCACTCACTGTGGTGATATAATCCGCGTAAACCAGACCGCCTTTTAACATATTTCCGTTCTTTTTGTATTCCAGTTTGTCCGGTGTGAAAAGATCTTTCGGGAAACCGGTGCAGCCTTCTAATGTCTCAATATCCCACACGCCCTGGAATTTCAGGTTGTGAATGGTAAGGATCGACTTCATGCTCCAGAAAAACGGATCACCCATAAACTCGTTTTTCAGGAAAACCGGGATCAGTCCGGTCTGCCAGTCATGGCAGTGTACGATATCCGGCTGAAAGCCGATCAGCGGAAGCATGGAAAGCACTGCTTTGTCAAAGAAGCAGAATTTCTCGATATCGTAACGGATATCTCCGTAAGGAACCTGGCAGTTAAAATATTCTTCGTTATCGATGAAATAATAAGTGATCCCATCCAGCTCATATTCCAGCACTCCGACATATTTGTCCCGGATATAGGATCCACAGCTCATATAAAAATGTGTCACATACGAAAACTGGCTGCGGAAGTCCCATGGGATACAGGTATAATTCGGGATTACCACCCGGATATCCCATTCCTTTTTGTCAAATGTTTTCGGCAGTGCTCCGCAGACATCTGCCAGCCCCCCTGTTTTGATAAATGGCACACACTCTGATGCGGCAAATAATATTTTTTTCATAGAACGCTTCCCCCTTTATCTTGTTATACCGTTTCCATTGCCTGGCTTAAATCCGCAATGATATCATCCGCGTTTTCGATTCCGACGGAAAGACGGATCAGATCCGGTTCGATTCCCGCTTCTTTTAACTGTTCGTCTGTCATCTGACGGTGAGTATGGCTCGCCGGATTTAACACGCAGGTTCTTGCGTCCGCCACATGCGTCACGATCGCAACCAGTTTCAAATGATCCATAAAACGAACCGCTACTTCTCTGCCGCCCTTTAAACCAAAAGAAATAACTCCGCAGGTTCCGTTCGGCATATATTTCTGCGCAAGCGTATGGTATTTGTTATCTTCTAACCCTGCATAATTTACCCACGCAACTTTCTCATGCGCGTTTAAAAACTCCGCAACTCTTGTCGCGTTCTCGCAGTGTCTCGGCACACGCAGATGCAGTGTCTCCAGACCCACATTTAAGAGGAA
Organism: Roseburia yibonii; assembly: GCF_014297335.1. Lineage (NCBI taxonomy): Bacteria > Bacillati > Bacillota > Clostridia > Lachnospirales > Lachnospiraceae > Roseburia > Roseburia yibonii. The sequence goes on from NZ_JACOQH010000002.1 coordinate 313,857, forward strand.
CGCATTCATCGGAGACGGGATCGATCCGAGGTCACGCATCAGCTGGGCGGTTGCCTTTGTTATGTACGCTTTCTTTCCGAATTTTTCCGCATAAACGATGCCGTGATAGGATTCATCCGGCGTCGTAAGTCCCGGGAATTTGTCTTTGTGCGCCATCCAGTCAAAATTTCCGCTGTCAACGATACAGCCGCCCACAGTCATTGCATGTCCGTCCATATACTTTGTCGTGGAATGTGTTACGATATCCGCGCCCCAGGTAAACGGGCGGCAGTTGATCGGAGTTGCGAACGTATTGTCAACGATCAGCGGAACGCCATGCTCATGCGCGAGCCGCGCGAATTTTTCGATATCAAGTACAACCAGTGACGGATTCGAGATCGTTTCCGCAAATACCGCTTTGGTGTTCGGCCGAAATGCCTCACACAGCGTCTCATACGGATCATCCGGATTGACAAAGGTACATTCAATCCCCTGTTTTTTTAACGTCGTGCCATACAGATTGAACGTGCCTCCGTAAACAGAATTGGAGACAACGATATGATCTCCCGCCTCACAGATATTAAAGATCGCGTAATAATTGGCTGCCTGTCCGGAAGATGTCAGCATTGCGGCAACGCCGCCCTCAAGTTCCGCGATCTTTTCAGCGACCGCATCGTTGGTCGGATTCTGCAGTCTTGTGTAAAAATATCCTTCCTCTTCCAGATCAAACAGTCTGCCCATCTGATCACTGGTATCATATTTAAACGTTGTACTCTGATAGATTGGAAGGATCCGCGGCTCCCCCTTCTTTGGCTTCCAGCCTGACTGGATACATTTTGTCTCAATACTGTAATTGTCTCCCATTTTCTTCTCCTTTGGTCACATGAAATATTTTTCCTGCAGATCATATACCATATTCGTATACAGATCCATACATTCCTTCTTTTTTCCATGCTCAATATATGCAATACATGGTTTTAAGTATGTCTGCCAGATATCCTGATAGATCACCGCGCAGTCTTCTCTCCGGTTGATCCTTTTCACGATCGTCGGTGCGATATCATAATAGCGGCGGATCAGTTCTTTTCCATTTTTCTGTCTGCTCAGATAATCATCCCGGTAATTCCGCAGCAGGTTTAACTCATAGCACTCGTCCGTCTTGCCAAGGCTCTTACAGACTGCCGTTGTAATATAACAGTAGCGCTGCCGGAATCCGGCATTGATCTCCTCAAAGGTCGCAGGCTTTAAATCGGTCTGCGGGAACTGCTCTTTCCACGCCAGGATCATATGATCCACAAACTGCGTTCCACTCTGCGGCATCAGATCAAGTGCCGCCGGGAAATAATAGGTTACGAGCACCATATTGTAATCCATCAGACGGTTTTGGCGAAACCGTTCTTTGGCAAGCGCGCGCAGCTCCTCCGCCACTTTCTCTGCGATCATTTCCGCCATCTGTGAAAGCTTTCGCGTTCCGCCGTCTTCGCCGGATAATACGCTTTGCTCCAGATCTTTAAAACAGACTCCGTGTTCTTTTTCAAACTGACGGAACTGTGCCTCGTAAGTGTTCTTTTTAAAATTTTTTATCGGATCTTCCACGGCATGCAGTGCATCCATAAAGCCGGTAATTGTTTCATCCATGTATGAAAAGCCTCCAGAAGATAAACAATATCTGTTTTATCCCCCTAAAATAAATAAAGTGTGCGCTTACCGCACACTTTCGCGCGCGAGCGGTATGTTCAACATAAACTTCATCTCCGCGAGCTGCGCATCCCCGCTGAGCGTTTTTGAATCATAGGAAGGAATTTCCTATGATTCAAGAAAGCACCCGTATCAGGAATCTATCCCGATACCGGGTGCGGGTACTTTTTATTCATCCCAGTTATGATATACTTCCTGAACATCATCATCTTCATCCAGAAGATCAAGGATTCTCTGAATATTGGTAAGATCTTTTTCATCGGAAAGTTCCACATAGGTCTGTGGCAGCATCGTAACCTCTGCATTTGCCATTGGAATATTCTCTTTTTCCAGTGTCTCGCGTACCTGGCTGAATGCATCCGGCGCAGTGAGGATCTCGTAATCCTCGTCCTCTTCGTTAAAATCATCTGCTCCGGCATCCAGTGCGAGCATCATAAGATCATCCGCGTCCATATCGCATTCTTCTTTGGCGATGATGATCTGCCCTTTCTCATCGAACATATAGGAAACGCAGCCCTGTGTACCAATGCTTCCCTGACCCTTGGTAAATGCGTTTCTTACATTCGCTGCTGTACGGTTTTTATTGTCCGTCAGTGCTTTTACGATAATTGCCGTACCGCTCGGTCCATAACCTTCGTATGTAACTGTCTCGTAGTTTACGGCATCCGCACTTCCCGCTGCCTTTTTGATTCCTCTGTCAATGGTATCATTCGGCATATTGTTTGCTTTTGCCTTTGCGATGACATCACGCAGTTTGCTGTTATTCGCCGGATCCGATCCGCCTTCTTTTACCGCGATCGCGATCTCCCTTCCAATTATGGTAAAGATTTTTCCTTTTGCCGCATCATTTTTCTCTTTCTTATGTTTGATATTGGCAAACTTGGAATGTCCTGACATATATAATTCCTCTTTTCTAATAATTTATTCCTGTATTATACTATTCTATCATCTTTTCGTTCTGCTGACAAGAAGTATCCGTATCCGCCTCTGCATCCGGCAGGCGGCGCACTTTTACAGATTTTATCATCTTATCTTCCACCTGTTTTACCTCAAACTCATATCCGCCGTATTTCACGCCAAATACCTCATCATCCCCGGGGATCTTGTCGATCAGTGAAATGAGAAATCCGTTTAAGGTATCGTAATCATCGGTATCCAGTTCCAGACCCAGTGTTTCCGCCACATCTTCAAGCGGCGCCATGCCGTTCATAAGATAAGTGCCATCCGCCTGTTTTTCGATCATGATATCTTCTTCATCATGTTCATCCAGGATATTTCCGACGATCTCCTCTAAAATATCCTCCATTGCCACAATACCTGCCGTCTGTCCGTATTCGTCCACGACAACAACCATATGGTTTTTCGCCGACTGCATTTCACGGAACAGCGCATTAATGTTTCGCGTCTCCGGGATAAAATGCACCTCGCGCACCAGTCCTTTGATCTCCGAGATCGGTGTGTGGTACAGCGAAGCATTCAGGCTGAAAGCAAGCGCTTCTTTGATATGTAAGATACCGACAATATTGTCAATGCTCTCCTGATATACCGGGCACCGGGAAAAGCGGCTTTCCACGATAAAATGAATGGCATCTTCCAGTGTTGCCTTATCATCCAGTGCCGCAATGTTTTTCCGGTGCGTCATGATATCCTTTGCTTCTTTTTCATCAAACTCAAAGATGTTATGGATCATCTCGGCTTCGCTTTCCAAAAGCACGCCCTGCTCATGGCCTTCATTGACCATGGAAATGATCTCTTCCTCTGTCACATCTTCTTTCTGCACAAACGGGAGTCTGTGCCACATTTCTTTTAAAAATTTTACTATACGACCGATTATTCCCAAATGGGGATTCGCGCCATCGTCCATCTCCTGTACTCCTTTATCAATTTTGTATACAAACATCTGAAATATACCATTTTATGGCATATAAGTCAAGGAATCTATGTATAAAGCTCCAGACTGATCTCCAGTGCCTTATCCACTTTAAATAAAATTTCGTTGTCCAGATGACATACTTTATCCTTCAGCCGCCGCTTGTCGATCGTGCGAAGCTGTTCCAGCAAAACCACGGAATCTTTGACGATCTCACATTTATGGCAGTCCAGCTCCACATGCGTTGGCAGCTTCGCCTTGTGCATCTGCGATGTGATCGCAGCACAGATCACGGTCGGGCTGTGCTTATTTCCCATATCATTCTGGACGATCAGAACCGGTCTTATCCCGCCCTGTTCCGAACCGACCACCGGTCTTAAATCTGCGTAATAGATATCTCCACGTCGAATCATTATTTTCATCACTCCATAATATCAGGTTATACTAGCAGTATTTCCAATTTTATCGAGCGTATACAGATTCTTGTGTGTTTTTATTTATTCTTCAAAATAATCCTTCTGCGCCAGGATCTTTCCATCCTTATAAAATACGCGCGGAATACGTTTGCCAAGGCAGCAAGCGAACTCATAATTAAAACGTCCCGAAAGATCTCCGAGTTCCTCCAGGGTGATCTCATCCGTTCCGTCTGTTCCGACCAGAGTGACTTCATCCCCCGCCTGAATCTGCGGGATATCCGTCACATCCACCATAAACTGATCCATACAGACTCTGCCGCAGATCTTTGCTCTCTGTCCGTGGATCAGCACCTCTCCCTTATTGGAAAGTCCTCTGGCATATCCGTCCCCGTAGCCAACCGGGATCGTTGCGATCACGCGCTCCGCTTTTGTCGTGTAGATCCCGCCGTAGCTGATCTCGCGTCCCGCTTCCAGCTTTTTGATGAACGCGACATGGCTCTTTAAGGAGAGAACCGGCTGCAGATCAATGCGTTCTTTTTCCACCTCATCGGACGGCCAGAGTCCGTAGAGCGTAATGCCCGCGCGCACGATATCCATATTCGCTTCCGGCATATCTACGATACCTGCGCTGTTTGAACAGTGATGGTAGGAAAAGGTAACGCCCTCTTTTTTGCACAGCTCGATCATACGGTTGAACTCATCCATCTGGTGATGTGCGGAGGTCTTATCCCGCTCATCCGCTCTTGCGAAATGCGTAAAGATCCCCTCCATTATCATATGCGGCATTGCCGCGATCTTTGCAACGGTCTTTGCGCTTTCTTCGTTTACCTGCAAACCGATCCGGCTCATGCCGGTATCCGCCTTGATGTGTACATAGACGTCTTTGCCAAGCCGCCCGGCAACGTCCGATAATTCCTGTGCCATTTCAAGCGTAAATACCGCCGGACGCAGATCATTTTTCACGATGTCCTCATATTCCTCCGGGAAAGTATATCCTAAGATCAGAATCGGCTTTTTGATCCCGTGATTGCGCAGGATCAGTGCCTCTTCCACGGTTGCCGTACAATAACCGAACAGATAATCAAGGGATTCTATTTCTTTTGCGATCGGAACCGCGCCATGTCCGTAGCCGTCCGTCTTGATCACGGCAAATATCTTAGTATCTTCTTTCAATAACGCGTGCATGGCTTCCATATTGTGGTGGATCGCATCCAGATCAATTTTTGCATATACTCTGCTATACATTTTCACTTTTCTCATCCTCGATTTCATTTCTTATATTTCGAATTTTTTCATTACTTTTTTGATTCCTGCCGGCAGATCACCCGCCATCAGGCCGTGATACCCGGTCTTTTTTGCCATGATATCCCCTGCAAGCCCGTGGATACAGACACCAAGCGGTGCCGCCGATTCCGGCTGTATCCCCTGTGCCGTAAGCCCGGCGATCAGTCCGCAGAGCACATCCCCGCTTCCCGCCGTCGCCATGCCATGGTTCCCGGTCAGATTTAAATATGTCTTTCCATAGGGAATGGCACATACCGTCCTCGCGTCCTTTAACACGCATATGACATTGTACGCGCGCGCAAATTCCTCCGCCTGCGCGATCAGGTTATCTTTGACATACGATACCGACGCGCAGGCAAGCCTTGCCATTTCGCCCGGATGCGGTGTCACGATAAGCTCGGTGTGTGGTCTTAACAGGACATTGATATCTTCCGAAAGGATGTTTAAGGCATCCGCATCCATAACGATCGGGACGGCAGCCACCTCAAGCACGGTCTTTACCATTTCCCGTGCCACGGTATCTGTCCCGATCCCGGGGCCGATCGCAACCACATCTGCCCATTTCACAGACGTTATCAGTTCATTCCGGTCAAGCTTCTTTCCCGCATAGGTGGAAAGGATTGCCTCCGGGACTTTGGTAAGCAGTGCCGTGCGGTTTTCCTCCGCGGTAACTACTTTGACCAGTCCGCAGCCCGACGCATACGCCGCCGCAGACGCGAAGACCGCCGCTCCTCCCATATCCGAGGATCCTGCAATCAGAAGCACCTTTCCATAACTTCCTTTATTGGATCTGTTTTCGCGTTTCGGAAGATTCTTTAAATCCTCTTTTTCCAGTGCGAAATAAGAGGGCTTTTTCTCTAACCAGCTCTTTTTTGTGATCCCGATATCACATACAAAAAGCTTTCCGGTATAGTCTGCTCCCGGATATAACAGCTGCCCTAACTTTTTAAACGCGAATGTGACCGTCATATCCGCTTTCACGGCGCAGCCAAGTACCGCTCCATTGTCCGCAGAGATCCCGGACGCAATGTCCACCGCGACAACCGGCACATTTTTTTCATTTATCTTCCGGATCAGATCTGCCGTCTTTCCCTCGATCTGTCTCGAAAGCCCGATCCCGAAGATTGCGTCAACGATCAGTGTATCCGCAGCTTCTTCCCATTCCGTCAGTATCGGGACTCCATAGTTTTCTGCTATGGCAAGCTGGTTTTTCATGCCATCCGAATATGCGTGTGACGCGTCTGCAAGCAGGATACGCGTCGAAACGCCCTGTTCATACAGAATGCGCGCAACGGCTACTCCGTCGCCGCCATTATTTCCGGTCCCGCATACCACAAGCACCTGTGTCGTGTCATACCCCTGCTGTCTGATCTTTTTCACAACCGCAAGCGCCGCCCGCTCCATCAGCACGTCAGATGACATCTTATAAAATTCAATCGTATTTTTGTCGCAGTTTTTCATTTCCCGCGCGTTTACAAGGTATTCCATCCTGTCACCTCTTTAAAAAACGCCCCGCCCTCCGGCGAAGCGTCTCCATCGATCATTCTTTTTCTTCCGGGTCATCGTCAAAATCTCCCCCCGGACTGTGGTATTTCAGATCAAAGATATCGATCACGTCCGCACCGAAGATATCATGCATATACGCATAAAGCTGCCGGTTCATGATCTCCCTGTTCTGCTTGATCACGACATTCTTTTTGATCTCCCGCCTTGTTCTTGCAAGCCAGTCTGACAAAAATTTGATCTGCTCCGCATTGCTTTTCATCTCGCGGTAACAATAATCCATCGTCTCCAACATCAGGGTACGGTTCAGTTCGTCTATTTTTTCAGGGATCTCGTCCAGCTCCTTTTCGCAGGCCGCAATCTTTCCGTTGATCTCATCGATCAGCCTGCGATCCTCCTCCAGTCGTTTTGCCGATACCGTATCTCCCTGATTTTCTTCCGTTCCCTTCATATTCAAAACGATATTGTCCATCAGCGTATTTTTTAATTTTTTCAGATCCTGATATTTCTGATTTGCCCGCGCCTGTTTCGTCAACAGCCCCTTGATCTTATCCTCAAGCCTCTGTACCCGGATAGGTTTTCCGTTTCGTTCAAACAACTGATGCCACTTCTGATCCAGGGTAAGTAACGGCACTTTTTTGCCGGACAATGCTTCTTTAAATTCTTTTTTGTCCCCCATATATCTTTTGCACCTTATGTTTTATTCTTTCGTATGACTCTTTACAATGTTATAAGACAACTGCATCAGGCTATCGGAGAGATGTACATTCTCTACTACAACATTCTCATCCAGCACCTGAAGATCCACATGCGCGAAGTTCCATATTGCATGGATGCCAAGGCTGACTACCAGATCCGCCACCGAATCCGCAGCCTCTTTCGGCATGGTAAGCGTCGCAATATCCACCTTGTGATCTTTCACAAAATCTGCCAGTTCATCTAACATACGCACTTCGATCCCACGGACCAGCGTGCCCTTTAATGCCGGGTTTACGTCAAACAGTCCGATGATCACAAAACCGAGTTTTTCAAATTTTACATAATTTGCCAGTGCCTGACCCAGATTTCCGGCACCGATCACAATGATATTGTGTTTTTCATTCAATCCCAGTATCTTTCCGATTTCTTCGTAAAGATATTTCACGTTATAGCCATAGCCCTGCTGTCCAAAACCGCCAAAATTGTTCAGATCCTGCCGGATCTGGGAAGCGGTGACCTGCATCCTGGAACTCAACTCATTGGAAGAAATACGTTCCACGCCTTCATCGAGCAGTTCTCCCAAATATCTGTAATATCGCGGCATTCTGCGAATTACTGCCTGTGAAATCTCTTTTCCCACGATAGTACCCCCTGACTGGTCATTCCATTGATGTACTTATTATATGTTTTTCCGGTCGGACTGTCAATGTGTCAAAAATTTAACGACAATTTTTTCACAATTTGTTTATCCGAGCTCTGAGGACAATGTCTCCCATTGCTCGTACAGTTCATCCAAAGCCTCCTGCTCCTTTGCGCGCAGGCTGCCAAGTTCATTTAATTTTGCCGAATTGGTTGCGATTGCCGGATCTGCCAGCTTCTCATCGATCTCTGCGATTGCCTGTTCTTTTGCTTCAATGTCCGCCTCTACTTTTTTGATTGCATTTTCCTGTTTGCGGATCCTTGCCTGCTCTTTTTTCTGCTGTTCCCAGTCCATTTTCACGGCACTTGTTTTTTCCGGCACACGCGCTTCCGCCTGCCCGGCAGTTACATGGAACGCCGTCTGTTCCTCACGCTTTTCCAGATAGTAATCGTAATTTCCAATGTAATTGATCACTGTTTTTCCCGTAAGATCCAGGACACGCGTTGCGGTCTGATTGATAAAATAACGGTCATGCGATACGAAAAACACGGTTCCGGTATATTGATTCAGTGCAGATTCCAGAATCTCCTTTGATGTGATATCCAGATGGTTGGTCGGCTCATCGAGGATCAGGAAATTGGCTTCCGAGAGCATCAGCTTCGCAAGGGACACCCGTCCGCGTTCTCCACCGCTCAGGTCACCGATCCGCTTAAACACATCATCCCCGGTAAAAAGGAAAGCGGCAAGGACATTGCGGATCTGCGTATTGTTCAGATACGGATAATCATCCGAGATCTCCTCCACCAGTGTCTTTTCCATATGAAGGACATGGTGCTCCTGATCGTAATAGCCGATGTGAACATTGGTTCCAAGCCGTACTTCTCCGCCATCCGGCGCGATCAGACCGTTTATGATCTTTAACATCGTCGTCTTTCCGGTTCCGTTATTGCCGATCAGCGCCACACGCTCTCCGCGCTTGATTTCAAAATCGATTCCGGAAAACAGGTAATTGCCGTCAAACTGCTTTGCCAGTCCTTCCACTTTCATCACGTCATTTCCACTTACGATATTCGGCTCTAATGTAATGTGGATATCCGTGTTGTCTTCGACCGGTTTTTCCAGGCGTTCCATCTTATCGAGCATTTTTTCACGGCTTTCCGCCCGCTTGATGGATTTTTCACGGTTGAAGGATTTTAATTTTGTGATCACTTCTTCCTGATGTTTGATCTCACGCTGCTGATTGTAATACTGCCGCAGCAGTGCCTCTCTGGCGCTTTTCTTTTTTACGGCGTAGTCGGAATAATTTCCAAGGAAGACCGAAACCCGGTGCTGGAACACCTCGATCACCTTTGTCACGACCCGGTCAAGGAAATACCGGTCATGCGATACGATGATGACTGCCCCTTTATAATTCATCAGATAGGTTTCCAGCCATGCGATTGAATTCATATCCAGGTGGTTGGTCGGCTCATCGAGGAGAATGATATCCGGTTTTGTCACCAAAAGACGTCCCAAAGCGACTCTGGTCTTCTGTCCGCCGGAAAGTTCCGACATTTTCTTGTCAAAATCTTCCTCTCCAAAGCCGAGTCCCTTTAAGACGCCCGTTACTTCACTTTTATACGCATAGCCTTCCTGCAGTTCAAATTCATGGTTCAGTTTATTATAATCGGCAAGCAGTTTTTCCATCTCATCCGCGTCACAGCCATTCATGGCATCTTCCATCGCCCGCAGGCGTTTTTCCATCTCGATCACCGGCTGTTTGACGGAAAGCACTTCCTCGTAGATCGTTTTGTCCGAATCCTGTTCCTGATGCTGTGCCAGATAACCGATCGTCTTTCCCTTCGCAACCGTCACCGTTCCCTCATCCGCATCGATCTCCTGCATGATGATCTTTAACATGGTTGATTTTCCGGCGCCGTTGATCCCGACGATCGCCGCCTTTTCATTTTCCTCGATATGAAAAGACGCGTTTTTTATTATTTCGTCTGTCCCAAAGGATTTACTGATATTCTGACAGGCTAAGATCATAATTTCCTCCTAAAAGGGACATCCCTTCCAGTTAGGAAAGGGATGCCTCTAATGTTTCTCTTATTGCTTTAATAAAATTCTCGCTGTTTAATACGGTCGGATCCTGCAATGAGGTGATCAGTGCCAGATCCTTTGTCATTTTACCAGATTCAATGGTGGTAAGGCAAGCCTTTTCCAGTTTATCTGCAAAATTCACAAGTTCCGGGATCTGATCCAATTCTCCGCGCTTTCTGAGTGCTCCACTCCATGCAAAAATGGTGGCAACGGAGTTTGTGGATGTTTCCTCACCTTTTAAATGTTTGTAATAATGACGCTGAACCGTTCCGTGTGCCGCTTCATATTCATAGTAGCCCTGCGGGGAAACCAGTACGGAAGTCATCATGGCAAGTGAGCCGCACGCGGAGGAGATCATATCGCTCATGACATCTCCGTCATAGTTCTTGCAAGCCCAGATAAATCCCCCCTCTGATTTCATAACACGGGCAACCGCGTCATCGATCAGTGTATAGAAATACTCAATTCCAGCCTCATCAAATTTGGCTTTAAACTCTTTTTCAAAAACATCCGCGAAAATATCCTTAAACGTATGATCGTATTTTTTAGAGATAGTATCTTTGGTTGCAAACCACAGATCCTGTTTGGTATCGAGCGCGTACTTAAAGCAGCTTCTTGCAAAGCTCTCGATCGAGCCGTCTAAGTTATGCTGACCCTGGATCACGCCCGGTCCTTTAAATTCATGGATGGTCTCTCTTGTCACGGTTCCATCTTCCGCAGTAAACACCAGTTCCGCAACACCTGCACCCGGCACTTTCATTTCCACGTTTTTATATACATCACCATACGCATGTCTCGCGATCGTGATCGGCTTTTTCCAGTTCTTTACACACGGCTCAATGCCTTTTACCTGAATCGGAGCGCGAAATACGGTTCCGTCAAGGATGGCACGGATCGTTCCGTTCGGGCTCTTCCACATTTCTTTTAAGTTATATTCGGTCATACGCGCCGCATTCGGTGTGATGGTCGCACATTTTACCGCAACGCCGTATTTCTTTGTGGCATTGGCTGAATCCACGGTGACCTGATCGTTTGTCTCGTTTCTGTGTTCCAGTCCAAGGTCATAGTATTCCGTCTTTAAATCAATGAACGGAAGAAGTAATTCATCCTTGATCATCTGCCAGAGAATTCTGGTCATTTCATCTCCATCCATCTCTACCAACGGTGTGCTCATCTTGATTTTTTCCATGTTCGCTTCCTCCAATATTTTTTATTTTAATAAATTATCCCATCCATACTGATCCATGTTCTGGATCGTGTTCATCATATGGATCGTTGCAAGTTCCTCCGCTTTTTTGCTGTCCTTCGCCTTTAATGCCTCAACGATCTTGCGGTGCTCCTCATTGGACGCGACCGCCCGTTTCGGATCTGCCAGCGTGATCTTGCGCACCCGCTGCACATAATGGTGAAAATCTGACAGCGTATGTTTTAATACCGGGCTTTCAGATGCCTCGTATAAGATCTCATGAAACTTATTATCCAGCTCTAAGATCTGCTCCGCATGCCCCTCTTTTCCCGCATGAAATTCCGAGAGATAGATGTTTTCCTCCAGTTCATCCAGCTGTTCTTTCGTGATATGGCTGCATGCCCACTTCGCGCACAGCCCTTCCAGCCTCGAACGGATCTCATAGATATCCTGGATATCCTCTTTGGAAATTCCGACCACATAGGCTCCCTTGTTTGGAATGATCGTTACCAGTCCTTCCAGTTCCAGCTGGCGCAGCGCTTCCCGCACCGGCGTACGGCTGACACCTAATTCATCCCCGATCGTCTTTTCCTTTAACTCCTCATTATAGCGGTATTTTCCTGATAATATGTCCTCTCTTATCGTATGAAATACTTTGGTACTCAAAGAGTATCTGTCATCAGCCACATCATAGCCTCCCTTTTTTATAATACAATACCCAGCTTCTTGCAGCAGTCCGTAATCTCAACTACAAGTTCATTGTCTGTAAGAACAGTTACACGGCCTTCTTCATACTGCTTATCTACCCATTCTTTGATCATCTTTACCAGCTCGGAATTCTTATCCACCCATCTGTCCTTGCTCAGACGATAGTAGGAATTGATCCAGTGTGCGATTCCAGCAAGTCCGGAGGTATTGGATACCGATACCAGTGCCGGACGGTTTAGGAATTTTTCGGTATCGAAAATATTGTAGATCTCCTCATTCTTTAACAGGCCATCCGCATGAATGCCGGCTCTTGTGACATTGAAATTCTTTCCGACAAACGGCGTACGATCCGGGATATGGTAATTCAGTTCTTTTTCATAATACTCCGCAAGTTCTGTGATGACCGTGGTGTCCATGCCATCCAGCGTTCCACGCAGCTGCGCATACTCAAATACCATTGCCTCAAGCGGTGTATTTCCGGTACGCTCACCGATTCCAAACAGTGCGCAGTTGACGCCGGACGCGCCATACAGCCATGCAGTCGTCGAGTTGTTGACTGCCTTATAGAAATCATTGTGTCCGTGGAATTCGATCAGTTCGCTCGGCACACCGGCATGTGTGGTAAGTCCGTAAATGATGCCCGGGATACTTCTCGGTATCACGGCACCCGGGAAATTCACGCCATATCCCATCGTGTCACAGACACGCACCTTGATCGGGATCTTATACTCATCCATCAGTTTCATGAGTTCCAGACAGAACGGGATCACAAAACCATAGATATCCGAACGCGTGATGTCCTCCAGATGGCAGCGTGGGCTGATCCCGGTCTCCAGACATTCACGGATGACACTCAAGTACAGGTTCATAACTTCGCGTCTCGTCATCTTCATCTTATAGAAAATATGATAATCCGAGCAGCTGACCAGGATACCGGTCTCACGCAGTCCGAGATCTTTTACCAACTGGAAATCCTGTTTGCTCGCGCGGATCCAGCTTGTAACTTCCGGGAACTTATATCCGCGTTCCAGACATTTATATACCGCGTCGCGGTCTTTTTTACTGTAAAGGAAAAACTCACTCTGACGGATCTTTCCTTTCGGTCCGCCAAGTTTATGGAGATAATCGTAAATCGTCACGATCTGCTCTGTCGTATACGGTGCTCTCGACTGCTGTCCGTCACGGAAGGTTGTGTCCGTGATCCAGATCTCCTCCGGCATATTATGCGGCACAATACGGTCATTGAATGCAATCTTCGGAATCTCCGTATATGGAAACAGATTTCGGAATGTATTCGGCTCTGTTACGTCTGCAAGCTGGTAAAAATGCTCCTCTAACTGAAGCAGATTCGTCTTATCGTTCATTACAACTTCTCTCATATCAACAATCTCCTTTGCCTTTGCTTCTTGTATTATTGTATACAATTATACTTGTATTTGTCAATACGAGATTTGAATTATTTTATTTTTATGCACGTTGTGTGTATGTTTATTTATTTTTCTCCGGTTTTTCCGACTGTTTTGGCGCATATTCTTCCGTCACCCGAAAAGTTTTCTATTTTTGCATTTGGTACCGGAAACACATACAAGCAGCCCACATATGATGAATTGTAAATCAAAACCTGGAGGTTACAATATGAGTGATTTAGCAGCAACAAACTGTGGATGTGGATGTGAAAGCGGATGTGGCAATGGAAACAACTGTTCCTGGCTCATTATCCTGATTTTACTCTTCTGCTGCTGTGGTAATGGCAATGGCTTCGGCGGTTGCGGAAACGACAGCTGTGGTGGAAACAACAGCTGCATCTGGATCATCCTTTTGCTCTTCTGCTGTGGCGGATGTGGCAACGGAAACGGCTGTGGCTTCGGCTGCTGATCCGGTCAGTCTTAAAGCAGGAAAAAGAGGGCTTATTTCAAGTCCTCTTTTTCCTTTCCACTTTCTTTCTCTTTCTGCTTCTGCCGGATGCACTCCTCATCTATTTCATAGACATCATTGCCTTCGATCACAAGTTTTTTCATATTTTTCCCTCCTTTTTTATTATATGCCGTCTTCCGGTTTTGGGCATAGGCATTCCATCTGTCTCATAGAATAAAACAAAAAAGGATGGTCCAAGACAACTTTATGGAAAATGAATCTACCTTTACTCCTTTCGACCGGGAGCTGCAAAGCAGGGAACTTATGATCTTCAAGACAATGATTCCCTATCTCATGCCCGGTCAGCAGCGTATGTTCGCGCTCATGATAAAATTTATGGAACTGCAGAAAACAGCTTCTCTGTTTAACGGAAAAGCTCCCTCCATGCAGGTATGCTCCTCCACCGACCCACAGGAGCGGATATCGCAGATGCTCGCTGACATTCGTGGCTACTGCACACCCAAAGAGCAGGAGAACATCGATATGGCACTCAATATGATCCAGATGCTCTCCACTTACGAGGTGCTCTTCAACTAAAACAGATCTATCAGAAAGGAAATCAATTATGGATATCTCATTTCTCACCATGCTGCCACAGTTTCAGCAGCTCTCCGAAGAAAAAAAGCAGTTTCTGATCGAATTCGCGATGGCGGATCACGGAAACAACGCGAACTCCGCCGCGCAGAGCCTTATGCAGGCGATCCAGACGGCAAAGGGAAAAAACATTTCCTTTTCCAAAGAAGAAAGCTCTCTTTTGATCGAAGTGTTAAAGCAGAATATGTCAAAGGAAGAAGCCACGCGCACCGACAAAATGTTAAAAATGGCGCAGCAGTTCCTAATGATGCAGCAGATGAAGAAACGCTGACAGAAAAAGAGCTGTGAAAATAAGTCTCGCATTTCCACAGCTCTTTTATCTTTTATTTTTATTTCGCTACGATATTGATGATCTTGCCCGGTACATAAATTTCTTTTATGATATTTCCGGTCAGTTTGTCGCCCAGTGCAGCCTTTCCTGCCGCAAGCGCCTCATCTTTCGCCACATCCTTTGCAAGTGTAACGGTCGCTTTGGTCTTTCCGTTGATCTGAACCGCGATCTCAACTTCATCATCTTCCATTGCCGCTTCATCATATGCCGGCCAGGAAGTATGGAATACGGAATCCGTATGACCGAGCTGGCTCCACAGTTCTTCTGCGATATGCGGTGCGAACGGAGCAAGTAAAATTACATAGGTCTCTAAAGTTTCTCTATCTACGCCGCCGTTTTTCGCCATATCGATGAGCTTGTTGTTATATTCCATGAAACCGGAAATAACGGTATTCAAACTGAAGCTCTCCAGACGGGTTGTGATATCGTAAACCATACGGTGACGGATCTTTACCAGTTCCTTTGTCTCTTCGACTCCGGCATCTTTCTGTTCCATCACAAGCTTCCAGAAACGGGTAATGAAACGGTATACACCATCGATACCTCTGTCATCCCATTCGGAATCGAGTTCCGGCGGTCCAACGAAAAGCTCATACAGTCTTAACGCGTCACAGCCGTAATCTCTGACCAGATCATCCGGGGAAATGACATTTCCCTTGGACTTGCTCATTTTGATTCCGTTCTTTCCGGTGATCATACCCTGATTGAAGAGTTTGATAAACGGTTCATCAAAATCGATCACTCCGATGTCACACAGGAATTTTGTGTAGAATCTGGAGTACAGAAGATGCAGTACCGCATGTTCCACACCACCGATGTACATGTCAACCGGCAGATACTTGTCCGCTTTTTCTCTGGAAACCAGTTCCTTATCGTTCTTGTTGTCTACATAACGCAGGAAATACCAGGAAGATCCAGCCCACTGAGGCATGGTATTGGTCTCACGTTTCGCCGGCTTTCCACATTTCGGACAGGTCGTATTTACCCACTCATCGATCGCCGCAAGCGGTGATTCTCCGGTTCCGGTCGGTTCATAGGATTTTACATCCGGCAAAAGCAGCGGAAGCTCTTCTTCCGGTACCGGCACGCAACCACAGTCCGGGCAGTGTACGATCGGGATGGGTTCTCCCCAGTAACGCTGTCTGGAGAATACCCAGTCACGCAGCTTGTAGTTGGTTGTTGCCTTTCCGATGCCCATCTTCTCGATCATCATCGGTGCTTCTTTTTTCAGTACCGCTGATTCCATGCCGTTCCAGTCACCGGAATTGATCATGATACCGGAAGCATCTGTGTACGCTTCTGTCATATTTTCCATTGCATTTCCGTCTTTTGAAATAACCGGAATAATCGGAATATTATATTTTGTCGCGAATTCAAAGTCACGGTCATCATGCGCCGGTACACACATTACCGCGCCGGTACCGTAATCCGCAAGTACATAGTTTGCAAGATAGATTGGGATCTTCTTTCCGTTGATCGGGTTGATCGCATAGGAGCCTGTGAACACACCGGTCTTTTCCTTGCCCTGTAAGCGGTCTACGGAAGACTTTAAGGAAGTCTCATAGATATAATCCTCAACCGCTTTTCTCGTCTCATCCGTTGCCAGATCTTTTGCCATTGCATGCTCCGGTGCCATAACCATAAAGGTACAGCCATGCAGGGTATCCGGTCTTGTCGTGTAGACCGTGATCTTTTTGTCGGTTCCGTCTACTTTAAAATCAACCTCTGCGCCGTGAGATTTTCCGATCCAGTCAGTCTGCATCTTCTTTACTTTCTCCGGCCAGTCAAGCTTGTCAAGATCTGCAAGCAGACGATCCGCGTATGCTGTGATCTTGAGCATCCACTGTTTTAAATTTTTCTTGGTAACATCCGCGCCGCAGCGTTCGCATTTTCCGTTTACAACTTCTTCATTTGCAAGACCGGTCTTACAGGACGGGCACCAGTTGATCGGCATTTCCTTCTCATAGGCAAGTCCCTTTTTGAACATCTGTACAAAGATCCACTGTGTCCATTTATAGAAATTCGGATCTGTGGTATTTACTTCCATATCCCAGTCGTAAACTGCCGCGATCTCCTTGATCTGACGCTTGATGTTCGCGATATTGTCCGCTGTGGATTTCGACGGATGTTCGCCCATCTTGATCGCGTAATTTTCTGCCGGAAGACCGAAGGCATCCCATCCCATCGGATGAATCACATAATATCCGTGTAAGAGCTTGTAACGACTCCACACATCAGAGATCACATATCCTCTCCAGTGTCCGACATGTAATCCGTTTCCGGACGGATACGGGAACATATCCAGACAATAATATTTCGGCTTTTTGCCATCATTGACGTTGACCGGATGTTCTTCCCAGATCTTACGCCATTTTTGTTCCACCGCTCTGTGGTTATAAGGTTCTGCCATTTTTAACTTCCTCCTGCATTTTTTCGGAATTTGTATATTTCTTTTTTCTGGCAGCAGCACTCTTTTCTGCCGTCAGGAAATACTCACACAAAAGGTGTACATGACAATCCATGTACACCTTTCAAATTTTATCACACCGAATCAATTTGTCAAGAAAGAGCTTGCGTTTATCGCAAGAATCTTGTCAATCGGTGAAATACTCGTTCCGTTTCCGTCCGTTCCTTCAAAATACTTTCCTCCGGCAGATTCAAACAATACATAAATGTTTCCGTCCGCGATCTCAATCTCCTCGGAACACGGTGGCATTTCCACCTTGACATACGGCTTTGTAGGTTTTTCGTCCATGGTGCGAAGTGAATCATATACCTTTAAATAAGAGGATTTTGTTCTGCCATGGGAAGTGCTCATAAACACCGTTCCATCCTCATCAAACGCAACCCCCTGCACTTTGTTCGGGATCCGGTATTCTTCCTTCTGCTGTAATTTTTCGCCGTCAAACTGGTAAGCGATCATTTTGGAATTAAAGAAACGCGTTTCCGTCGCGACATAAAGTCTTCCGTCATAATAAGTGATGCAGGACGGGCGGTTTGCCACTTTATATGCTGTGATCGAGTCACTGCAATCCACACACGACTGGAGCTTCTGGTCTGCCAGACGTTTGACGAATCCATACGGGATCCGCTCTAAGGTCTGATTGTCGGAATGGCATACCCACAGGCTGTTTCCGTCGAATGTGATACCCCCCAGATGGCTTTCCTTTTTCATGCCGAGAGTGACGAGATATTCTCCGGTCTCCCGGTCAAACACATGTAACGATCCCACTTCTTTTTTTCCAACGCTGTACGCTGTCACCATAACGTAATCATCGGTCATACAGATGCCCTGCGGACACTGGTTCGTGTCGGAAATACGGTTACTGATCCAGTCTTCCTCTCTGGTTGACGGCATTCCCGGAATTTCGATCTGCTGTAAAAAAGAATATTCGCAGTTTTTTAACTCACGATCCGTACCGCTTATGGAAGATCCGGTATTATAGGAATACATCTGCACACTGCTCTCATCATCGATCGTTCTGGTCCATTTCGCGAACAGTGTCACATCTCCGAGGGTATCTTCGGTCAGCTGTGTCACTTTTGTCCGGTAATTGCTTTCCAGATACCAGCCTGCGAAATTGTAACCGCTTCGCGCCGGTACATGCAGTGTGATCGGCAGATCTTCTTCCTCGTAGAAATCCGGGTTCATCCAGATGTTGACTCCGCCGTTTAATATGTAGTTTACCCGGTAAGTTCCATCTTCGGCAGACGCATTTCCATCGGTGCAGATTTCAATCCCATAGTCTTCCCCGAAAGCAACGGACGGTGTCACGTCACATGCCTGGACAGTGTCTGCCGCTTCAAGTAAAAATACCATGATCAGAAATACTGCGAATAAAGATCTTTCTTTTTTCATATCCATGCGCCTGCCTTTCCTATGATGCCGGAACTTGTTTTATGATTCCATTGTTTCTGCCTTTCCTGCTCTTTCCTCTACTTCTTTTTGCTGTACATCCGCCGGTGCTTTCTCATATCTTGCGAATTCATAGGAGTAATCTCCGCGTCCTCCGGTCATGGAACGTAAATCGGTATTGTATCCATACAGTTCCATATACGGGATCTCCGCTACGATCTCCTGTTTTTCATCCTCCTTCGGATTCATTCCAACCACTCTTGCCCTGCGTTTATTCAGATCTCCCATGATATCTCCGGTGAAGATCTCCGGCACAACCACTTTTAATGTGGCGATCGGCTCTAACAGAACCGGAGACGCCTCCATAAAGCCCTTTTTGAACGCCTGGCCTGCCGCAACCTTAAATGCCATCTCCGAAGAGTCTACCGGATGGTAGGAGCCATCATACAGTACCGCTTTGACCCCGACTACCGGGTAAGCTGCAAGAGGTCCTTTTTTAACCGCTTCCTCGATTCCCTTTTCCACAGCCGGGAAATAATTTTTCGGTACCGCTCCTCCGACTACGGTCTGTGAGAACTCATATGCCTCCGAGAGGTTGCCGGACGGTTCAAAGGTCATCTTTACATGTCCGTACTGGCCATGTCCTCCGGACTGCTTTTTATATTTGTATTCCACATCCGCTTTCTTTAAGATCGTTTCACGGAACGCAACTCTCGGCCGTTTCAGTTCGATCTCCACTTTGTAACGGTTTTTGAGTTTTGCAGCTACGATCTCTAAATGCTGATCTCCCATTCCATATAAAAGCGTCTGTCCGTTCTCGCTGTCATTGACTGCCTTTAACGTCAGATCCTCCGCCATCAGTTTCTGGAGTGACTGGGAGATCTTATCTTCATCCCCTTTGTTTTTCGCCAGATAACGTTTTGCCGTATACGGCGTTGAAATGCTGGTTCTTAAATATACTACCGGATTTGCGCGGGTAGAAAGGGAATCCGTCGTTGCCGTAACCGTAAGTTTCGCCAGTGCTCCGATATCTCCTGCATGCAGCTCCTTTACCTCTTCCGGCTTACTGCCGTTCATCACATACAGCTTGCCGATCTTTTCATCCGCGTCTTTGTGGTGGTTATAGAGCACATCATCCGGTTTTAACACACCGGAATTTACTTTTATCAGAGAATATTTTCCGATGAACGGATCCGCGATCGTTTTAAACACATACGCTGATTTCGGTTTCGCGAAATCATAATCCGCATTGTAAACTTCATTGTTCTTTACATTGATTCCGGTGCAGACCCGTTTATCCGGGCTCGGCAGATATTTTATGATGTCGTCTAACAGTGTATACATACCCTGTGCCAGAAGGTTCGATCCCATGGAGATCGGAACAATGCTTCCGTCCGAAACATTGACACGGAGTGCCTGCCGGATCTCGTCTTCCGAGAATTCCTCACCATTAAAATAGCGATCCATAAATTCCTCGCTGGTCTCCGCAACCGCTTCCATCAGCGCGTCGCGGCAGATATCCAGATTTGCCATGGAATAATCCGGAACCTCGAATTCCAGTACATCGCCCTTTTCATTCCAGCGGTTTGCCGTTTTTGTCACAACATTGACATAACCGACAAATTTTTCATTTTCTCGGATCGGCAGGTGGAACGGTGCAATACGTTTTCCGTAGAGTTGCTGCAGATCTTCCACTACCTGTCTGAAGCTTGCGCTGTCAATATCCATATCCGTTACGAAAAACATCCGGGGCAGTCTGTATTTTTCACAGATCTCCCATGCCCTTCTGGTGCCGACCTCGATCCCGGCTTTTCCGGATACAACAATGATCGCGGCATCCGCGACGCTGACTGCTTCCTCCGTCTCTCCGATAAAATCGAAATATCCGGGTGTATCTAAAATATTAATCTTATTGTCTTCCCATAAAATCGGAACAATCGATGTATTGATCGAAAAAAGTCTGTTGATCTCTTCTTTATCATAATCACTTATGGTATTCCCATCCTCAACTTTTCCCATTCTGGTAATTTTTCCGGAAAGATACGCCATCGCTTCTACCAGACTTGTTTTTCCGCATCCGCCGTGTCCAAGTAAAACTACGTTTCTGATTTTGTCCGTTGTGTAAACATTCATAGTAAATACCTCCCACATATTTCATGATATATGATATCCATCTCTATCATTTATTTTATGTGTATATTTTACTAAATTCCAGATACTTTTTCAATATAATTATGCAAAATATCTAATTTTATTTTTTGGTGAATAATTTTTCTCTATCTATTATGTAGAATACTACTTATTTCTTTCCTCCGTATTGCTACATTATGAACAATCTGTAAACGTCAAGCGCAATACTTTTTCACTTTAAAGTGTTGACTTACGAAATAAAAATCCGTATAGTAGTAACTGACAAAAGACTACGAAATGTTAAAGGAGTATATATATCATGATTATTGTAATGAAACAGGATGCAGCAAAAGACGATGTCACAAAGATTGTCGCAAAAATTGAAAATGCAGGATTAAAGACCCATCTCTCCGTCGGCGAGGAAGTTACGATCGTCGGTGTGATCGGTGACAAGACAAAGCTCGATGTTGACGCGATCGCAGCCGAGAACTCTGTTCAGAAGGTCGTTCCGATCACCGAAAGCTACAAACTCGCAAACAAGAAATTCCATCCGGAACCGACATCCTTTGCAGTGAAGAATACTTTTATCGGTCCGGACAACCTCACGATCATGTCCGGCCCATGTGCCGTTGAAACAGAAGAACAGTTACTGTGCATCGCAAGAGCGGTAAAAAAAGCCGGTGCCACCATTCTGCGTGGAGGCGCATACAAACCGCGTACTTCCCCGTACTCTTTCCAGGGACTTGAGGAAGAAGGTTTAAGATACATGAAGACCGCTTCCGATGAGACCGGTCTTGCAACGATCTGTGAAGTTACAAGCGCGCATGCAGTAGAATCTGCAGTAAAATATGTCAGCATGCTTCAGGTCGGCGCAAGAAATATGCAGAATTTCGAACTGTTAAAAGAAGTCGGAAAAACCGGTCTTCCGGTTCTCTTAAAACGCGGTCTCTCTGCCACCATCGATGAATGGCTGAATGCTGCTGAGTACATCATGGCTTCCGGAAGCCAGAATGTTGCGCTCTGCGAACGCGGTATCCGTACTTACGAGACATCCACCAGAAACACACTGGATCTGAGCGCGGTATGCGTATTAAAAGAACGCACCCATCTTCCGGTCATCGTAGATCCTAGCCATGCCACCGGTGTGCGCTCCTATGTAGAGCCGCTTGCGAAGGCAGCTGTTGCCTGCGGTGCGGACGGACTTATGATCGAAGTTCACAATGATCCGGCTCACGCGCTTTCCGATGGTCCGCAGTCTCTTACTTTTGAACAGTTTGACTCTGTTATGGAACACATCCGTCCATACGCGAAACTCGCCGGGAGGACACTGTAATGGAGTTTTCGAAGATCGGTTTTATCGGACTCGGCCTGATCGGCGGCTCCATTGCAAAGACCATCAAACGTATTTATCCGGACACAGAAATGATCGCGACCGCAGGACATCGCTCCACGGTCGCGGAAGCATATGCAGATCACACAATAAAAAATGATGAGCTGCTTCCTGTCTCCGATTTTTCGGACTGCGATCTGATCTTTTTATGCTGTCCGGTCAAACAGAATCTCATTTACTTGAAGCAGTTGAAGTCTGTCATAAAGAAGGGCTGCATTATCACGGATGTCGGAAGTGTCAAGGGCGACATTCACCGTGCAGTCTGTGAACTTGATATGGAAGACGTTTTTATCGGCGGACATCCCATGACCGGTTCGGAAAAGACCGGATACGCAAACGCCACTTCCTATCTTTTGGAAAACGCATATTATATCCTGACCCCGACGGCAAAGACTGCGCCGGATACGCTGCACGCTTTTCAGCAGTACATTGCGTCACTCGGTGCGCAGACGCTGATCCTCGGCTACGAGGAACACGATTACGCGACCGCGTCCATCAGTCATCTGCCGCACGTCATTGCCGCCACACTCGTCAATCTTATCTCTTCGATCGATAATGACGATGAGACGATGAAAACGATCGCGGCGGGCGGTTTTCGTGATATTACAAGAATCGCATCCTCTTCTCCTGTCATGTGGCAGCATATCTGTCTTTCCAACCGGGATCAGATCTTAAAGCTGATCGACCGCTACACAGATGCTCTTGGGGATATACGCGCTCTGGTTGAAAATAAGGATACCGAAAAGATCTTCGATTTCTTTTCCGCCGCCAAAGATTACCGCGATTCCATTACGATCGCAAAATCCGGCCCGATCAAAAAAGTATACGAATTTTACTGTGACCTGATCGACGAGGCAGGCGGTATTGCCACGATCGCAACGATCCTCGCAAGCAACAATTTGAGTATCAAAAATATTGGCATTCTCCATAACAGGGAATTTGAAAACGGCGTTCTCCATATTGAGATGTATGAACAGGACGCCTTAAACACAGCCATTGACCTGTTAAAAAAATATCATTATACTGTTTACGAACGTTAATGTTTTATCGAATGGAAAGGATACACTGATATGATAGAAATCCACGCAAAATCTTCCCTTCACGGAGAAGTAACGATCCCAGGTGACAAATCCATCTCACACCGTTCTATTATGTTCGGTTCTATCTCAGATGGCATGACAGAGGTAACCCATTTTTTAGAGGGTGCCGACTGCCTCTCTACGATCGCCTGTTTTCAGAATATGGGAATCGCGATAGAGCGTGACCACGATACGATCCGCATTCACGGAAAAGGACTGCATGGCCTTACAGCGCCGGCGCAGACACTCGATGTCGGAAACAGCGGAACAACAACCAGACTGATCTCCGGGATCCTCGCCGGTCAGGACTTTTCTTCTGTTTTGGACGGAGATGCTTCCATTGAATCCCGTCCGATGAACCGGATCATTACCCCACTCACCCGGATGGGCGCAGATATCACGAACGAAAACGGAAACGGCTGTGCGCCGCTTACGATCCACGGAAAAAAATTAAAAGGGATCCACTACGATTCCCCGGTTGCCTCCGCGCAGGTAAAATCCTGTGTACTTCTGGCAGGTCTTTATGCAGATGGCGAAACTTCTGTTACCGAACCGGTGCTTTCCCGGAATCATACCGAGCTTATGCTCTCAGCTTTCGGCGCGGATATTTCCTCCCATGGAACTACCGCATCCATCCAGCCTGAGCCGGTTTTAAGCGGTCAGAAGATCGAAGTCCCGGGAGACATCTCTTCTGCTGCCTATTTCATTGCCGCAGGACTCATCGTACCGAATTCTGAAGTATTGATCAAAAATGTCGGCATCAATCCGACCAGAGACGGTATTTTACGGGTAGCGGACGCTATGGGCGGCAATATCGAACGATTAAACTGCCGTACGGTCTCCGGCGAGCCGGTCTGCGATCTTCTTGTGCGCACTTCTTCCCTGCACGGAACCACGATCGAAGGGGAGATCATCCCGACACTGATCGATGAGCTTCCGGTCATCGCCGTCATGGCTGCCTTTGCCGACGGTACGACCACGATCCGTGACGCGGCAGAATTAAAAGTCAAGGAATCCAACCGTATCGATACTGTTACCGAAAATCTGCTGGCTATGGGCGGTGATGTCACCCCTGCCGAAGACGGAATGATCATTCGCGGCGGTCGTGCGCTTCATCCGGCACAGATCCATTCCCATCTGGATCACCGCATTGCCATGTCTTTTGCGGTTGCGGCACTCGCCTGTGGCGGAAGTTGTGAGATTGAAGACGGAGAATGTGTCAATATTTCCTATCCGGAATTTTATCACGACTTAAACCGGTTATAATTTTTCTTATCGCTAAAAAGAGCAGCTTCCCAAAAAGGAAACTGCTCTTTTTTTAAAATCTATGATTTGCCGAGTGTTCTTCACACCACGCTTTGGATCTGTCATAACTCCATTCCGGTTTATGATAAGCATCCCACGCGGCCTTCGTATCAACAAGCTTCTGCTTTTTATAATCCGCTGCTGCTTTTTCATACTCTTCTTCCGGTACACAGAGTTCTCCCTGTTCATCAAAGAAACAGGAATTGTATGTTGCGTCCGGATTGTACAAAAGTTCCCGGTTTTCCAGAAACATGGCATCACCAAAACTGAAGAAACGATATTTTTCCTTTACCGCCACACGGTAAGCATTTAAAATGTTCTCACGCCCGGTCAGTGCAGCGACAAGCATGACAAGCGTCGACTCCGGCAGATGGAAGTTTGTGATAAGTCCGTCGATCACTTTGTAACGATAGCCCGGATAAATAAAAATCTCCGTCCAGCCACTCTTTTCGGTAAGAAAGCCCTGCTCATCCGCTGCTGCTTCCATCGTCCGTGTGCTGGTCGTTCCAACCGCGATCACGCGATGTCCCTCTCTTTTCGCACGGTTGATCTTATCTGCCTCTTTCTGCTCGATCCGGTAAAATTCAGAGTGCATATGATGCTCCAGCACATCATCCTCCTTGACCGGCCGAAAAGTACCAAGACCGACATGAAGCGTCACCTCCGCGATCTCTATCCCCATCTCTTTTATTTCCGCAAGCAGTTCCTTCGTGAAATGAAGCCCCGCTGTCGGTGCAGCCGCAGATCCGTCATACTTTGCATACACAGTCTGGTAACGGTTGCGGTCTTTGAGCTGATGAGTGATGTAAGGCGGCAGCGGCATCTGTCCGAGCCGGTCTAAGATCTCTTCAAAAATCCCCTCATAATGAAACTGAATCAGACGGTTTCCCTCTTCTACGATATCAATAACTTCTCCGGTCAGGATTCCGTCTCCAAAAGATATTTTTGTACCCGGCTTTGCCTTTTTTCCAGGCTTTACCAGTGTTTCCCAGATATCATTTTCCCGGCGCTTCAAAAGCAGAATCTCGATCTTTGCCTCAGTTCCTTCTTTCACACCATAAAGCCTTGCGGGAATTACCTTGGTATTGTTGATCACCAGACAGTCCCCCGGCTTTAAGTACTCTTTGATATCCTTAAAAATACGGTGTTCCATTTCTCCCGGTTTCTTTTTTAACACAAGAAGCCGGGAACCGGAACGGTCTTCCAGAGGATCCTGCGCGATCAGTTCCTTCGGAAGATCATAATCAAATTCCTTTACGTCCATGTTCCCTTACTCTTTCTTTATTTTCTAAGCTCGATGCCCATATTTTCCAGAGCTTTCAGGATCTTATCCATTGCACCGGAAATGTCTGCTTCCTCAAGATTCCGGTCTTTTGCACGGAATACCAGAGAATATGCAACTGATTTATAACCACCCCGGATCTGTGCTCCTTCATAAATATCAAACAGCTGATAGCTTTCCAGGTTCTTTCCGCCCTTTTCATCAAATACCTTTTCGATGTCTCCGGCAAGGATCTCCTTCGGAACCAGCATACTGATGTCACGGGTAGCTGCCGGGAATTTTGCGATTCCCTCGTATTTGCGGTCAAATGTTGCACGGCTTACGATCTCCGGCATATCGATCACCGCGATATAAACACGGTCTTTCATATTGTAGTTTGCCGCTACGGTCGGATGTACTTCCCCGAGATAACCGATGACTGTTCCATCATAAATAACATTTGCCTGACGTCCCGGATGGAGATACGGTCTGCCTGCATTCGGGTCATACTCCGGTTTCTTTCTCATTCCTACTTTGTACAGGAATTCTTCGATGACGCCCTTCATGGTATAGAAATCACCGTCTCCGTACATACCAAGTGTAAACTGCATCCGTTCATCCGGCAGTTCCGTAACCGGAACCTGCTTCGGAAGATAGATATTTCCAAGCTCGTAGAGACGTACATTTTTGTTTCTGCGGTTATAGTTGGTAGAAAGGGATGTCAGCATACCGTTTAAAGAACTTGTGCGCATGATACTGAAATCCTCTCCTAACGGGTTCGCGATCGTTACGGTCTGACGCAGTTTGGAGTCTTCCGGTAATAACAGCTTATCAAATACCTTAGGGCTTTCAAATGAATAGGTCATTCCCTGGGAAAATCCGCAGAATTCCGCAATCTCTCTCGCCATGCTCTCAATGCGGAGCTTGAACGGAAGTTTTCCTGTCGTTGCTTCGCCACTCGGCAGTGTCATCGGAATGTTGGCATATCCAAAGAATCTTGCCACTTCCTCTGCCAGATCCGCGTCACACGCGAGATCCTGTCTCCAGGACGGAGCCAGCACTTCGTTGGTGCTCTCATCATAACCCAGATCGATCTTTTTGAAATAGGAAAGCATCGTCTCCGGTGCGATATCCGTACCAAGCAGACGATTATATTTTTCCGGTTCAAACGGGATCCTTGTGCCTTCTTTTTTGACCGGATAAATGTCAACTGCTCCGCCTACCACTTCACCGGCACCCAGTTCCTCGATGAGCTGGCACGCACGGTCCATTGCTTCCATCGCAAGGTTCGGATCCAGTCCTTTTTCAAATTTTGCAGACGCATCGGTACGCATTCCGACTTTCTTTCCGGAAAGACGGATATTGGTTCCGTCAAAGCATGCCGCCTCAAAAAGCATGGTTGTTACATCATCCGTGATCATGGAATTTTCTCCTCCCATGATACCTGCCATGCCGATGGCCTTTTTGCCATCACAGATCATCAGCACGGAATCATCCAGCGTGCGTTCCTGTCCGTCGAGGGTCACGAACTTTTCGTCCTTCTCGGCACGGCGCACTACGATCTCTTTTCCCTCGATCTTATCCAGATCATAGGCATGCATCGGCTGTCCATACTCTTCCATGACATAGTTTGTGATGTCTACGATATTATTGATCGGACGGATGCCCTGTGCCGCAAGTCTGCGCTGCATCCATTCCGGTGACGGAGCGATCTTGATATTTTTTACCACTCTTGCGGTATAACGGGAACAAAGATCCGAATCCTTTACCGTAACTTTGATGTAATCATTGACATCTTCGCTGTTTCCGGTTTTCTCCACAACCGGCGGTACAAATTCTTTTCCAAAGGTTGCTGCCGCTTCTCTTGCGATTCCAAGCATGGAAAAGCAGTCCACACGGTTGGATGTAATCTCATATTCAACGACAACATCATCCAGTCCGAGTTCCTTTACTGCATCTGCGCCGACAACTGCGGTGTCATCGAAAATATAAATTCCCTCTACCGGTGCTTTCGGATACATATCACGGTTGGATCCGAGTTCTTCGATCGAGCACATCATGCCGTTGGATTCCACGCCACGCAGTTTGCCTTTTTTGATCTTGATCCCGCCTTCGGTCACGCTTCCGTCATGTCCGCCGGCAACACGTCCGCCGTCTAAGACAACCGGCACCTTGTCCCCTTCTCTGACATTCGGTGCTCCGGTCACGATCTGGATTGGCTCTCCCTGTCCGATATCCACCTGGCAGATGATCAGTTTGTCCGCATCCGGGTGTTTTTCAATCTTTTTAATCTGGCCAACCACAATCTTTTCCAGATTTTCATCCAGTCTGGTGTATCCTTCTACCTTTGAGCCGGATAATGTCATGGCATCCATATATTCCTGTGCGGTACAGTCAAGTCCCGGCACTAAATCTTTGATCCATTTTAATGATGTATTCATTTTGGTTCTCTCCTTGTTTTTCTATTTCTTTCGGAATCTTTCTTCGAAATCTTCCTGCTCTTCCACCTTTCAGGCAGCCCCCGGAATCTTTCTTCGAAATCTTCCTGCTCTTCTATCCTTCGCGCAGTCCCCGGAATCTTTCTTTGAAATCTTCCGGGGTTGTCCGGCAGTCGCCGGACAACCCTTCCCACAGCGCATTTTGAAAACGCCTGCAGATAAATCTGCGCCGGTTTTCAAAATACGCTGCGGGTCTGCCCTGCTCGTTGCTCGCTAAAATTGTTTTAAGAAGCGGTCGTCGTTTTCGTAAAGAAGACGCATGTCATCGATCTCGTATTTTAATAATGTAATTCGCTCCAGACCGACACCAAACGCAAAGCCGGAATATTCTTCCGGATCTATTCCGCTCATGCGCAGGACTTTCGGATGTACCATACCACAGCCCAGGATCTCGATCCATCCCTCTCCTTTGCAGAAACGGCATCCTTTTCCGCCGCATTTAAAGCAGGTCACATCCATCTCGGCACTCGGCTCGGTGAACGGGAAATGATGCGGACGGAATTTTACTTTTGTATCCGCGCCAAACAGCTGTCTTGCGAACTCCTGCAGGGTTCCCTTTAAATCCGCAAATGTAATATGTTTGTCAATGACCATTCCCTCGATCTGATGGAAAGACGGTGAATGTGTCGCATCCACTTCATCCGCACGGAATACTCTTCCCGGCGCGATCATACGGATCGGCAGTTTCTTCTGTTCCATCATACGCACCTGAACCGGAGAAGTCTGGGTACGCAGCAGGATCTTGTCATTGATATAGAAGGTATCCTGCTCATCTTTTGCCGGATGATTTGCCGGAATATTTAACGCTTCAAAGTTATAGTAATCATATTCTACTTCCGGTCCCTCGACAACTTCATATCCCATACCGGTAAAAATGCGTTCTACTTCTTCAAGCGCAATGGTATTCGGATGTCTGTGTCCGACCAGATTCTTTTTGGACGGCAGTGTCACATCGATCACTTCATGCTTCAGACGAAGTTCCAGTTCCTTTTCTTCCAATCTCTTTCTGGTCTCTTCCAGTTTCTTTTCAATGCTCTCTCTGGTTTCATTTACCAGCTGTCCTACAGCCGGACGTTCTTCCGGGCTTACGTCCTTCATACCTTTTAATACTGCGGTCAGTTCTCCTTTTTTTCCAAGGAATGCGACACGCACATCATTTAACTTGCCCAGTTCATCGGATCCTTCGATCTGGCGAATCGCTTCTTCTCTAATCTTTTGAAGTTTTTCTTTCATAATAGTTCTCCTTTTTTCTTTTCTCTGCCATACAGCAATGAAATGCGCTTTACGCATTTCTCTCTGATCGGCGATCTCAAATGTACGGTCATGCAGCCACGGCGTCCATTTTCCTTATCGCCATTACAAAAAGCGGAGCACGCTTCACCCCGCTAGGGACGAAGATGCTCCGCGTTACCACCCTTTTTCCTGAATACTCAGACTCTTAGCATATGCTTAACGCGCACGACACGGCACCGCCTACTGCAAGGTTCAACGGCACGGCTCCAGAGTGAAATTCATCTGCCACCTGATCCCGGGAATACTTCCAGCCAGTGATATTCCCTCTCTGTCGAATGTTTAGCAGACTACGTGGTCTCCTTCCAAGCCTTTTTCATACATATTTTAGTGTATCACATGAAAAAAGAAACTTCAACCCCTTTTCGCTCTCCGCTCCCTGCGCATACGGACCCATGCGGAAAAATATCTACCGTAAAGAGCATTCACCTCTCCACAGAGCAGGAAAATGTAGATACAAAAATAAAGCCACAGCATCAAAAGCGCGATCGTCGTCAGACTTCCATACATCGAAAATCCGTTAAAATATTTCACATAGATCGAAAGTCCAAGCGAAAAGACATACCATGCCACTGCACTGATCGCCGCACCCGGAAGCTGTGCCCAGAGTGCCGGTTTGTTGTTCGGCAGCGCTTTATATACCATCGCAAACATTGCGATCAACGTAAAGATAATGATCAGAAAGCGGAACGGGTAAAGCTTATTCGCGATCTCTTCCGTAACCGGAACATACTGCACCACCATCCGCTTTACCGAACTTCCGAACACCAGGATCAGTAACATGACCAGGATCAGGATCAGAAATATAAACGTATAAAAGATCGCCCGGATGCGCAGCACGAGCCAGTTTCTCGTCTCATCCACCCCGTTTACGGAATTGAGTCCGTCCGAAAGATACTGGATCCCTTTCGCGGCCGACCAGATCGCCGCCACTGCCGTCACCGAGATAAGTCCCATCGAATTTCCGTAAACTTCATCTACCACCGTCAGGATAAGCGGAGCGATATAGTCCGGCATGGTTCGTGTGATCCCTTCTAACAGCATCGCTTCCGTGATCGGTGTATACCTTAACATGGAGCTGAACACCATCATAAACGGTATGAACGACAGAATGATGAAAAATGCCGTCTGCGCCGCAAACGCGTTGATATGATCATCCCGCGCCTTTTTCAGAAAATACTGTACATTTTTTATGATACTCCAAATCATGTTTTTATCCTTTCGGTTCAATTTCGATATCCTTAAAAAAGAAGTTTAAGATATCTTTATAGCTGTATCCAAGCTCTGCCATTCCTTCCGCTCCGTTCTGGCTCATACCGACGCCGTGACCGTAACCGCCTCCGTATATGGTATATGTTCCTGTTGTTTCATCATACGAAAAGGTAAAGCAGGCACTTGGAAGAATCGCCATCTTCTGTGTTGTCCCGTCGAGAAGATGCACATCATCCACCAGACAACCGAGCACTTTGCGTATATTATATTCGGAAAGCACTTCCGCGGTTCCGTTTTCGTAGGTCAGCACCAGATCTAACACCGCGCCCCCGTTTCCTCTTGCTTTGATCTGCATGGAAAACAGTTTTCCAAGTCCGGACACTGTATCCGTCGGATTTCCACTGCTGTCATAGAGCAGAATATTTTCCGGCTTGATCTCTTTTCGCACCGCAAGCACCTGTCTTGCCTGCTCCATGCGCTCATCCGTCAGTTTCGCGGTCGTACTCCAGCGGAAAAAATGGCTGCTCACATCAAAGCAGGAATCATCGATGCCTGTAATATACTGATAAAAGGCCGCTTCATCCGAAAGCGCAAGCGGCGTCTGATCGGCGGATACCCGTGTCACTTTGAGGAACGGATAATCATCCGCGATCACATTATTCCACACACAGTCATCCTGCGTCATGCCACAGGACGTGGAAAAATAGAACGCTTCTATGATCTCCCCGCCGCAGGTCATGACTTCCCCGCAGGTGTCATCTACTACGGTTCTTGCAATGTCAGTATGTTCCTGCCGGTTGTACACCTGATAATTGGTACTGTCATCCACATGCGCTCCGTACTGCGCATACTCACTCTGCAAAAGCTGACGGTAGGCATAGCTTCTCGCGCAGACCGCCTGTGCCTTCAATGCCTCCGGCTGATAATTGGCCGGCATCTCACTCGTCACCACCTGGTAGAGGTAATTTTCGATCGGCACATCATTGATCACCACAAAGCCCTCCGCATAGCGGCGCACCTCAAAACCGCCCTCATATCCGTAGGAGATCCGGCTGCCGGACGCATCCGCAAGATACATCTCATTTCCATTCACGGCATCGATACGCACATAGCCATCCCCCGCCTCCGTAAGACATGACGCGGCGTCAAAGAGTGTTCCTCCGCCGTAAGCCGCCGTATTCTCACCGTAAACGACCTGGTATTCTCCGTCACAGGTGATCCACACGCCGTCCCGGTAAACGGTTCCGTCCCCGTCTAAGAGCAGGACACGGATATTGGAAAGATTCGCCGGCTGATTTAACAGGATCGCGCACACCTCATCCCCCGCCACAACATAGGTGACATTCATATTTCCGATCACGATATCCGAAACATCCTTCTGCTCTATGGTTCCATATGTCTTATAGACCGGCAGCACTTTCGCCCGTTTCAATGGGCCATAGCCATCGATCTCGATTTTCTGTTCATCCACCGTCAGAAGATTTCCGGTGATCGTCTCCTGCTTTCTGTCTATTTTAAAGATCTCTCCGTCCCTAAAGTGCATATCACAGACTGTACCAGAAAGATCTTCCCCCGCTTCTTCTAACGGGAATTCATAGGTCTGACCGCCAAAAACTACCGACGCCTTTTGTTGTGAAACGCCTTCGAAATATACATTGGGCAGAACAACCTCAAGCCCTTTCTCCCGTTTCAGCCCGATGATCGTATTTTCGTAGAGATAACAGAGATATCCTTCCGTTTCCTCCAGGAAGTCATCCGGCACCAGATAAGAATAACTTCCATCCTGCGTCTGTACCTGCTGTTCTTTGCTGTCTTTCTTCAAAATCAGGCATGGCGTGCAGTTCACCTTCTGATTTGTATCCAAAAGCTCCAGAAGCTGATCGTAAATGTCATACCACGTCTTACGATCGATTGCTTTCGCATCCCCTTCTTTCTGATATGTAACATACTCCGTGGCTCCAAGATGTTCCAGTATTTTTTTCACATCCACGAATTTCAGTTCACGGTCCTGCTTCATATCCAGAAGTTCTTCCCACTCACTCTTTTCGTAGCCCGAAAAAGTGAGCATCTGTATTGCCTCATCTGCTCCAAGATACGCATCATTCCACTGACTCAGATCTCTCTCTTTGTATTCTGTCTTTAACACGGCAAGCAGTAAAAACGCACATCCTGCCAAAAGTATGCAAAGTTTCACCTTTTTTGCGTCCACTCTGCCATTTCGCCCGATATTCCCTATTCTTCCCATAAAACTCCTCACACCCACATTACATGAAAAGAAGCTGCTTTATGACAAGCAGCTTCTTTTATCCTGTGTAAGTTATCTTTTGTACAACTTCTTTTGTAATCTATATGATCTCTTTCGTACTTTATGCCATCATTTGTGTCTCTTGATTGCTTTTTCTTATGTTTTTTCAAAAACCCAAAATGCCGTTTCCTGCAATTTTGACTCCTAGCGAACGCTAGGTGGGTATCCGCAGCTGACGTTCTGCCTTCCACTGATACGAGGCGGCCTGACATCCGGTCAGTAATATAAGAGTCCCATAAAAGTAAATGTAGGTTCAAAAAAGCAGGGGTATCGCACATCCCAGGCATTGTCTTTTGTTGCTCTTATTATACTTTAATATGTGTATTTTCGCAACCAGAAATTCGTGGGAATTTCTGCTTCCTTTTATATTTTTTTCAAATCATCCGCAGAAAAACTTCCCGGGAACAGCTCCGCAAGCGTAAAGACCTTATAATCACTTTTGTCCCGTGCGACAATGATCTCAAAAGCCTCATCACAGAATTCCATCATAACCTGTCTGCATACTCCGCATGGGAACAGATAATCTCCGGTATTTCCAGCCACCGCAATGGCACGAAATCTCCGTTCTCCCTCCGATACTGCCTTAAAAAAAGCGGTACGTTCCGCGCAGTTTGTCGGCGTGTATGCCGCATTTTCAATATTGCAGCCACGGTAGATCTTTCCATCTTCTGTCAGAAGCGCAGCTCCGACCGGAAAATTGGAATACGGAACATAGGCATTCTTTTTTGCCTCATACGCTTCCTCGATCAGCGTTTCACGCGATATCACAGAATTGTTCATTATGCTTCGCTTCCTTCTAACATCTTGATCGCCGAACTTGTTCCGATCCTGCTGCATCCAAGCGCAATGTAACGTTCCATATCTTCTTTGGAGCGCACACCGCCCGCAGCCTTGATCTTTACATCCTTTCCAATATGCTCTGCCATCAGCGCAACATCTTCAAACGTTGCTCCGCCCGTTCCGAATCCGGTAGAAGTCTTGATGAAATCTGCCTTTGCCTCTGTTACGGCATGGCACATCGCGATCTTTTCCTCTTTCGTCAGGTAACAGGTCTCAATGATGACCTTTAACACTTTATCGCCGACGGTCTTCTTTAACAGTGCGATCTCCTGTTCTACTTTATCGTATGCTCCGTTTTTTACATCCCCGATATTGATGACCATATCGATCTCCGAAGCTCCATCTGCAAGTGCCTGTCTGGTCTCCGCCACCTTGCTCTCGGTGTTGCAGTTTCCAAGCGGGAATCCCACTACCGTACAGACCGGCAGTTTGTCCCCATATTTATCATGTACCCGCTTAATGTAACAGCTTGGGATACACACGGATGCCATATGATAAGAAACCGCTTCGTCGCAGAGTTTCTCGATCTCCTCCCAGGTAGTAAATGCCTTTAAAGCTGTATGATCCACATAACGGTATAATTCTTCTTTGTTCATTTCCAATCTCCTTTCGCCTGTTTTACTATTCTATAATATTTCCATTCTCTTTTCCAGCGGTTTCTTTATAGAAATTTTTCCCTGATATGCCGGAATTTTGTGACAAACCACAGGCACACGATCAAAAATGCAAATAATATCACGGTATTTAACCGGTTGCTCTTATAAAAAATCATATTGACGGTACCGGCTATCCCGCAGAGAACCGTCTCTGCCCCGAACGGAAGCATATAACGCGCCACTTCTTCTGCCATTTTTCTGCTGTCACGGCATCTGGCAAGCTCCTCCGCATCTAACAGCATGTTTCCCGGTTTTCCTGTTTTTTTCATGTTTCGTGCTACGTAGACCAGGTACCCGCCAAACACGATCAGAAAAACATCAAGCAGCAATCCGACATTGATTCCTTCCATATTTCTTCCGCCCTCTCTTCTCTCACATTTCGAATTCTATTATAATCTCTGTCACCATGGGTTGCAATCTTATTTTTATTTCGATATAAAGATTGAAACTTTTCTGATTTTATTGTAAAATACTTACATATCAGAAAGTATTTTGACTATATTTGAAGGAGATATCTACATGAAACTTGAAGATGCTAAAATTTTAATCGGAGACGATTCTATTCTTGCGAGAAAACAGTTAAAAGACGTTTTGACTACATTTGGCGGCAAGCATTTTTTCGAAGCTGCAAATGGGCAGGAAGCAATTGAAAAATTTAAAGCTGAAAAACCGGATATCGTATTCTTAGATATTGTTATGCCACAGAAGGACGGTATTTCCGCTGTTTCTGAAATTTGCAGAATTGATCCGGATGCATATATCATCATTGTATCTTCGGTTGGTACCCAGACTCAGCTTCGAAACGCGATTGAGGCAGGCGCACGAGATTTCATCCAGAAGCCTCTGAATACGGATCAGATAAAATCGATTCTTTCCGTAAAATTTGAAGGGAGATAAGTTATGTATACACAATTTTTCGGTAATTTTCTTCTCAGCCGCGGAGTTGTCACTTCAGAACAGCTCATCAATGCGATCAAGGAAGAATCTACCACGCACATAAAACTCGGAACTCTTGCCATCCACGCCGGCTATATGACTGCCAGCGAGGCTGACAACATTATCATCATGCAGACCCATGAAGACAAACGCTTCGGTGAACTCGCCGTACAGGGCGGTTATATGACCGAGGAACAGGTAAACAGCCTGTTAAAGATGCAAAAACCGGACTATCTTCTTCTGGGACAGATCCTGATCGAACAGGGCATTCTGACCAACACAGATTTTGAGAACCTGATTGTGGACTATCAGTCGGAATATGAGATCTACGACCTTGATATGGCAACCGAGAAAAAAGAAGTTGTCACGAATATGCTGAAAAACTACTGCAGTTTTTCCAACCATCCGCAGGCAGACAAGGCGATCCATTACCTCTATCTCCTGTTCAACAATCTGGTTCGTTTTATCGGCGAGGATTTTACCACGTTAAATCCGATCCCTTGTCCGGAATATCCGACCAACTACTGCATCAGCCAGAAGACACACAATGATACACTCTCTATGACTTCTGCGCTTGATATCGATCCGAACACCGCGGTTGCTTTTGCTTCCCGCTATGTAGACGAGCAGTTTGAGGACTTTGATGAATATGTAAAAGCTTCACTGGAGGATTTCTTGAACCTGCACAACGGACTTTACAACGTAAATCTTTCCAATGATTTTTCAATCGAACTGACACTGGATCCACCGGAAATCCATCATTACGACGTACTCTCTCTCAGCCAGAACGCCTATCTGTTTCCGGTCATTTATCCGTTTGGAACGATAAATTTTCTGTTTTCTTTCTAACACAGATTTTAAATAAAAATAGAGACGTAAACGAAACCCCTGTGATTCCGCTTCTTTGGAATCACAGGGGTTATCTTTTGTAATGGCGACGAGGAAAATGGACACGGTGCTTGTACGAGCGTCCATTTGACGGCCGCTGATCAGAGCGGAATGCGCAAAGCGTATTTCGTCTCTGTTTCAACGCTCACCTTTTATTAAATTGCAAGGAACTTCTTTACAACTTCCGGCATTTCAGCCACTTCGCATACAGTATCATGTAACACTTTCGCGGTACGGATCTCTTCGATCGCCTTCGGTACTGCGACATGTCCGATGCGGCTCAGCTCATCTACCAGCTCGAAATCTGTCATGGAATCGTATTTTTCCTTATCAATCGCATCCATAACGCTTCTGGTAAATTTGAACGGACTGGCTGTGGAAGCAATCACCGTCTTTGTCTCTGTGTCTTTGGTCTCTTCTTTGTATTTCTTATAAACACCAGCTGCTACTGCGGTATGGGTATCAATCACATATCCGGTCTTGTCATACAGGTCACAGATCACTTTTGCTGTCTCCGCTTCACTTGTATAATTTCCGTAGAAATCAGCAAGCTGTTCTTTCATTTCTTCTGTGATCGCATAAGCGCCGTCAGAAGTCAGTGCAGTCATCAGCTCTTTATTCTTTGCCGCGTCATTTCCGGCGATACGGTAGATCAGACGCTCCAGGTTGCTTGAAATCAGAATGTCCATGGACGGAGAAGATGTCAGCATGAACTCACGGTTCTTATCATAAGTTCCGGTGCGGAAGAAATCAAACAGTACTTTATTTTCATTGGATGCGCAGATCAGTTTTGCGATCGGAAGTCCCATATTCTTTGCATAGAACGCAGCGAGAATATTTCCGAAGTTTCCGGTCGGTACTACCACATTGATCTTTTCATCCTTTGCGATCTCACCTTTTTTGTACAGTTTTGCGTATGCATATACATAATAAGCGATCTGAGGAACCAGACGTCCGATATTGATAGAGTTTGCGGATGAGAACTGGAAGCCCGCAGCATCCATCTGCGCGGCAAGTTCCTTATCCTGGAAC
Source organism: Roseburia yibonii (assembly GCF_014297335.1). Taxonomy (NCBI): domain Bacteria; kingdom Bacillati; phylum Bacillota; class Clostridia; order Lachnospirales; family Lachnospiraceae; genus Roseburia; species Roseburia yibonii. The sequence continues at coordinate 351,439 of NZ_JACOQH010000002.1, forward strand.
ATCTTTTTCACACCGGTCTGTGCCTGATCAAAGTTTCCATGAATGCCGACTACATAGGTATTGTCACCCTTCTGTGTCACCATCTGTTTTTCCTGGATCGGGCTCACACCGTTCTTCGGATAAAATACGATGATCTTGGTACCCTTGACATCCGCGAAACCTGCAAGCGCTGCCTTACCGGTATCTCCGGAAGTCGCTGTCAGGATCACGATATCGTTCTTTACCTGATTCTTGCGTGCCGCTGTGATCAGCAGATGAGGCAGAATGGATAATGCCATATCCTTAAAAGCGATCGTCGGGCCGTGGAACAGCTCTAAATAATAGGCGCCGTCTGATTCTACAAGCGGAGCGATCTCTTTTGTATCGAATTTGCTGTCATATGCTTTCTGAATGCAGTCCTTTAACTCTTCCTCGGTAAAATCTGTTAAAAACTGTTTCATGACCGCGTATGCAGTCTCCTGATAATTCATATCAGCAAGTTCATCTATCGTCACATCCAAAGAAGGGATACGATCCGGCACGAATAATCCGCCGTCATCTGCAAGTCCCTTTAAGATAGCCTGGGAAGCAGTTACCTTTTCCTTTGCATTTCGTGTACTTGAATAAATTAAATCCATTCTCTCATCCTCTTCTTTCCTAAGTATTATTCTAAATATTCGTACTGTTTTTCATTATAAATAAAGGCTTTTCTTCTGTCAATCCAAAAACCTAAAATGTGTGGTATAATAATAACCAAAGATACTACCAAGGAGGAACTTTAACCTTATGCTCCCAGGCGTTTATACCGCGACAAAAAAAGACGGAACCATCTATTACCGTTCCAGCATCACCTATCAGAACAAGCATATCAGTCTCGGCAGTTACGCGTCCGAAGATACCGCAAACCAGGCTTATCAGAAAGCCGACGCCCTTTTGCGGGATCCGTCGGTCTCTTTCGAGCACGCACTTGCGCACCGTGGTGTTTTATCTTTCGACAAGACGGTCACCCTTATGAATTTCCGGGATAACGGGGTCTACATCAAGACACCGATCTACCTGCGCAGAAATTATTTTGAATATTTTCTTTCGCCCACACTGATCTTAAAGTTCGATATCGATGATCTGTTTTATTATTCCAGCCATCGGATCCAGAAACGTGGCGGTCATCTGTTCGTAAGCGATTATGGGATGCAGTATAATATTCTTTCCCGCTACGGCATCAAAAGCCACGGGGTTCCCGGAAAAGATTTCCGGTTCGTAAATGAAGATTTCTCCGATTACCGGTATTCCAATATCATGATCATCAACCCCTACGCCGGTGTGAATATGCTGCAGGCAGGCGGAAAGATCTCTTATCAGGCGAAGATACATATCAACGGATACTTTTCTCTCGGCACCTATGAAAGCGACTATCTCGCCGCCATCGCATATAACAAGGCATGCGATCTCGCAAAAGATGCGGGGATTCACCGGGAATTTCCGGTCAATTACATCGATTTTCTCTCGCCAAGCCAGTACGCGGAACTTTATGCAGACCTGGTTTTGCCGGAAAAATACCTCACTTATCTTGCCTCTTTTTCATAAAACAGTGAAAAAGCTGTCAAAAGGATTCCTCCTTTTTGGCAGCTTTTTTCTTTAGTTTTTCTGATTGATGTAGTTGATCAGTCCCTCAGCTTTAATGATCTTTTGCATAAACTCCGGGAACGCCTGCCCCTGATAGGAGGTTCCTTTGGTCTTGTCATAGATCATGCCGCTGTCAAAATCAACTTCCACTTCGTCTCCCGCGTCAATATTTTCTGCCGCTTCCTTGCATTCAATGATCGGCAGTCCGATATTGATCGCATTCCGGTAAAAAATACGTGCGAAAGTCTCCGCGATCACACAGCTTACCCCAGCAGCCTTGATCGCGATCGGCGCATGTTCTCTGGAAGAACCGCAGCCAAAGTTTTTATTTGCAACGATCAGATCGCCTTTTTTTACTTTTTTCACAAAATCCTTATCGATATCTTCCATGCAGTGAGCCGCCAGTTCTTTTGGCTCGGAAGAATTTAAATACCGCGCAGGAATAATGACATCGGTATCCACGTTATCTCCAAATTTAAATACGTCTCCATGTGCTTTCATCTATCTACTTACCTCCTATCAATCAACTGGTGCGGAAATTTTTCCGGTCAGCGCACTTGCCGCCGCCACAGCCGGGCTCGCAAGATAAACTTCGGAATCAACATGTCCCATTCTTCCGACAAAGTTACGGTTTGTGGTGGATACGCAGCGTTCCCCTGCCGCAAGGATTCCCATGTATCCTCCAAGGCATGGTCCGCAGGTCGGTGTGCTTACCACCGCTCCCGCCTCGATAAAGGTACGGATATATCCGGCTGCCATTGCATCCAGATAGATCTGCTGTGTTGCCGGGATCACGATGACACGAAGTCCCTTTGCCACTTTTTTGCCCTTTAAGATCTCAGCCGCAGTCTTTAAGTCTTCCAGACGTCCGTTTGTACAGGAACCGATCACGACCTGATCAATCCTGATATCCCCGACTTCATCGATGGTATGTGTATTTTCCGGAAGATGCGGGAATGATACGGTTGATTTTAATGTACTAAGATCAATCGTATATTCCTCATCATACTCTGCGTCCGCATCTGCCTCATATACCTGATACGGGCGTTTGCTGTGTTCTTTCATATATGCTTCCGCAATCTCGTCCACCGGGAAGATTCCGTTTTTTGCTCCTGCCTCGATCGCCATATTCGCGATCGTGAAACGGTCATCCATGTTTAAGTTTTTAATTCCGTCTCCGACAAACTCCAAGGAACGGTACAGTGCGCCGTCCACACCGATCATTCCGATCAGATGTAAGATCACGTCTTTTCCGCTGACCCATTTGCCCGGCTTTCCGGTGATATTTACACGGATCGCGGACGGAACCTTAAACCATGCTTTTCCGGTCGCCATACCGGCTGCCATATCCGTACTTCCCACACCGGTGGAAAATGCTCCGAGCGCCCCATAGGTACAGGTATGTGAATCCGCTCCGATAATCACATCACCGGCAACGGTAAGTCCTTTTTCCGGAAGCAGCGCATGCTCGATCCCCATCTCTCCAACATCAAAATAATTGGTAATATCATGCTTACAGGCAAACTCACGCACGCATTTGCAGTGTTCTGCCGACTTGATATCTTTATTCGGAACAAAATGATCCAAAACCAGCGCGATCTTATCCTTATGAAAAACGCCATCCACCTTCATTTTATCCATTTCATGAATTGCGACCGGAGATGTGATATCATTTCCGAGCACCAGATCCAGATCCGCCTCGATCAGCTGTCCCGCACAGACTGAGTCAAGTCCTGCGTGCGCCGCAAGAATTTTCTGTGTCATCGTCATTCCCATTTCAATTTTCCTCCTACACTTTAAAATATAACGTGAGCAATCAAGAATATTTTATCTTTTGTTGCTATTCTAACATAAGTAGTGATATAATAGTAATACATAATAAATATGTTTATCATGCATACCGGTTATGGCATATGCCATACTTATCCAATGAATTTTGCTTTACGAAAGGATGTTTTTTTTATGATTCAAAGTCTATCCTGCTACCGTATCTTTTACACGGTCGCGAAAACCGGCAATATCTCAAAAGCCGCCAAAGAACTCTATATCAGCCAGCCTGCGATCAGCAAATCGATCCAGAAGCTGGAAGAAAGCATGAACTGTGAACTTTTCCGGCGCAGTTCCCGAGGGGTCAGTTTGACCGAGGAGGGCGAACTGCTCTACTCCCATGTCAAAGTCGCGTTTGAGACGCTCGCGCTTGGCGAAGACCGTCTGCGCAATTCCATCGAGCTTGGGGTCGGCCATTTAAAGATCGGTGTCAGTTCCACGCTTTGTAAATACATGCTGCTTCCCTATCTGAAAGAATTCATCAAGCTGTATCCGCACATCAACATCTCCATCACCTGTCAGTCTACCAATGACACCTTAAAGCTGTTGGAAGAAAACAAGATCGATGTCGGACTGATCGGAAAGCCGGAAAGTTTAAAAAACATTGATTTTTATTATCTCGCCGAGATCAAGGATATTTTTGTGGCAACCAAAGACTATCTGCGCAACTTAAAAGCAAGAGGTGTCAAGGAAGACCGCATCCTGCAGAGCTCCACGATCATGCTGCTTGATAAAAACAACATGACCAGACAGTATATCGACGATTACCTCCAGGAAAACCACATTGTGGTTCAGGACTCGATCGATATCTCCTCCATGGATCTTCTGATCGAGTTTGCCAAGATCAGCGTTGGTGTTGCCTGCGTCATCCGTGAATTTGTAAAAAAAGAGCTTGCGGACGGCTCTCTGATCGAAATCCCGCTCGGCTTTCCGATCCACAAACGTGAAGTCGGTTTTGCCTATAAGAAATCGGTCAAGCCATCAAAATCGTTAGAGCTTTTTGTGGATTTCTACAAATCCCACGAGCTTTTGCATTCTTAAAAGTTTCTGCTTTTATCCGTCAAATGGATGTCTGCGCAGGCACGGCATCCATTTTTCTCTCGCTATTACACAAAATCCCTGATCGCAAAACCGATCAGGGATTTCTTATTGCGTATATGTATTTTTTAGTTATTGATCAGCTTATCTTCTTCGTTGTTCCAGCTGTATAATTTACGGATTTCCTTACCAACTGCTTCTGACGGATGTTCTGCTGCTTTCTTTCTCATAGCTTTGAAGTGAACCTGACGTCCTGCCGGAGACATATCCAATAAGAAGTCTTTTGCAAAAGTACCATCCTGGATATCGGAAAGGATCTTCTTCATGGTCTTCTTTGTCTCTTCTGTGATAAGCTTCGGTCCGGTAATGTAATCACCATACTCAGCAGTGTTGGAGATAGAATATCTCATTCCTTCGAAACCGGACTGGTAGATCAGGTCTACGATCAGTTTCATTTCATGGATACATTCAAAGTATGCGTTTCTCGGATCATATCCAGCTTCGCATAAGGTTTCAAAACCTGCCTGCATCAGTGCGCAAACACCACCGCAAAGAACTGCCTGCTCACCAAAAAGGTCTGTCTCTGTCTCAGTACGGAATGTAGTTTCAAGAACACCTGCTCTTGCTCCGCCGATACCAAGTGCATATGCCAATGCGATATCCTGAGCCTTTCCGGTTGCATCCTGCTCAACAGCGATCAGACATGGAACACCTTTTCCTGCCTGGTACTCAGAACGAACGGTATGTCCCGGTCCCTTCGGTGCGATCATGGTAACGTCTACGTTCTTAGGCGGTACGATCGTTCCGAAATGGATGTTGAATCCATGTGCGAACATTAACATATTTCCTGCTTCCAGATTCGGTTCGATCTCGTTTTTGTAAAGATCAGCCTGTTTTTCATCATTGATGAGGATCATGATGATGTCAGCCTGTTTTGCCGCTTCTGCAGCCGTGTATACTTTAAATCCCTGTGCTTCTGCCTTTGCCCATGATTTGCTTCCTTCATAAAGTCCAATAATGACATTGCATCCGGAATCCTTTAAATTCAATGCATGTGCATGTCCCTGGCTACCATATCCAATGATAGCGATCGTCTTTCCATCTAATAAGGAAAGGTTACAGTCCTGCTGATAAAAAATCTTTGCTGCCATTTTTAATTCCTCCTAAAAAAGTTAATCTAAATAAGTAACATCGGCCGACCCTCTGGTCAGTCCGGTAATACCTGTCCTTGCCAGTTCGAGAATCTCATAGCCTGCCATCAGCTCCAAAAAAGCATCCAGCTTTCCCTGACCTCCGGTCAGTTCGATCACCATGGAATCCCGGCTTACATCTACAACCTTTGCGCGGAAAATATTCGCGATCGACACGATTGCCTGACGGTCTTCCTCGCCCGCATGTACCTTCACCAGTATCAGTTCACGGCACACCGACTCTCCGTCCCGCAGCTGCTTGATATCGATCACATCTTCCAGCTTCGCCAGCTGTTTTTCTATCTGTTCCAAAATAAGCTCATCACCTGAAGTAACGATCGTCATCCTGGTATAACGCGGATCTGTCGTCACGCCTGCGGTGATGCTGTCTACATTGTATCCTCTGCGGCTGAAAAGCCCGGATACACGGCTTAGAACACCGGAAGTGTTCTCCACCAAAATGGATAATACCTGTCTTCTCATCGAAAACCATCCTTTACTTTTTACGCTTGCTCACGTTAAAATTATTCTAGCATATCTCCTTTAATTGTCAATACAAAAATGCATTAAAGTAATATAAAATTTTTGTCCTATAACATTCAGTTATGGTTATAGGGCAAAAAATTCATATCTGTGTTCTGTTTTTCCCTTTCGCTTACGATGTCTTCTGATTTTCAACCTGTGTTTCCACCGCATCGACGATTCCTTTGACATATCCCTTCTGATTGGAAATGATATTTTTCAGATCTTCATCGATACTGATGTATCCAAGCTCGATCAGAAGCGTTTCGACTCCGGTATTGGAATTCCGGTATTCGTTGCTGCCATATCTGGTATCTCTTCCATCCACAAACGCACCGGTCGCGATCCCTCCAAGCTCACGGATCATAAACAGGGAATCCACGCCGGAATAATCATATGGCGTATAACCGTATTTTTCCGCTGTCGCCACATTTTTGCTGATCCCTTTTTCGCTGTACGGAGCCGCGTATACACCATCGGTCACACGGTCGGACTGCATATTGGAATATCCAGTTCCGGCGTCCGCCACAATACCGTCCGCAACCAGTTTCGCGAAATCACCATTTCCCCGTATGGAACAGTAGATCTGTACGCCGCCGCGCGTCAGTTTCTCCGCATTGCTGTTCAAATGCAGACACAGACAATACTTTGCGCCGGAGCGGCAGGCAATGCTCACTCTGCCGTCTTCATCGTACATCGTGTATGCCATATTCTCATCCGCCGGCTCAGAGCCGTCCCTGGTCAGCTTGATCTTATAGCCCTTGTCTTCCAGTGCGCTTTTTAATGCCTTCGCATACTGAAGCGTCAGTTCCGACTCTGTATATCCGTTGCCGCTCGCTCCCGTATCCTTTCCGCCATGTCCGGCGTCGATCACGATATCATAGACATCATCCGGAAGCGCCGATTTTGCCACATTCACTTCCAGATAATTTAAGTTTGTCCCATCCGTATCCTGCGCAAAAGACATCTGTATCTTCTGGTTGCTGTTATCCTTGGTCAGCGTGTAATAGGTGATCGCCTGTTCTCCCGACGCATCAGTCAATGAATAGTACGCATGCGTACCGTCGGAATAGGCAGCCCGCAGCAGCATACAGTAGTTACCGTCCGGAATATTTTCCAGATTAACGCCATCATTGATATTTGCAGAGGTCTGGAACGCGTAACTTCCATCCTCACCGATCGTCTTTGTCAGCGTATAGATCCGCTCCGCCTCATCCACCGCAGATGCAGAGGATGATGTATCATCTGTCTCTTCGCTCGAAACGCCCTTCGCGTCATCCACAAGAAGCAGTTCCATCGACTGGATCTCCTTTTCCGCCGTCAGCGTTCCCTCCAGATTCAGATGCGTGCCGTATACATAATATTTTGACACACTGACACGGTCGTCTGTCACATCAGCCAGAACATTTTTGATTTCTTCCTCAACTGCCGCCGCAGCCGGTTCCATCGCTTCTTTCTTTTCGATCGTATGCCGGATCAGCAATGCCAGTGCCGTCAGAATCGCAACTGAAATAAGAAGAAATGAGATCTGCATGAGCAGCACTTTTCTCCGTCTTCTGCGATAACGTTCCCGTGCCCGTCTGCTGTCTCGCGGCATCTGTGTGCGCTTTCCGCTTCCGTTCTCATACCGTCTGTATTCTGTCTGCTCCCTGCCATCGCCGGCTCTTTTTTGTCTCTGCGCTACATCGGAACTTGCAGTTCTGCTCCTCTGTCTTTGTGCCGCATCGGAACTTGCAGTTCTGCTATGCTGTCCTGCCGCTCCCGGATGCTGCATACCGGTCAGATCCGTTTTTATCCCGGAACGCTTTCGCACATCCCTGTTCTTATTTAATTTTGTGCTCTGATATCCATTTGTGCCACTCATTTATATGTCCATACCTGTTTTTTCAAATTTTTTACTCTTTGTCTATTATAATACAAACCACCTGCAATAGTAAAAGGAAATCATTTCTTTTTTTCAGAATTTTCTCTGTCAAAATCTGAGAGGATCTCTTCTCTCGTTTTTTCCGCTTCCAGTTCCAGCATCTGTTCAATATTGATCAGTTCATCCTCCATCCCGGTCTCCTGCTCCGGTGCTTTCTGTTCTTCCACCGGCCGATCCGTTTTTCTTTCCGCTCCGGTATCTCTTCTGCTCTTTTTATTCCCAAATTCCCGCAATGGCTGCGGTGCGCTCAACTTCTTCCCGCTTCTTTTTCTTCTGACCGGCTGTTTCTTTCCCCTTGCCGTGCCTGATCTTCCTTTTTTCCTTTTTCCTGCTTTGATCCACTGTAGTTTTTCTTTCTGTTTCGGTGCCCGGAATATGGCATCCCCATATGCCTCCCGATAGCAGATCCGGACATACTGGAGTGCGAACAAAAGCGAGAGCACGAAAAATCCATAGGAACATACTTTGGTATAACCGCTAAGCAGTGCCGCCACACCGAACGCGTCTGCTGAAATAAGAAGGAATAACGCGCGCAGGTCACTGACTTTTCCCAGTTTTCTCTGGGTAAGGCAGGCGGCAAACGGGATCGCAAATATAAAAAATGTCCCAGGACGCATGCCAAGCGCCATCATCCGTCCATTTATCCAGTTTAGGATCTCTCCGGTCGTCCGTGGCAGGAAAACGGGCTGTCTGTGTATCATAATCCCGCAAAAAAGTACCAGCACTCCAGCCAGAATCCCAAGGATCAGTGTCATGCGTCCATTTCTCTGTGCCCCCGCCGGTCTGAGTTTTCCTATGCGTTTTCCTTTTAAGAACAGCCCGGTCAGAATGGCGTACAGAAATGGTACGATCAGGCTAAATGCGACCTGGATCAGCACCGTTTTTCCAAAAAGACTCTGCCGCATGACATAAAGTCTCGAACAAAGCCATACCGCCACAAGCAGGATATAAATATATCGAAACAGGTTTGTTGTCCATCCGTAAATTTTTTTCATCATTATCACCCAATGATGATTTTACCGGAAATATATTAAAATCCTGTGTGTATTTCCTGAAATGCCAATGAAGAATCTATGAATTATTTCTTAAATTTTTCGCTATTGCAGAGTAAAAAAGCACAAAAAAATACCGCAGCCCCCCCCCTGCTACGGTATCCTTTTTCTATATCCCGAAAGCCAATTCAATTTTTCATATTCTCCCATTCTGTATCCGGTCAGTTTCCTTTCCCAATACATCTCCCTCAGATATTGTATAACATTTTACACCTTTTCCCGCAAGCATTCGCACGCTTTTTCTCCTGAACTGCAAGAAACAATGCACCAACGGCAATTTTTTCTGTCAAAATTTGACGGAACTCCAACTTTTTTGTACAATGGAGTTATTACATATCAATGGGGTGACATTATGGCTGTTCTCATCGTAGAAGATGATCCGATCCAGCAAAACGCTTTAAAGATCCTTTTAACTGAATATAATCCGGCATATGATCTTTTATGCGCTTCCAGTTACGCGGAGGGCTTGGATCTCCTTTCACACAGTGATATCTCGCTTTTTCTTCTGGATGTAGAATTAAACCCCTGTGACCGCACGGACACCAAAGACGGTGTGGAACTCGCCAGACAGATCCGTCAGCACCCGGAATACCTCCACACGCCGATCATTTTCCTTACCTCCATCCCGGAACGGATCCTGGAGGCTCTGAATCAGACACACTGCTTTGACTATCTGTTAAAGCCATACGACCGGGGGATGCTTTACCACTGTCTGGATCAGATCCATTTTCCGGGAAATCTTCCCGAACCGCAGGTCAGCTTTTCTGACACGCAGGGCATCCATATCCGCCTGAAGGGCTCAGAAGTTCTCTATCTTTGTTCCTGCGGACATCAGATCCAGGTTCACACAAATGACGGCGTCTATACGACATGTGCCATGACTTTGGATGCTTTTACGGAAAAACTCGGGCTTCCGTTTTTCCGCTGTCACAGAAAATATATTATCAATCTCGATCACGCCAGCCAGTACGATAAGACAAACCGCTTTGTCTGTGTCGGCAGTGAATCCGTTCCGGTCGGGCGTTCCTACAAAAGCGAATTTGAAAAGAGGTATACGAAAAAATGATCATTTTCTTTCTATCAGGGAATTTCTTCTGTCAGCTGCTTGAATTTCTCTGTCTGTATCTGCATGGATGCGGGATATACAGCATCAACTTAAAAAAGAATTTAAAACGGGTGCTCACCTGTTTTCCGCTGCTGCTGCTCTCGACTGCTTCCACGCTGCTTCCGTATCACGCTCTTTTTACGGTATTTATTATCTTTGCGTGCTCGCTTTTCGCTTTCATGTATATCTTTCAGGACTGCCCGCTGAACAAGCTTTTTATCTATCTGATCATCTATATTATGATCGTGTTCATTCAGCTTTTGTCCATTCCGCTGATACAGCTCTGCCGCATACCGCAGGATTCCATCCTGATGCCGCTGTTCGGAAATTCGTTCTGTCTTCTGATCTCCGTCATCCATTACCGGCTTGGACGTCTGGAACTGATTTACAAATTTATCGTAAGTGCCGGGGTTACCGCCAAAATTTTTCTCGGCAACAGCTTTATTCTGATCTTTTGTATCGTAAATTATGTCAAGCAGTCTACGGCGGATATTCTGCACAACTTTTTCTTTCTGTTTTTGATATCCCTGCTTATCGTATGCATCAACGGCGTCATTATTTACGGCTCCCTAAAGATCCACAAACAGAAACAGCAGATCGAAATGTATCATTCCTATCTTCCGATCGTGGAACAGCTGATCGACCAGGTGCGTGAGACACAGCACGCGCACAACAACAGTATCCAGGCAATCCGTATGCTTCCCGCCACCTGCCATGATTATGAGACGCTGTCCCGTGAGCTGACCGATTACACGGACTATCTGATCAGCCAGAACGCCCCGGTCGCACTTTTAAAGATCAATATGAAAATGATCGCCGGTTTCCTGTACCACAAGATCCTGCGCGCGGAAATATTAAAAAAGAAGTTTGAACTGGAGATACGGAATTACTGTTTAAAGACCAACACGCCCGAATATGATCTCATTACCATGTTCGGTGTCCTGATCGACAATGCGATCGAAGCCTCAAATGAGGGAGACACCGTTTATGCCGTTTTGGATTCCAGAGACAACAGGGTTCTGTTCCAGATCAAAAATATCGGTCCGAAGCTCACACCGGAATTTTCCTCGAAGATCTTTCAAAAAGGATACACGACCAAAAAAGAGACAAAGAAAAGCCATGGCATCGGTCTGCACCAGTTAAAGCGCATGACCGATTATTACCACGGCGAGATTCTTTTGTCCAACGAAACAGATGCCGGTCACACCTGGCTTTGTTTCTCACTGACGATCTGATGTTATTCCGCGATCTTCCAGTGATCCGCTCTCTTTCGCCCGTTCACAAAGTCCGCATAGATTCCCGGTTCCCCGATCGCCTGGATCAGCAGCTGCTCATTTTGCGGATCGACATTGGCAGTCGCCTCATCGAGTATGAGCACCGGCGCGTCTTTTAACAAAGGTCACATGTTTCAATTCGATCGTGTGGTCGTATAATCTTGCGTTCTCCTTTGGATGATGCTGCTCCGGTGCGTTTAAAAGTTCCTCCACCGATTCTAGCATCGTACCGGTCCCTTCTGTTTTTGTTTCATCCGATTTCAAAAAGGTCTTTCCAGCCCTCATAAAAGAATCGCTGCAGCTGCTTACCATATGTAAAAACTGCAGGGATATTTTCAAAAAAACAGAGTCCGCATACATTTCTGTACGCAAACCCTGTTCGATTAAAATACGTTTTTATTGTCGGTAAATGCTTAGAATTTACCAGCCTTTGCAGCTTCCTCAACAGATACTGCAACTGCAACAGTAGCACCAACCATCGGGTTGTTACCCATTCCGATCAGACCCATCATTTCTACGTGAGCCGGAACAGAAGAAGAACCTGCGAACTGTGCATCAGAGTGCATACGTCCCATAGTATCTGTCATACCGTAGGAAGCAGGACCTGCTGCCATGTTGTCCGGGTGAAGTGTACGTCCTGTACCACCGCCGGAAGCAACGGAGAAGTATTTCTTGCCCTGTTCGATACATTCTTTCTTGTATGTACCTGCAACCGGATGCTGGAAACGTGTCGGGTTGGTTGAGTTACCTGTGATGGAAACACCAACGTTTTCATGATGCATGATCGCAACACCTTCCTGAACGTCATCTGCACCGTAGCATTTTACAGTGGCACGAAGTCCGTTTGAGTATGCTTTCTCATATACAACGTTTAATTTTGCTTCTTTGTAGTCATACTGTGTCTCTACAAATGTAAATCCGTTGATACGGGAAATGATCTGTGCAGCATCTTTTCCAAGACCGTTTAAGATAACACGAAGCGGTTTCTGACGAACTTTGTTTGCTTTCTCAGCGATACCGATCGCACCTTCTGCTGCTGCGAAAGACTCATGTCCTGCTAAGAAGCAGAAGCATTCTGTCTCTTCTTCCAGTAACATCTTACCAAGGTTACCATGTCCAAGACCTACTTTTCTGTGGTCTGCAACAGAACCCGGGATACAGAAAGACTGAAGTCCTTCACCGATTGCTGCTGCTGCGTCTGCTGCTCTTCTGCATCCTTTTTTGATTGCGATCGCAGCACCTACTGTGTAAGCCCAGCATGCGTTTTCAAAACAGATCGGCTGGATTTTCTTAACCTGATCGTATACATCAAGTCCAGCGTCCTTTGTAATCTTTTCAGCTTCTTCGATAGAGCTGATTCCATAACTGTTTAATACAGAATTGATCTGGTCAATTCTTCTTTCATATGATTCAAATAAAGCCATTGTCGTTTCTCTCCTTTCCTACTACTCTTGTCTCGGGTCGATGATCTTAACTGCGTCATCTACACGGCCATACTGTCCCTTAGCTTTTTCCCAAGCTGTGTTAGGGTCATCACCTTTTTTGATGAAGTCAGTCATTTTTCCAAGAGAAACGAACTGATATCCGATTACTTCGTTATCAGCATCCAGTGCGATACCTGTTACATAGCCTTCTGCCATTTCCAGATAACGAACACCTTTTTCTTTGGTTGCGTACATAGTACCAACCTGAGAGCGAAGTCCCTTACCAAGATCTTCCAGTCCTGCACCAACTGCAAGTCCGTCATCAGAGAACGCACTCTGTGTACGTCCGTAAACGATCTGTAAGAATAACTCTCTCATTGCTGTATTGATCGCATCACATACAAGGTCTGTATTTAATGCTTCAAGAATGGTCTTACCCTGTAAAATTTCTGCTGCCATAGCTGCAGAGTGTGTCATACCGGAACATCCGATGGTCTCAACCAATGCTTCTTCGATCACACCGTTTTTTACATTTAAGGAAAGCTTGCAGGCACCCTGCTGTGGTGCACACCAGCCTACGCCATGTGTAAAACCTGAAATATCTTCAATTTTTTTGGAATGAACCCATTTTCCCTCTTCCGGGATTGGAGCTGGTTCATGTTTTGCGCCCTTAGCTACCGGACACATGTTTTCAACTTCCTGAGTGTAAATCATTATAAGACTCCTTTCAAAGATATAAAATGATGTATTTTGTTAAACTTTGTTAGACATTTAACATACCGCACTTATTTTCGCACATTTTCTGCAATTCATCAAGTAGTATTTCATGTTTTTTTCCCGGTGCATACTCACAATAACTGCGCTGCTGACACAAACGTGATCTAGCACTCCTTTGTTACTACTTCCCCCTGTTTTTTATAGATGGAATCCGCCGGGATCACACCGCGCACCATGGAGAGCGGATATACATTGGTGTTTCTTCCGATCACAGTTCCCGGATTTAACACGGAATTGCATCCCACTTCCACATGATCGCCGAGCATGGCTCCGAATTTTTTCAGTCCTGTCGCGATCTGTTCCTCACCGTCTTTTACCACTACAAGGGTTTTGTCGGATTTTACATTGGAGGTGATGGAGCCCGCCCCCATATGGGATTTATAACCGAGAATGGAGTCGCCGACGTAATTGTAATGCGGCACCTGCACCGAATTAAAAATGATAACGTTCTTTAACTCGGTCGAATTTCCGACCACCGAGCCTTTTCCGACGATCGCGCTGCCACGCACAAACGCGCAGTGGCGGATCTCCGCTTCCTCATCGATAATGAGCGGTCCGTTTAACGCGGCTGTCGGCGCCACCTTTGCGCTCTTTGCCACCCAGATATCTTCGCCCCGCTGTTCAAATCTTTCCGGATCCAATGTCGGTCCGATCTCTCTTATCACATCCGCGATCCCCTTTAATGCCTCCCACGGATAAGTGTAACGCGCAAGGTATTCCCCCGCGATCGTCTGTGTCAGATCATATAAACTGGTAATTTTTGCTCTTTCCATTATTCCACCTCGTACTATTGATATCAATTCATTCTTTTCGTTCCCATTCTACTCCGCCGCCGGTTCTTTTACAAGTGGCGGTTCGCCCGGATTTTCAAAATCAAACCGGATCCTTTCATCCGCATATTTCAGACAGGTATCAAAGGTATTTCCGCTTTTGGATACAAATCCATTCACTTTTGCTTTCGTCTTTCCGGTTGTAAGCAGCTCTTTTATGGTCTCCTCGGGAAGTTCCACCTGCGCCACATGGTATGGAAGCCTAAACCCGCAGTCACATTCGTAATACCACTGCGAACGCTTCAGGTGCTTTCCACACTTCGGACAGTCCACTTCCGTTTCAACCGGCTGTGGTTTCTCCGGGAAATCAAACGCGACTCTTCCATCCTCTGTAAGCTTTAACGGCGCATCAAATTTCATACCGGTCTTTGCGATAAAGCCCTCGATCACGCCTGTTTTTTTGCGCAAAAGCAGTTCTTTTACCTGACTTTCGTTTAATTTCACGCCCGCGATCTGCCCGATCGCGAATCTGCATCCGGTTCCGTCCGCCTTACTGTAATTTGCGCAGCCAAACCCGAATTTCGTATGCACAATATCTCCGCCGCAGAGCGGACAGAACACGCCTTCTACTTTTTTTGGCTCCACATCCTGAAAGTCAAATTTAAGCCCCGTGATCTTTCCGTCTTCCTCTTTTGCGAAAGTAACGCGGGCGTCAAAACTGTTGCCGGTCTTCGACTTAAATCCGCGGATCGTCGATGTGCGTCCGTCCTTTAACAGCTCGCGCACCTGCGTTTCCGTCAGATTTTTTCCCGCCATTTTCCCGATCGAGAACCGGCAGCTGTTCTCGTCCGCGGAAGAATAATTGGCACAGCCATATCCAAACGGTGTCTTTACGATCTCGCCCCCGCAGAGCGGACAGACCGCATCCTTTATTTTTTTTGCCTCCACATGGTCAAAATCAAATCTGACCTGCGTCACTCCGTTTTCATCCTTTTCAAGCTTTAAGCAGGCATCGAATTTCTTTCCGCTTTTTGATTTAAAGCCACGGATCGTCTTTGTCATCCCCTCGGTGAGAAGCTCCGTAAGCTGCGCTTTGTTCAGATCTTTCCCGGCGATCTGTCCCACCGAAAAGCTGCATCCGTTTTCCCCGTCTTTTCCATGATGCTCACAGGAAAAGCCATAGCCGCGCTCCAGGATGGCTCCGCCACAGACCGGACATCTGACGCCCTCCACAACCGTCGGCTCATTCTTGGAAAAATCAAACTGAATGGATGTTTTTCCATCGTCCTCTTTCTTTAAAAGAAGCGCTGCGGAAAATTTCTTTTTCTTCTGGGACTGGAACCCGGAAAGTACCTCCGTATGTCCCTTTTCCAGAAGATCCTTTACCTCTTCCTCCGATAAGTCGCGTCCGGCGATCTGACCGATCGCAAATTTACAGCCGCTTCCGTCTTTTTTGTAGTTGCTGCATCCATAGCCAAACGGTGTCGTCTCGATCTCGCCGCCGCAGACCGGACAGGACACGCCCAGCTTCTTCCGCGCTCCAATCCCTCTGCCGTTTTTGCCTGCAAACGAGCTGATCCGTCCGGCGATCTGGGAAAGCAGATCCCGGTCTATGATCGCAACGGTCTCTTTTTGGATAAATTCTTCCAGCTTTTCCCGGTAATCTTCCACTGCCACGGTTCCGTTCGTGATCCCGTCGAGTCCTTTCTCCCAGGACGCTGTCATCTTTGGGTTTAAAAGCGCCGGAACGGTAAGGCTCACGACTTCAAACACCATCTCTCCGAAGCGCTCCGGTGTCAGAACCTGTGTCTTTTTATTCAGATTCAGATACCCGATATGTACCAGTTTTTTTATGATCTCCGCGCGTGTCGCGGAAGTTCCGATCCCGGAGCCCTTGATCTGCTCACGCAGTTCCTCGTCCTCGATCAGCTGACCGGCATTTTCCATGGCAAGCACCATGGAACCCGAGGTATAGCGTTTCGGCGGGGAAGTCTTTCCCTCTTTGATGGAATAACCGTTTACCGGAAGCACATCTCCTTTTTGCAGGGAAGCAGAAAGCTCGATCAATCCTTTGTTTTCCTCATCCTCTTTTTTGCGCCCGGCGATCTCTAAATACCCTGCGGATTTTAAAGTCTTTGCTGAGGCAAACAGCGTCTCCGTATCGACTGCGACTTCGAGCTTGACATTCTGATATTCCGCCGGCGGATAAAATACCGACAAAAATCTGCGGACGATCAGATCGTATACGCTTTTTTGCAGTTCTGTCACCGAGGAGAGATTTCCGGTCTGTCCGGTCGGAATGATCGCGTAGTGATCCGTTACCTTGCTGTCATTTGTATACTGGCTCTTTGCCAGATTCCGGTACATCCCCTCGCTTAAAATACGCTCGGTGTACGCTTTGGTCGGCTCATACGACTTCAGACGATTCAGATTTTTGGTGATCTCTTTTGCCACCGCCGTCGTAAGCACCCTCGCATCGGTTCTCGGATAAGTGGTAAGCTTCTTCTCGTAAAGTTCCTGCGCCGCCTTTAATGTCTCATCCGGGCTGATCTTAAAAAGCTTGGCGCACTCCGCCTGAAGCTCCGCCAGATTAAATAAGAGCGGTGCCCTTTTCCGGCTGACCGTCGATTCGATCGTCTTTACCACCGCTTCTTTTCCTTCCAGCTCCCCGATCAGTTTTTTGGCGTCCTCCTCTTTTTTAAATCCGTTTTCCTTATATAAAAGCGGATTTTCAAAATACCGGGAACCGGCAATACTTTTCCACTCCGCCTCGATCTCTTTTTCGGTAAAGTTTCCGATCACACGGTAAAACGGTGTCTCCTTAAAATTGCGGATCTCGCGCTCGCGGATCACGACCATGCCAAGCACACAGGTCATCACACGGCCGACCGCGATCGGCACATAATGTCCGGTTCCGACCGCATCATTTAAAAGCTTTCCGTATTTGACGGACATCGCACGGGAAAAATTTATGCCCATCGCGTAATCCTCAATGGAACGCATGATCCCGGACTTTCCGAGATTTTTATAAGCATCCATGCTCTTTGCTTCCGTGATCCCGCGCTTTATCTCCTCATCGGTCTGGGAATCGATCCAGACGCGCAGCTCCGTCATTCCCTCGCGCACGCCGCCGTAATTTCTGATATTCTCCTCGATGGTCTGTCCTTCTTTTCCCGAGTCGCCTGCCCAGTAAACCGTTTCAATATCCTCACGGTGCAGCATATTGTTTACGATCTCATACTGCTTTTTGACATTCGCAATGACACCGTATTTGTACTCACGCGGCAGAAACGGCAGATCCTCCAGCTTCCATTTTTTATATTTTTCGTCATATTCCTCCGGATAGACCATCTCCACCAGATGACCCACACACCAGGTAATGACAAACTCATGATTTTCAATATAGCCGTTATTTCTTCCGGATACACCGAGCACACGCGCAAAATCCTGTGCCACGGACGGTTTCTCGGTTATGATCAGTTTTTTACCCATAATTCTCCCTTAGTTCTTCCAAAAATTCAATAACGAAATCATAACACAATTCCATTTTTCCCGCAAATCTTTTCGCCGGATCCCACAAAGCGAAAAAAGAACAGGTATGGCAGGCTTTTTGCCTTTTTTCCTGCACTCCCGTTCTTTTTGTTTACAGATAATATTCAATTTCAACCTCTGAATTTTCAAAGAATTCCTGATAGATCGCTCTCCGGATATTCACGAAATCATAGCTGTTTCTTCCCCGCGGTCTTGCCAGATCCACCCGGATCTCCTTTTTGATCTCTCCCGGATTTTTGCCCATGACGAAGATCCGGTCACTCAAAAAGATCGCTTCATCAATATCATGGGTAATGAGTATCATGGTCGTCTTTTCCTGCTCCCATATTTTCAGTATGCCGTTTTGCATATGGATCCTTGTAAGCGCATCTAAAGCCCCGAACGGCTCATCCAGCAAAAGTACCGCCGGATGATTGATCAGTGCTCTTGCGATACTGACCCGCTGCTGCATGCCCCCGGACAACTGCCCGGGCAATGCCTTCTCAAAATTTTCCAGTCCGACCATTTTGATATGTTCCGCGACCAGTTTTTTCTTTTCCTCCGCCGGAAGTTTCTCATGGATTCCAAACGCGATATTTTTTTCCACGGTAAGCCATGGAAACAGCCTGGCTTCCTGAAATACCATCCCGATATGGACAGACGGCTTCTCGACCCGCTTTCCGCCGATTTTTATCTCACCATCTGTCGGTTTTTCCAGTCCGGCGATCATGCGCGCAAGCGTACTCTTTCCACATCCGCTCGCCCCAACGATACTGATGAATTCTCCTGCACGGATTTTCAGATCGATATCCGTAAGCACCTCAAACGAAACATCTTTGATCTGAAATATTTTCTTTACATGTTCAATCTCTAAATTTTCGCTCTCTTTCATAGGCCTGTTGTCCTTTTCCCTGTATGATTTATTTCTAATTCCAGACGATCAAGCGCTTCTGCACTGCCAGAATGACCGCGTCGGTAACCAGCCCGATCACGCTTATGGACAGTAAGCCCACAAACAGTTTTTCGGGCTGCGACAGTTCCCTTGCGTATTCGATCATATAGCCAACGCCTTTGGTAGCCGCAAGCATCTCTGCCGCGATCCTTGTCGGGACAGGCATGACCGCACCGCTGACCGCGCCGCCATCCCCCAGGATCTGCCACAGGAGAAGTATTGCAAGCGGTACGAAAAAGAATATCACGGTGTCTGTTTTCTTCTGTTTTCTCATGGCTGTTCCTTTCTGACCGCGTCAAGATACGAAGCATCGGTAAGATCAGCCACATCCGGTCTGTTTTTTATGGTTCCCTGTTCGTAAAGATAGGATATGGTATCGTCAAGCGCGTCTGATACACCGACATCCAGCTTATATTCAAATGTTCTCGTATTATAATAAAGCGCTATATTCTCACTGGTGTCCCCCATTTCCTCTGCCACAATAGAAAACGCTTCCTCCTCATTGTCTTTGATCCAGTCTGTCGCCGCAAGAACTGCCTGTAAAAATTGTCTTGCATGCTCCGGATGTTCTTTCATATAGGCATCATCCCCGACAATGACCGTAAGGATATCATCATAACCTTCCGCATCCGCCACCTCATATGCCCCGGTCTCCGCCTCGATCGCCGTACTTGTCGGCACCTGTGTCACTGCTGCATCCACCGTATTTCCGACAAATGCCGCGAGCTGATCCTTGTTCTTTAAGAAAACAATATCGATATCATCTTCAGTCAGATGCTCGGCACCGAGATATTTTAAAAGCAGTTTATGATTGGTGCTTCCCGACATCACCGCGACCCGTTTTCCCCTGATATCCGAAATATTCTTTATTCCGGAATCTTTTGCTGCGATCAGCTGATAACCGCTCGTGGAACGGAACAGACTTGAGATCACTTTTACGTCCAGTCCGTTCGCTTTTGCCTGAACAACCGGCATATCTCCAAGTGCGGCAAACTCCACGCCGCCGGACGACATGGTTTCCATGATCGCCGAACCGGAATCGGCAGCCGTAACTTCCACATTTACGTTCTCCCCGAAGGCTTCTTTAAAAAAGCCCTTTTTATCCGCAATAATGATCGGAAGATAATTTCCCGGTGTCATGACCCGGATCTGCTCCGGCTCATTTTCCGCCTTTTCCCCGCAGCCCGCCAGCATGGAAAGCACGGCAGCTCCGATCAGGAATATTGATATCAGATTTTTTTGTTTTTTATTCATACGCCGTCTCCTTCCGGTAAATATGATCCATATGCATCAGATACGGATGCTCTTTTTTCTCTTTTTCTCTCGCCGCTTCATAGGTATCATCCTCTACTGCTGTCACATCTAACAGCCAGACCGTTGAGAGATCCGTTTCTTCGCCAAATTCCTCCTGCACATTGATATACGCCTCCTCGAACCGGTGTCCCGCAATCAGTGCCTGATACGGTTTCGCGCTCACTCGGTAAATCTCACCGTTTTTTCCGAGCAGGCTGAGTGAAACTTCTTTTTCAAACCAGATACTGTATACAAGATTTTTCTGCATCTGTGAGCTCTCGAGAAATTCATAATAAGCGATCCTTCCTTTTCCCCACATGGTAAGTTTTCTGCCCACCTGCGAGATGGGATTTCCATTTTTTCCAACTGCGCTGATCACAGAAATGGTTTCTTTCTCTTCAAGCAGCTTTTCTATTTTTTCTATATCCTTCTGCAATGCCATGACCAAACCTCCTATATTCTGTCCAGATTGATGCTCGCGTGCATGCTGCACTTTCTGTAATTATCCATTTCCGTATTGATGCCGTACTTTTGCATGATCTCATAAAAGCCTTTGGTCAGTTTCACATAATAATCCAGGGAAGGCGTGGTCTGCTTAAAAAAGATGGAATTCGGCACCACGTTCCACACATCATGCTTTAGCCCCACACCATGGGAAGCCAGTTCTTCCGCAAGTTCAAAATCTGCCTTTAATGCCTCTTCCTCCGTCGCAAAGCCATTCGGTTTCGCAAGTTCCACACCGCTCACGATCCCGGTATTCACCTGCCCCTTTCCAAATATTTCAACCGCTTTGTATAACCGGCGCTTCCACTCATCAAATGAAATGTGCGCCGCTTTCCCCGGGCATACCCACTTGTAGATCGTCTCATCAAACACTTCCAGATCGGTCGTATAACTGGTAAGTCCCGTCTCCTCGTACAGACGGGTCAGCTGTCTTTCGTTCAGGGCCGTACTGTTTACCTGACTCGGAAATTTTTTGGTCGTAAACGCTGTTCCGACCGCCTGTAAGGCATTGATATAAGCCTGCAGTTCATCCTCACAGAGTTCGGTTCCGCTTAAAATACTTCCCCCGGTTAAAACCACACCGGTAAAACGCCCTTTTTCTTTTTTAAGTTCCTGCATTACCTCACGGATCTCTTCACTGTTTACCTGTTCATTGGCACATCCTTTGTACTTTGCGCCTGCTGCCCCGATCCCGCAGTACTTGCAGCCCTGTCCCGGCTTATCCCAGAAGTGGCAGTATTTGTTTACGGAAAGAGAAAACCTCTGGGGTCTGGCATCCACCACTTCCTGCATCGGCGTGCCAAAGCTGGTCTTTTTATCATAAAATTTCGGTTTTTCCCAGTAGATCACTTCATCTATGATCCGGTCGTCATCTACGAGAACGATCCGGTCATCCACCACATCCACCAGATATGGCTCCCTGCTGTTTTTTGTCCGCTTTGCGGTCGAAAAAACAAAATGCGTTATGATACTGGTTCCATCCCGCAAAAGCAGCGATGCCGGTGCCAGACGTTCCCCATACGGGTCGGTCTGATGTATCGCCGGATCCACCTTATCCAGTGCCGCGTCCGTGTACTCGACGCCTCTGCGCTGTACATCGATCTGAGTGATCACAAATGGGGACACCGTCGGATATTTCTTTTTGATCTCCCAGTAGCTTTCTTCTTTTTTTCTCCAGTCTTTGTCGATCTCTACTGCCATTCCCTCTCACCTCCATCCAGATTCTTTTTGATCTCCTCCACTTTATCCAGACGTTCCCACGGAAGATCGATATCTGTTCTTCCGAAATGTCCATATGCCGCCGTCTGCCGGTAGATCGGACGTTTCAGATCGAGTTCGCTTATGATCGCTTTTGGTCTTAAATCAAAGACTTTTTCAATGACCTCCGTGATCTTTTTTTCGGTGAACTTTCCGGTTCCAAACGTATCGACCGCAATGGATACCGGCTTTGCCACTCCGATAGCATACGCAAGCTCAATCTCGATCTGATCCGCCGCCCCTGCCGCAACCAGATTTTTTGCCACCCAGCGCGCCGCATAAGCTGCGGAACGGTCAACCTTCGTCGCGTCTTTTCCGGAAAATGCACCGCCGCCATGTCTGCCGGTTCCACCATAGGTATCGACGATGATCTTTCTTCCGGTCAGTCCCGCATCGCCCTGCGGGCCGCCGATCACGAAGCGTCCGGTCGGATTTATGTAATATTTCGTTTTCTCATCGAAAAGTTCTTCCGGAAGTACCTCGTGAATGACATATTTTAATATGTCCTGCCGGATCCTTTCCTGTGTGACTTCTTCGCTGTGCTGCGTGGAAACCACGACCGTATCAATCCGCTTTACCTTATCCGCATCATCAAATTCCACAGTCACCTGCGCCTTTCCATCCGGTCTTAAATATGGTAGCGTTCCGTCTTTTCTGACCTTTGCGAGCTGTCTCGTCAGCCGGTGCGCAAAAGAGATCGCAGGCGGCAGATATTCCGGTGTCTCATTTGTTGCATATCCAAAAATAATGCCCTGATCTCCCGCTCCGGTTCCAAAATCTTCCGTTACACCTTCCTGCTTCGATTCATACGCCTGATCCACACCAAGCGCGATATCCGCGGACTGTTCATCGATCGAGGTCAATACCGCGATCGAGTCGGCATCAAATCCGCCTGCTGACCGGTCATAGCCGATCTCCCGTATGGTATCCCGCACCACCTTTGAAATATCCACATACGCTCTGGTTGAGATCTCGCCGACCACCAGGGCAAGCCCGGTTGCCACTGTCGTCTCCGCCGCCACACGCGCATCCGGATCTTCTTTTAATAATGCGTCCAAGATCGCATCGGAAACCTGGTCTGCGATCTTATCCGGATGTCCTTCTGTTACTGATTCTGATGTAAATAATTTTCCCATAATTTTTGCTCCTTTTTGTTTTGTTGTTTGATTTTTCTAAACTATAAAATTATGGGCGGTCATTTACAACGCAAAAACGTGAAACCGATTGCAGTGCCTGCTTAAAATTTTGCTTTTTTCCTGTAATTTCCAGTCAAAGCCCTCACTTTCCTTCCCTGTTTTTTTGCATATGTGAAAACGATGTCAGCCGCATTTTTCCCTGTTTCCGGCACAAAAATAAGATCCATTTTCCCGTCACCATCACAAAAAGAGATGCCCTCTTTCCGACAGACAAGTCATTTTTGACCTGTATGCCCGAAAGAGAGCATCTCTTTTATTGATATAAAGTAATCGGGAACTGCCCGTCATGGAGCAGTTACTGATTGCGCAAGACCTATTTCTTTGTAATGTAACCCTGTGCTTTTAAGAGCTCTGCACAAAGTACCGCTCCACCTGCTGCTCCACGGACTGTGTTATGGGAAAGTCCGATGAATTTCCAGTCATATACGGTATCCTCTCTCAGACGTCCAACGTTGATTCCCATACCGTTTTCGTAGTCAACATCGAGGGTTACCTGTGGACGGTTATCCTCTTCCATATAACGAATAAACTGCTTCGGTGCGCTCGGAAGTCCGAGTTTCTGCGGAACACCACTGTAATTTTCCAGTGCTGCGATCAGCTGTTCTTTTGTCGGGTTCTTTTTGAATTTTACGAATACCGCTGCGGTATGTCCGTTTAATACCGGAACACGGATACACTGGCAGGTGATGACCGGTGATTCTGCCGGAACGATCGCTTTTTTCTCAGGATCGATGTGACCCCAGATACGAAGCGGCTCTTTTTCTGATTTCTCTTCCTCACCACCGATGTACGGGATGATGTTTCCAAGCATTTCCGGCCAGTCTTTAAATGTCTTACCGGCTCCTGAGATCGCCTGATAAGTAGTCGCTACCACTTCATACGGCTCGAATTCTTTCCATGCGGTAAGAACCGGCGCGTAACTCTGAATGGAGCAGTTTGGCTTTACTGCAACGAAACCGCGCTTTGTGCCAAGTCTTTCTCTCTGATATTTGATGACATCCATATGCTCCGGGTTGATTTCCGGTACCACCATCGGCACATCCGGTGTCCATCTGTGCGCGCTGTTGTTGGAAACGACCGGTGTCTCAGTCTTCGCATAATCTTCCTCGATCTTTTTGATCTCTTCTTTTGTCATATCAACAGCGGAGAATACGAAGTCAACCTGTGAAGCAACCTTCTCTACCTCGTTTACATTCATGACAACGATGTTCTTTACCGCTTCCGGCATCGGAGTATCCATTTTCCATCTTCCGCCGACTGCTTCTTCATATGTCTTTCCTGCACTTCTCGGGCTGGCTGCGATCGTTGTCACCTCAAACCACGGATGATTCTCCAAAAGAGAAATAAATCTCTGTCCGACCATACCAGTTCCACCAAGGATGCCTACCTTTAACTTCTCGCTCATTACTACTAATCTCCTCTATTTTTCTTTCCTGTATTTCGTTCTAAGTGTCTCTGTGTTGCGGACACTTGTCTGCGTTAAAGTAATACTAATACATATCAGAGAAAAAAACAAGTCAAAATTTGTATGTTTAATATACAAATCTTTGTCAATTCTGCATAATAATTCGGATTTTATCTGGCAAGCAGCCTGTCTTCCCAATCCTTTTTCACGGTATCCTGCCAGTCATCTGCCAGAAATGCCTTTTCTTTTTCGATCGTCTGCTTCATCGCATCCACGCCGGGCGCACCGATTGTCAGTCTGGTGTTGACACAGGTCTCCATGGAGATCGCATCATAGATATCTTCCTCAAATACCGGACTGATCGCTTTTAATTCCGAAAGGCTCATCGCGTCGATCGGGATTTTTTTGTCCAGACAGTATAAAACGATACGTCCGACAATCCCATGTGCGTCGCGGAACGGAACTCCGTGTTTTACCAGATAATCTGCCGCATCGGTCGCGTTCGTAAATCCATGGTTCGCGCTCTCACGCATTCTGTCTTTGTTAAATTTCATTGTGGCAAGCATGCCGCGGAACAGCGCGAGACAGCCCTTTGCCGTATCCATCGCGTCAAAAGAAAGCTCCTTGTCTTCCTGCATGTCCTTATTGTACGCAAGCGGGATTCCCTTCATCGTGGTAAGCAAAGAAACCAGTGCGCCATAGACACGGCCGGTCTTTCCTCTGACAAGTTCAGCGATATCCGGGTTCTTTTTCTGCGGCATGATACTGCTTCCAGTGCTGTACGCATCATCGATCTCCACAAACTGGTATTCGTTGGAATTCCAGATGATGATCTCCTCGGAAAAGCGGCTTAAATGCATCATGATCGTGGAAAGCGCTGATAAAAACTCGATCAGATAATCACGGTCTGAAACACCGTCCATACTGTTTAACGTAGGTCCGTAAAAGCCGAGCAGCTCCGCTGTATATTCACGGTCCAACGGATATGTCGTTCCAGCAAGCGCACCGCTTCCGAGCGGACAGTAATTCATACGCTCATAGATGTCATGCATGCGCTGTCTGTCGCGCCCAAACATTTCAAAATAAGCCGCCATATGATGTGCCAGCGTGATCGGCTGTGCCTTCTGCAAATGGGTAAAGCCCGGCATAATCGTGTCCAGATTTTCTTCCATGATCTTTAAGATCGTCTCTAAAAGTTCTTTTAAGAGTTCATCGGTCTCTAACAGCTCTTTTCTGGTGTAAAGGCGCATGTCCAATGCAACCTGGTCGTTTCTGCTGCGTCCGGTGTGCAGCTTCTTTCCGGTATCGCCAAGGCGGTCGATCAGGTTTGCCTCAACAAAGCTGTGAATGTCCTCATACTTTGTGGAGATCTCAAGCTTTCCGCTCTCGACCTCCGAGAGGATCTCCTTTAACGTCTTTAAAATGTCTGCTTTCTCCTGCGCAGTCAGTATCCCCTGCTTTTCCAGCATGCAGACATGTGCCATGCTTCCCTCGATATCCTGTCTGTAAAATTTCTGATCAAATGTAATGGACGCATTGAAATTGTAGACCAGCTGATCGGTCTCCTTTGTGAAACGTCCTCCCCATAACTGTGCCATACTAATTTTCCTCGCTTTCTTTTCTTTTTTCTGCGATCTCCTCATCGCGCTGTTTTTTTGAAAACACACAGCCGCAGTAATACTGGCGGTACATGTCATATTCTTTTGAAATCTCTACGGAACGCTTATAGCCGTTCTTTTTTTTGAAATCCGACACCAGATACGGAATGCCATACTCCGCGCCCAGTCTCTCGCCGATCTCATTTAATTTTACGGAATTTTTTAAAGGACTGATGGAAAGCGTCGTGGTAAAATAATCAAATTTCTTTTCCTTCGCAAGCTTTGCCGTGCTCTCAAGCCTAAGCTTGTAGCACTCCATGCAGCGTGCGCCGCCCTCTTTGTCCTGCTCAAAGCCCTTCGCCATCTCATAAAAGCGCTCTTTGTCGAATCTTCCCTCCACAAATTTCACTTCGTGTTTCATCGGGAAACGCCGGATAAATTCCTGCTGTTCCGCCACACGTTTCCGGTACTCCTCATCCGGATAGATATTCGGATTGTAGTAATAGACCGTAATGAAAAAATATTCAGAAAGATACTCGAGCACATAACTCGAACAGGGTGCGCAGCAACTGTGCAAAAGCAGCGTGGGAATCCGGTTTTGCTCCTGATTTTCCCGAAGCACGCCCTCCATTTCCCTTTGATAATTTCTCTGATTCATAATTCACCTTTTTTGTATAACATACGATTCTTTATATTCTACCTTATCTAAAAAGAAATAGCAATCTCTGTTCTTTCGCATAAGATAAAAATATAACCCGATACTATTTTCTTTTGTAAATGAGGAATGGCTATGAATACTTTCATTGAATTTCAGGATGTATCTTTTTCCTATCATACCGTAAGCGGAGAAACGCCTGCTCTGCATCATATAAATTTTTCAGTGAACCGAAATGATTTTGTCGCGATCGTCGGTCCAAGCGGCTGTGGCAAATCCACGCTTCTTTCCATGCTCTGTGGTCTGATCCGGCCGGAGTACGGATCGATCAAGATAGACGGGATTCCGCTCTCCGGAAAGGACCTTACGTCCATCGGCTACATGCTGCAAAAAGACCAGCTGTTTGAGTGGCGCACGATCGAAAAAAATATTCTGCTCGGGCTTGAGATCCAGAAAAAACAAAATCCGGAAAGCCTTGCATACGCACAGACACTGTTAAAGACCTATGGTCTTTCTGATTTCCGGAATGCCAAGCCCTCCGAGCTTTCCGGCGGCATGCGCCAGCGTGCGGCACTGATCCGTACCCTGGTCTTAAAACCGGAGCTTCTGCTCTTAGACGAACCGTTCTCCGCGCTGGACTATCAGACACGTTTAAATACCGCAAATGATATCGGAAACATCATTAAAAAAGAGCATAAGACGGCGATCCTGGTCACACACGACATTTCCGAAGCGGTCAGCCTTGGCAGCCAGGTCGTTGTCCTGACCAGACGTCCCGCCACGGTAAAACGCGTCATCCCGGTTCAGTTTCCGTCCGGTCTCACTCCGCTGGAACGCCGGAACACACCGGAATTTAAAACTTATTTTAATCTGATCTGGAAGGAGTTAACTGAACATGCATGAACTTTCCGCAGCACAAATCGCATACATCAACCGGGAAAAGCGAAAAAATGTACGGATTTTCGTAAGCCGGATCCTGATTTTGATCCTCTTTTTCACCTTCTGGGAGCTCTCGGCTGATACCGGACTGATCGACTCATTTATTTTCAGCAGTCCACACCGGCTGATCCAGTGCTTTTTTTCCATGTTAAAACAGCAGGATCTGCTTTTTCATATCGGCATCACATTATTTGAAACACTGCTTAGTTTTCTGCTTGTGATCTTTTTCACACTGCTCATCACCATCTTGTTGTGGCGGAGCAAAAATGCCGCAAAGATTTTAGAGCCCTATCTGGTCGTCTTAAACAGCCTGCCGAAATCCGCGCTCGCGCCGCTTTTGATCGTATGGCTCGGTGCCAATTACAAAACGATCATTTTAACCGGAATGTCTGTCGCGATCTTTGGCTCCGTATTAAGCCTGTATACCGGCTTTGTCCACACCGACCCGGAAAAGATCAAGCTGGTGCGCACACTTGGCGGAAACCGGGCACACATCCTGTTTAAAGTAGTGCTCCCGTATAACATACCCGGACTTCTTGGCATTTTAAAGGTCAACATCGGTCTGTGTCTGGTCGGCGTCATCATCGGTGAATTTATTGCAGCAAAATGCGGGCTCGGCTACCTGATCATATACGGAAGCCAGGTTTTCAAACTCGACTGGGTGATCCTCTCCATTTTGATCCTCTGCGTGATCGCAACCGCTCTGTACGGTGCGATCGGCGGCATCGAAAAATTCTATTTAAAAAGACGGTAACCGCGTTGCACTCCTCCTAAAATTGTTGTATACTACCAAGCATAGACAGGAGGCAACAGATATGAAACGGGTAACAAAAAACACCACGATCGGTGAATTATTACAGCTTGATCCTGATATCGCTAATGTTTTAACCGGAATCGGCATGCACTGCATCGGATGTCCGTCTTCCCAGAGAGAGACGATCGAGCAGGCAGCAGATGT
This sequence comes from Roseburia yibonii, assembly GCF_014297335.1. Taxonomy (NCBI): domain Bacteria; kingdom Bacillati; phylum Bacillota; class Clostridia; order Lachnospirales; family Lachnospiraceae; genus Roseburia; species Roseburia yibonii. The sequence continues at coordinate 380,232 of NZ_JACOQH010000002.1, forward strand.
ACACGGTTTGGACGCAGACGATCTGATCGAAGATATCATAGGATTTTTAGAAGCATAAAAGAACTGCAGCTTCACGGCAAAATGCCGTAACGCTGCAGTTCTTTTTTATTTTTCATCCGCGTAAACGCGCTCGATATGCATGGCAAGATAGCCGATCTCGATATCCGCCAGTTTGATATTTAAATGCTGTTCCAGATGTCTGCATACGGTTGTCGCGATCTGAAATGACGCAGGAAATTTCTGCTCCATATACTCATTCAGATCCAGCTTTAAGACTTCTCCCGTCATCGCCCGCGCCGCCATATATTTGATATGGTTCATCATACGGTTATAGGAGATGGTCTGCACATCAATATTTTTTCCGACATCTGCCTCGATCAGGGAAATACATTCCCGCACCGCCGCCGCGATCTGCATCGCACCGGACACTTTCTCATCACAGATGGACGAATGTACATGAAGCGCGATATAGCCGATCTCATCTTCATCCAGCAGAATCCCGTCTGCCTCCTCCAACAGTTTTCTTGCCAGAGTGGCAACTTTATACTCTTTATAAAACAACACCTGGATATCCTGATTTAACGGATTGCTGATCTGCTCTCCGTTCCGGATCCTTCTTGCCGCGAACGCAATATGATCCGCAAGTGGGAATAATATGCCCCGGTCAACCTTTCCAAATTCCTGTTTCGCACTGTCTAAAATCGCATCGGCGATCTCCAGATACTTCGGTTCTATCTCGCGAAGCAGTTCCCTTGCGCTTCCACGCTCGGAATCACTGCTCAGCGAATAAATCCGGCAGTCCTCCGTCGGCTCGATATATTCGCTTACCTTTCTGCCGAATCCGATCCCTTTTCCGAGCAGCAGGTATTCCCTGCTGCTCTTATCCATAATCGCCAGCACTGCGTTATGATTGAGTGCTTTGGTCACTCGGTACATATTCTTCCCCCTCCAGACGGCTTTTCTTTATTCGTAGATATCTACCGCAAAAAGATCCTCTCCTGCTTTTACCGCCCCTGTTTTTAATAATCTTACTTTTTCATTTTCCTTTAAATCGGTGCAAAGGATCGGAGAAACCAGTGATGGCGCATGCGATTTCACATAGTCCAGATCGATCTTCATGAGCGCATCGCCCTTTTTCACCTTCGCGCCTTCTTCTACCAGTATCTTAAAGCCCTCTCCGTTTAATTTCACGGTGTCGATACCGATGTGTAAAAGCATCTCCATACCGTCTGCTGTCACAAATCCGATCGCGTGATGTGTCGGGAAAATAAAGCTGATCTCGCCGTCTGCCGGTGCTTTGACTACCGGATCGGTCGGTTCCACTGCTGCCCCGTCACCCATCATTTTTCCTGCAAATCCTTCATCCGGTGCGGTCGTGATGTCACCCGCGATACCGTCAAACGGGCTTGCGATCACATAAGATGCCTTCTTTTTTCTGTTTTCTACTGTGTTTTCCTGCTGTGGTTCTTCCACATCGGACACGTCAAATGTGACTTCTTCTTCCGGCGCATGTTCTAGATAATCCTCAAGGTTCGATTTGATCACGGTAACCTTCGGTCCGTAAATGATCTGGACACCCTGTCCCTTATGGATCACACCGCTTGCTCCGGTCGCTTTTAACAATGCATCATTTACCTTTGCCGCCTCAAATACGGTACAGCGCAGACGGGTCGCGCAGCAGTCCACATCGGAAATATTTTTCTTTCCGCCAAGTCCTGCGCAGATCTGTGCGGAAAGTTCACCCTCCACATGTGCGCCATCCGCAGCTTTTCCACCGTTTTTCTTTGCTTCTACGTCTTTTCTTGTATATAATTTTACTTCGTCGTCGTTATCCTCACGTCCCGGTGTCTTGAAATTGAATTTCTTGATCAGGAAGGAAAACAGGAAATAGTATACCACAAAATAACCGATTCCGACAATCACAATCCATATCCAGCTGGTTTTTTTGTTTCCCTGAAGGATACCAAACAGGAACATATCGATCAGACCGCCTGAGAATGTCATTCCGACACCAACATTAAATACATGCATCAGCATATATGCAAGACCTGCAAATACACAGTGGATGATGTATAATACCGGAGCTACAAATAAGAACGTAAACTCGATCGGCTCTGTGATACCGGTGAGCATGGAAGTAAGTGCCGCAGAAAGCAACAGACCTGCGACTGCTTTTCTCTTTTCCGGTTTTGCGGTGCGGTACATCGCAAGTGCTGCTCCCGGAAGTCCGAAGATCATGAGCGGGAATTTACCGGACATGAATCTGGTTGCTGAAACTGCAAAATGCTCTACACTCGGATCAGCAAGCTGTGCAAAGAAGATGTTCTGCGCACCTTCGATCAGCTTTCCGCCAACTTCCATTGTTCCGCCGACACCGGTCTGCCAGAACGGAAGATAAAATACATGATGAAGTCCAAACGGGATCAGTGCTCTTTCCATGAAACCGTATACCCAGGTTCCGGCGTATCCGGATTCCAGTACCAGATTACCAACACTGTAAATCCCTTTCTGGATCGGCGGCCATGCGAAGAACATCAAAATACCAACTACTGTATAAGTCAGTGCTGAGATGATCGGCACAAATCTGGTTTCACCGAAGAACGAAAGCACCTGCGGCAGTTCGATCTTATAAAACCGGTTGTGCAGTGCTGCAACACCAAGTCCTACAATGATACCACCGAATACACCCATCTGTAAGGATGTGATCCCGCAGACATCCGCTGTCGCACCGCTTAACATGCTCTCAGTTCCGCCATTGATCGTGATCATGGCACTGATCGACGCATGCATGATGAAAAATGCGATCACCGCGGATAATGCCGCAACTTCTTTTTCCTTTTTTGCCATACCGATCGCGACGCCCATCGCAAACAGGATAGGCAGGTTGGCAAACACGATATTTCCCGCGTCATTCATGACCGTAAAGATCATGTACGGGATAGTTCCCGGACCCATTGCCTTTAAAAGTCCGTAAGTCTGGAGCATCGTTTCATTTGTAAACGATCCACCAATGCCAAGCAGCAGACCTGCTACCGGCAGAATTGCGATCGGAAGCATAAATGATCTTCCGACTCTTTGAAGCACTCCAAAAATTTTGTCTTTCATAGTTCTATACACACTCCTTCTCGGCATTTTATGTATGCCCTTGCTTCTAGTGTGTGCATTTTTCGTTCATTCTATATAACAAAAAAGGCACTAACATACATAAACACCTAAATTATTTATGTATAGTTAATGCCTGCTGACCAGTAACATACTATGCATATAGTATAACACCCATATTTGCATTTGTCCAGTTATTTTTGCTCTTTCTTTTTTCCGGCAGTCACGCGCCAGAGTGTAACGGAAAACAGCGCGAACACAAGAAGCGCGCCCCAGTTTCCGAGTGTTATCGTCCCGGACAGATCGATGGTATCCGCGACGCTTCCCCCTCCCGCCGGGATAATGGCGAGCACCGCAAGCAGAATCCCGATCAGTCCTTCTCCCGCGATCAGACCGGATGCATAAAGAATGCCTCTTCCGGTATCCCGCTTTTTCCGCTCGCAGTACCACCGGATCAGACCTCCTGCCATCATCGGTGTACTCAGATGTACCGGAAGATACAGCCCAACCGCAAACGGCAGAACCGGGATCTGTAAGATCTCCACGATGATCGCAAGGAACACACCGCAAAACACCAGAGTCCACGGAAGATTTCCTTCCATCACCCCTTCTACAACCATTTTCATCAGCGTTGCCTGTGGCGCCGGAAGTTCCGCAGAGCCGTAGCCCCACGCCGCATTCAGCAGATAGAGCACGCCGCCCGTTGCGAGTGCTGCCGCAAGGATCCCGAACATCTCTCCGATCTGCTGTTTTTTCGGCGTTGCGCCAACCAGAAATCCGGTCTTTAGATCCTGTGAGGTGTCACCCGCAAGGGCTGCAATGATACAGATCACCGACCCGATCGTGATCGCCGCCGTCATACCTGCCATACCGGTTTTCCCGAAAAATTTCAAAAGCATCGTAGAAAAAAGCAGGGTCGCGATCGCCATTCCCGAAACCGGATTATTGGAACTTCCAACCAGCCCCACCATACGCGAAGACACGGTCGCAAAAAAGAAACCGAACACAACAATGAGAAGCGCTCCCGGAAGTGTCACTGGGATCACCGGGATCACCCACATGAGAATGACCACAACAAGGATCCCGCCAAACACGACTGCCATGGGAAGATCTTCATTCTGCTCTCCTTCTTTTTCACGTTTTCCGTACATCCGGACTGCCTCACCAAATGTTCTTATAATAAGAGGAAATGTTTTCAAAAGACTGATGATCCCTCCTGCCGCAACCGCACCCGCACCGATATAACGGATATAGGTTCTCCAGATGCCCCAGGTTCCCTGTTCCAAGAAAAGCTGCCCGACCGAAATGTCCGCAGGATAAAGGATCATATTTCCGCCAAACAGCACAATTAGCGGCATCAGTACAAACCATGCCAGCGTGCCGCCCGCCATCAGATACGACGTCACCTTCGGTCCGCAGATGTACCCGACGCCGAGAAGTGCCGGCAGGACATCCATTCCAATACCGGCTCCCTTATATTTTTTCCAGGAGAAATCCACTTCACTCGGGAACAGCCGGAAGCCGTCCGCGATCAGCTTATACAGCGCAGAAAGTCCGAGACCTCCAAAAACGGTTCCCGCTTTCGCGCCGCCCTCCTCACCTGCCATCAACACCTCCGCGCATGCTTTTCCCTCCGGATACGGCAGTGTCTTATGCTCTTTTACGATCAGCGCCGAGCGCAGCGGTATCATAAAAAGCACTCCGATCACTCCGCCGATCAGTGCAATCAATGCGATCTCAAAAAAAGAAGGCGGCTCACTTCCCGTTTCGGATGCCCACATAAAGAGCGCCGGCAATGTAAAGATCGCGCCCGCCGCCACGGACTCTCCCGCTGAACCGATCGTCTGCACCATATTGTTTTCCAGCACGGAATCGCGTCTTAATACAACGCGGATGATCCCCATAGAGACCACTGCTGCCGGAATGGACGCGGATACCGTCATTCCGACGCGAAGTCCGAGATACGCGTTGGCTCCTCCAAAAATCACAGCGAGCAGTACTCCGATCGCAATCGCCGTTCCGGTAAGTTCACTTTTCCCGCCTTTTTTTCTTTTTTCGTTCATCCTGCATTTTCCTCCATGCCGCATATTTCCTTTTTTACTTAATATGCGCATTTTGGTACTGCCCTATACAGAAAAAATGCATACTCCGTCCGGCATGAGCCAGCCGTTTTCCACGCCATAGGAAAAGAGCATCTCCCGGCATTCCGGAAGTTTTACTTTTTCCTTCGATGCGTTCAGTCTCACTTCAACCGCCGGTTCACCCTCCATCTCTTTCCGGTAGCCGATCACGCGCGCATGCCCCGTATTCTGCCATATGATCTTTTCGCTTTTACAAGCTTTCTTTGTTTTCCGCAGCCGGATCAGTGTCCGGACTGCGTTGATCCGCTCATCATACGTTCCGCTTTCTATCTCATTCCATGGCATACAGCGTCTGCAATCCGGATCGAATCCGCCTTCCATCGCTATTTCCGTGCCATAATAAATGCAGGGACTTCCCTCCATGGTAAATAACAGCGCAAGCTGCCCGTAAAACCTGCCAAGCGATCCGACACGCGTAAACAGCCGTTCGGTATCGTGAGAATCCAACAGGTTAAACAGCACACGGTTCGTCTGCTTCATATAGAGCGAATAACAGCGGTTGACACTGTGTGAAAATTGTCCGGCTGTCCGGTTCTCATCATTAAAAAAGTCATGGATGCTCTCCACCAGTGGATAGTTCATCACCGAATCGTATTCGTCTCCACCTAACCACGCGATCGCGTCATGCCAGATCTCTCCTAAAAGAAACACCTCCGGTTTGATCTTTTTTAATACCTTTCGCAGTTCCTTTAAGAACAGATGGGAAACCTCGTTTCCAACGTCAAAGCGGATCCCGTCAATGTCCCACTCCCGGAGCCAGTAGCTGCAAAGATCCTTAAAATAAGCGATCACACCCGGATGGTTGGTGTTTAATTTCGGCATTCCGCCCGCAAACGCAAAAGAGTAATATCTGCCATCTCTTGTGTCATGCTTTTTCGTGTCAAGCGGCCACTGATTGATGAAAAACCAGTCGTAATATTCCGACTCCGGGCCGTTTTCTACCACGTCCTGCCACGGTGCGAACTGTTCCCCGCAGTGATTGAACACTGCGTCCAGCATAATGCGGATTCCCATGTCATGCGCTTCTTTCACGAGGGCTTTTAACTCCTCCTCATCCCCGAATGCCGGATCGATCTTATAGTAATCTGACGTATTATACTTATGATTGGAATCTGAGGCAAAGATCGGTGTCAGATAGATCCCGGTGATCCCAAGCTCTTTGATATAGGAAAGCTTTTTTCGGATCCCGCGCAGATCCCCGCCATAGACATCCAGATACTCGGTCTTTTCACATTTCCATTCTTTAGCGTACCACGGATCTCTTTTCGCATCCCCGTTACAGAAGCGATCCGGAAAGATCTGATACCACACCGTATCTTCCACCCAGTCAGGCACTTCATTGATATCCGCAGGATTCATCCATGGGAAAATGAAACACTGTTCCTTTCTTCCCGGAATTTCCATCCGCTCTTTCGTATAAACGCCATCCTCAAAGAAATAGACACATTCCTCACCGGCATGGATCTCAAAATAATATTTACAACGCTTGTAATCTGGTTTTACCGAGATCTCCCAGATCTTTTGATATTCCAGTTCCCTGCCCGGCTTCATCGGCACCGTCTCTCCGCTCCATTCTTCAGCTCCTCCGAGGATACCGGCGGAAAAAGGATCTCCAAAGCAGAGCAGCACCTCTGTCACCTCATATCCTGTCTTTATTTCTATTTCAAGATGATCTTTGTCAAGCGCATAACATTCGTTTAATGCCGCGCGGTGTGAAATCAATCCATATTCCATAAAAAAATACCTCCATTCTTCCTGCATCGTTCTTTTATATTGTAGGAAAAAAGAAGGCATTTTTCTAATCATTTTATTTTTTATACTGGTACAATCCTATCAAAATCAATTATTTGAGATACGCATCAAAGCTTCCCTTGTGGAAAACAAAAAGCTCATGCAACGCTCTTGTACATGCGATGTAAAATTCCTGTCTCGTGATCGGATTTTCTGTTTCCCGTCCCATATCGCAGACAACGACCGCATCGAATTCCAGTCCCTTCGCGAAGTATGCCGGCATCACGAGGATCCCTTCACAGTAGACCGTTGTCGTTTCTTTGATCAGTGTGACCGGAAGGTCTTTTTTCAAGCTGTCATAGACAAAGAGCGCTTCCACTTCATTCCGGCACAAAACTGCTGCCGTCCGGTATTTTGTCATATCAAGTTCCGCCACCGCATTCTGCACATCCGAAAGGACTGCCGCCCTGCTCCGCTCTTTTTTTACCACCGGTTCTTTTCCTTCCCGCTCAAACGGGACGATCCCGGTATCTCCGATGATATGGCTGCAAAACTCTGTGATCTCTTTTGTGGACCGGTAGCTTTTTGTTAAAGAAAGCAGTTTTGCTTCCGGGAAAACATGACTTAACATATAGCCAAGGAATGTCGGTTTTTCGCTTAAAAGCACCTGGTTCTTATCGCCAAGGATCGTCTTCGGACACGCAAACAGCCTTTTTAAAACCGCAAACTGGAATACGTTGTAATCCTGCATTTCATCAATGACCAGATGCCGGATCTGCGGAAAGCTTCCGCCAAAGCAGCGTACCTGTATGTAAAATACCGCCAGAATATCCTCATAGCAGATCTCTTTCCTGTCGTTCTGATAAACTGCCATCTGCGGCAATTCTTTTTCAAGTTCCCGCAGGAAGCGCAGATAGACATGTAACGGTCTCTCTTCTCCCATGCTGATCTTCGGACGCTGTTTTAAATAGGCATCCAGACACTTAAAATATGAGATCGACGACTTATAACGGATCCGCCGTACGCGCTCCGCCTCCATGTTCTTCGCATCGAGCACCGCATGGATCTGATCCCCCTTAAACTCATAAGGATCTTCCACGAAAAGCATATCTGCCAGAAGGTCATCAAATTCCTTTTCGATACAGTTGTCCTCACCAAGCTCCGGCAGTACCTCCGCAATATAATCCGAAAAGAAAGCATTCGGTGAAAGGATCATCACATTCTGCGTATTCAGCCGTTCCCTGTGGTTATACAAAAGCCATGCGATCCGGTGCAGCGCGATCACCGTCTTTCCACTTCCCGCGCAGCCGTCAATGACAAGCGTCTCCTCCGCCGCGTTTCTTATGATCTCATTTTGCTCTTTCTGGATCGTTGCCGCGATCTGTTTCATCTTGCTGCCATGGTTCTCACCGAGTTCCCTTTGAAGCACATCATCATCGATCCTAAGGTCTGTATCCAGCATATACTGCATCTTTCCCTCTCTGATCTGAAACTGCTTCTTCTCATCGATGACCCCCTGGAAAGTTCCCTCCGGTGCCTGATACTTTGCCGGTCCTTTCTCATATGCATAGTAAAGGGATGAGATCGGTGCTCTCCAGTCATAGACCAGCGGAAGTTTCCTCTCCTTCGGACGAAATCCGTTCACGCCGATATACACCGGAAGATGTTCCCCGTTTTCCTCATAGGTAAATCCCACCTTACCAAAGTAAGGCGTCTGTTCCAGCCGTTCCAGCGCCGCCAGATTTTTCCCGTAAAATTCCAACAGAAGGACATCCTGTTCCAGCGAATTTTTATTTTCAAGCAGTTCCTCCTCATCCATGTCCGCCGAGTTGTCCCAGACAAACTGCTTTTGCTCTTTGATCTTTTTATTTCCCTCCTCGATCACGGTCCGAAGCGCTTTTACCTGCTCTTTGATCTTTTGCTCCGTATGATCGAAATAGGCGAGTTCCTGTTCTCTTTCCTCTTTTTGCATAGATTCCTCCGTCTTATCCGTTACTGATATTTTTTCACAAAATTCCCCATGATCCATGCTGCAACCGGGACAATGCAGACACATCCGACCGCACTCATCATCACCGGAAACAGCATCTGGAAAAATGCCTTGGAATTTAATAACTGTCCAAACGTGTAGTGCAGCTCTTTCATTTCCAGATACATGAGAAGCGATTCTCCAAGCCCCGCAAACAGGAGTGTATTTACCGTAGTTCCTAAAATATTTCCGCCCATCCGGAAACCGGATGCCAGAAGCTCGCGTTCCGTCAGTTCCGGGTTTTTGCATTTCACTTCATAGACCGCGCTTGAAACCGCGATCGCCACATCGATGACCGCTCCGACGATCCCGACGATCACCATCGCCACCGCAGCCGCCGTCATATTGATGCTCACATGCCCTGCCAGCATTGCCGTCTCATCCTCATACATATTTAACTCATTATAGCCGCTGATCTTGGCACCATGCGCAACCAAAAGCGCAAGGAAAAAGATAAACACCGTCACCACAGCGAGGGATACAAGCGTTGCCCTTGTCTTCAGATTATAGCCATTCTGCACAAACAGGATCGTCACGCTCATGAGCGAAACGGTGATAAGGGTCACCAGATATGCCGGAAATCCATGCTCAAGTGCCTTGATGTCAAGTAAAAATACCACGACATTGATAAGCAGCGCGCCAAGGGAACGAAGTCCCCGGTCTCCGCCCAAAAAGACAAAAAGGATCACAAATACTGCTCCAAGAATCAAGATCATGCCAACTCCTCCTTTCCCTTTAAGAGCCGAACCGAAACCGCAAGACTGATCGGGATCGAGATCAGGATGGCGATCGATCCCATCAGAAACTGGATCAGTTCAAATGGAATATGAAATTTGAAGATTTCCGTAAATCCGTAATGATTGATCATCTTGATCAGTATCAGCGGGATCGAACCGCAAAAATAAGATAAAAGCAAAACATTGATCATCGTTCCCATAATATCATCTGCCACATGGCGGATCCCGTCATAAAGACTCTCCTTCGTGATCCCCGGATTCACATAAACCAGTTCTCCGGCTGTCGCTGTGATCGAGATCGCGACATCCATCACCGCGCCAAGCCCGCCGATCAGTACCTGGGCAAAAAACAGCATGCCGAACTGGCTGGTATTATTCAGATATTCCGTATATTCCATCATAAAATACTCCGGGTCACCCGCAAGCTTCAGTACCAAAAAATAAAACACGCCTGCCGCCGCAACGGTAAGGAGTGTGGCAAGCACTGCTGCCGCAGTCACCCTGTTCCAGCCGGAAACGATAAGAAGCGAGCACACCGCAAACAGGATCATCACAAGGATCGTGACCGGAAGCACATACGTCCCCTTTTCATACTGGCACAACGCCAGGTAAAACAACAGGATATTCACTCCGGCAGAAAGGATGGCCGCAATCCCCTTTTTCCCCGCCATCATGCACAAAAGATAGACGAATAACAGCAGCACTGCCAGTACATAGCTGTCCCGCTTCAGTCCGGTGATCTTGCCTTCCAGTTCATCCGCTTCCCCGGTAAGTGTCACAAATACCCGATCTCCCTTTTTATACTTTTCATCGACCGTCAGTGATCTGGAATAAAGATTCTTTAATGTGATCGTCTGTCCCTTATGCGCTCCGTTTAAGATCTGCGCCTCTAGCGTCTGCTCATACATCGTTCCGTCTTTTTCTTCCGACACCACGGTCTCTGCCTGCCTGATCTTTACGACGGTCTCTTTATATAGGAAAGCATCATGTGCCAGACCGATCAGTAACATCACACTGACTGCCAGATAGATCAGTGAAAAATATAGTTTCTTCATAGATGTCACACCTCCTGTTGTTTTCTCTGTTTTTATTATATCACATCCGGCAAATCCGAGGAACCTTTTGTTCTCTCCGGATTGTTTACCCGTTTCATGATATTTTTTATTATTAACTTGCATTTATGTATTTTTCTTTATTTATAAGAAAAAATCAATTATTTTATCTGTCTTTTTCAGACTTTTCTCTTGTATCATCCACAAAAAGAAGTTATTATTTTCTTAGAGAGTAGTTCTAAAATTCGTGTTATATTTTCATTACTAGGAGGCGATCTGTCATGATGATCTGTTACAATTCCAAAAGCCGTCGTATCAGCATGATCCAGGAGATCTTACAGAGTCAGGCTGCAAAAGACGACAAAACACTGACCGAAAAGTTAAAAGAAGAGCTGCGTCAGCTCACAGCCTCACTTACACCACAGGCAAAAGCCTGACCGCAGAAAAGAAGGGACACATGCAGACATTTAAAACGCATGTGTCCCTTCTTTTTTAGTCTCCTTTTCATCCAAGGCCATTTTGTCTCAGGTACGATAAATATAACAGCGGACGATCACTGCCACAAAATAAAGCAATGCCGCCATCAGTCCGAACAGCGCCCCTCCTCCGATCACGCCGGCGATGATCTGTGCCGCCACGATCAAAAGATGCACGAAGATCGGCAGATCATAAAAACATCTCGCCAGAATCACTTCTAGCAGTGCCAGAATGCAGACCGGAACGACCGACACCCCGCACGCAAAGATCCCAACTACCACAAAGATCACTGCCATAAGGATCAGTCCCGCAACCGCAACGGTGTACTGCTCTGAGCTGCGTCTTCTCTTCTTCCGGTTCTGCCGCTTTCTTTTGTTTTCCGCCCCCGTCATAAACTCTTTTATCTCGTCTTTTCCTGTATTCTGGTTCATAGTATGCTGTCTCCTTTTGTATATACCTCTGTCACATGATTGCATTATATCAAGTTCCCAAAAAAAGAACAACTTTTTTCAAAAAAACATTGCATTCTTTTTTGTTTTTATATATAATAGCATATGTCGCATGTGAGTGACAGGCTGGAATGGCTCAGTTGGTAGAGCAGCTGATTCGTAATCAGCAGGTCGTCGGTTCGAGTCCGATTTCCAGCTTTTGGGCAGATATCTATCAGGTATCTGCTTTTTTTGTTATGGCAACGAGGAAAATGACCGCGTGCATCCCGTCTCTGTGTGGTACAATTCATATAATTGTCGCATTTTTTTGTTACTTTTCTGCAATTTCCCTGATATGACTTGATTATTTTTCAATTTCATGCTAAAATTTAGGAATTCGACAGTGTGTTTGTCGGAAAAGGAGGCTGACTATGAGCATACAACTGCTTGATAAAACGCGGAAGATCAATAGTTTTCTGCATAATAACAACTCTTCCAAAGTTGTATTCAATGACATCTGTAAAGTTATGACCGATATTTTGGATTCCAATATTCTTGTCATCAGTAAAAAAGGAAAGATTCTGGGCACCAGCCAGTGTAAGGGAACCGATGAGCTCCAGGAGCTGATCGTTGATGATATTGGCGGTTTCATCGATCCTCTGTTAAACGAACGTCTTCTTGGCATCTTATCCACAAAGGAAAATGTCAATCTAGAGACTCTTGGATTTGAGACCAACATCAACAACTACTCTGCGGTCATCGTTCCGATCGATATCGCGGAAAAGAGATTCGGCACGCTGTTTATCTACCGCAACCAGAATCCTTACGATATCGACGATATCATTCTGTGTGAGTACGGTTCGACCGTGGTCGGACTTGAAATGATGCGTTCTGTTTTTGAAGAAAACGAAGATGAGGAACGCAATATCCAGAATGTAAAATCTGCGATCAATACCCTCTCTTTTTCCGAGCTTGAAGCGATCATCCATATTTTTGATGAGCTGCAGGGCGAGGAAGGTATTCTTGTCGCAAGCCGTATTGCTGACCGTGTAGGGATTACCCGTTCCGTGATCGTCAACGCGCTGCGCAAGTTTGAAAGTGCCGGTATCATAGAATCCCGTTCCTCCGGCATGAAAGGAACCTATATCAAGATTTTAAATCCTGCCATATTTGATGAATTAAAACAGATCCGGTTAAAAAAACAGTAAAAAAAGCAAAAGCGCCTGTCTGAGGAATCAGACAGGCACTTTTTTTATCACTCGACAGGAGCCGCCTCCGGAAGCGGCATTTCTATTGCTCCTGCTTCTTCGGTCTGGACTTCCTCCGTTTGCATTTCTTCTGTTTCGGCTTCATCCAACGCCTCTCTTGTAATATGCGAGACGCTCATATACGGATTGTCTGCCTGATACGCTTTCGTCTTTGTCTGGAAAGAATACACATCAAACGCTCCGATCCCAAGGATCGCCGCCACAAAAAGTACCACGGTAAGCCGGAATTTCGGATCACTCTGTGACCTGAAATCATGTCCGCATCTGGGACATTCTTTTGTTTTTATCAGAGAAACCGTTCTCCCGCAATCCGGGCACTGGCGTATAAATACAAGCTGCAGGATCAGCCGCAGTAAAAGGAACGCGATCAGCAACACGATCAGTCCTGCGAGCACATATAAAACATATTCTGACATTTCAATCTCAACCCCTGTCTAATAAATGATGTCTGTTCTACTATACTATACTTGTCCGTGATTGGCAATTTAAAATAATATCATAATTTTTTTATACTTTCTTCATTGTTTCCGCGAAACAGATATGATACATTATATCCGCAGGCTGCTGCCGGCGGCCGCAAAATATTATTTTAAAGGGGGACTTCTATGACCTATGACACTTTTAAGGAGCAGATCCTTGCCGGTATGAAAGCCAGGATTCCGCTCGCATCTCTTTCCATTCAGTCCGTTGTAAAAAACAACAACGTGCAGCTGGATGGTCTCACCATTATGGAAGGCGGCACCAATCTTTCGCCGACGATCTATCTGAACTATTTCTATGAAACCTATCAAAACGGCGTGGAATTTTCTTCTATTCTGGATACAATTCTCCATACCTATCAGTCCAACAAACCCCGGGGAAAGATCGACACCTCTTTTTTCACCAATTACGCAAACGTCAGGCCACATATTGCCTACAAACTCATCCACTATGAAAGGAACCGGCATCTGCTTGCTGATCTGCCTCACTTCCGCTATCTCGATCTTGCCATCGTCTTTTATTGTCTGGTATCCTCTTCCCCTTCCGGAAGTGCCACGATCCTGATCCGCAAAGATCATCTCCGTTTCTGGAACATTTCCCCGACACAGCTTTTTGATGCGGCAAAAGAAAACACGCCAAGGCTCCTCTCCTATGATCTCCGCAACATGAATGACCTGATGGAAGAGCTTCTGGCACCGGCGCATTCCACCCTCTCCGATCCGGATATAAAAAAAGAGGATGCCGCGATCTGTCCGATGTATGTTCTGACGAACCAGAACAAATTAAACGGCGCAAGCTGCATCCTCTATGAACATCTTCTTGAGCACTTTGCTGACAGACTCTGCTGTGATCTTTATATCCTGCCGAGCAGTATCCATGAAGTCATTCTGATCCCTGCCACCTCTGATACCTCTTATCAGGAGCTGTCCCAGATGGTACAGGAAGTAAACGACACACAGGTAAGCCCGGAAGAAATCCTCTCAGATCATGTCTATTACTTTTCCAGAAGTTCGGGATCCATCCGTATGTGACAGGATCATCTTCCAATCATCTCATCCCGGATAACTGTTCATAAATCTTTCCATATTCTTTTGCGGAATTTGCCCAGGAGTAATCCATCTCCATACAGCGGACTGCCATCTCATTCCAATGCGTTCTGTCATCAAAATAAACATGCATCGCATAATGTATCATGTCCGCCATCTCCTGCGCGTTAAAATTGCAGAACGAAAATCCATTTCCGGTATTTTCATATTCATTATATGCTTCCACGGTATCTTTCAAGCCGCCTGTTTCCCGTACCATCGGAACGGTTCCATAGCGCATGCTCATGAGCTGGCTCAGTCCACACGGTTCAAACAGCGACGGCATTAAGAAGGCATCGCTGGAAGCATATATCTTATGCGCAAGCGCCTCTGCATAATCCGTGCTCACCACAAGTTTGTCCGGGTAGCGGTTCGCAAAATAGCGCAGCATTTTTTCGTATTTTTCCTCCCCGGTGCCAAGTACCACGATCTGAACCGGATCTTTACCAAGGATCTCCTCCAGATCATACGCGACCAAGTCAAAGCCCTTTTGATTGGTCAGCCGCGAAACCATGCTGATCAAAAAAACATCCTCGCGCTTTGGCAGATGAAGCATCTCCTGGAGCGCCGCCTTATTGGCTTTCTTTCCCGGCACAAAGTCCAGTGTCCCGAAATGTTTTGCCATATGGGGATCTGTTGCGGGATCATAAAGTTCATAATCGATTCCGTTTAAGATTCCATAGAGGGAACCGCTCCGCATCCGCATCAGTCCATCCAGCCCCTCTCCGCCTGCAGGTGTCTGGATCTCATTTGCGTAGGTCGGACTTACCGTCGTTACGATATCGGAAAAAAGGATCCCTCCCTTTAAATAGTTCACCTCGCCATACGCTTCGAGTCCTCCGATCCCCGGGCGGAAAAGCTCCTCCGGAAGTCCGGTGGTGTCAACTGCGGCATTTAACTTCCAGCGCCCCTGGAATTTCATATTATGGATACTGAAAATTGTTTTTATATTCTTGTAAAAAAGCTGATCATCATACAGATTTTTCAGATAGACCGGTATCAGCCCGGTCTGCCAGTCATGGCAATGTATGATATCCGGGCAGAAATTGATAACCGGAAGCGCATCCAGTACCGCCCGCGAAAAGAACGCGAATTTCTCCACATCCTCGTAGATATTGTTATAAGGCCTGTCTCCTGAAAAATAATACTCATTATCTACAAAATAGTAGATCACATTTTCATACTGTACCGTCAGAATCCCTGCATACTGCCTGCGCCATCCCAGTGACACATAAAAATGTGAATGGAAACGCAGGATCTTTTTTAAATTATCATCCATGCAGGTGTATCTCGGAACGATCACACGCACGTCGTAGTTATCCTTGTCCAGATATTTCGGCAGGGAACCCACGACATCTGCAAGTCCGCCGGTCTTGATGAACGGGACTGCCTCGGAAGCAGCAAATAATATTTTCGTCATAAAAGCCTCAGTCCTTCCCGAATCTTTCTTTCAAAAATATTATAACTGATTCCATTTTATTTTTAAAGCAGTTTTCCATTCAAATCACTGTTTATTGCCGGACTTTATACTCTAATCTGATTTTATCGGCGATCAGTGCGATAAATTCTGAATTTGTCGGTTTTCCCTTCCCGTTATTGATCGTATAGCCAAACAGTTCATCGATCGTATCCATCTTTCCACGGCTCCATGCGACCTCGATCGCGTGGCGGATCGCACGCTCTACGCGGCTCGGCGTTGTCTGATATTTCTTCGCGATCGTCGGATAAAGGATCTTTGTGATCGAATTCAGCATCTCAATATCATTGACCGACATAATGATGGCCTCGCGCAGATACTGATATCCCTTGATGTGCGCCGGAACTCCGATCTCGTGAATAATGTTCGTGACATCCGCTTCCAGATTCCGCTCTACATATTCCTCCTTTTTCTCATAGGCATTTACTTTTTTTATCTCTGTTCCATGCCGGTTTTTGTCTTTGATATGCCGGATGCGGTTTAACACCATCTCATTATCAAACGGCTTCATGATAAAATAGTCCGCCCCGAGATCAAACGCGTCTTCCGTGATCTTCTCCTGACCGATCGCGCTGATCATGATAAACGCCGGTCTTTTTTTCAATGTTGTATCCTTGTTCACTTTATCCATTACACCGAGCCCGTCCAGCTTTGGCATTACAATGTCAAGCAGGACAACATCCGGCTGTTTGTTCTTTATGATCTCATATGCTTCTTCCCCGTCTTTCGCAGTGCCGACCACATTTAATTCGTCGTCACTCTCCACAATTTTTCCAAGTAATCGTACCATTCTCTCATTATCATCTGCGATTGCTATTTTTAGTTTCTCCATCTTTGCCCCTCCTGCTGTTTAAGATAATAAAATCTCATAAAACGAAACTATTTGTATTATAAGCGCCCAAAACTGGCTGTTCAACAAAAATGTTTCCTCAATTTCCGACATCATATGTCGGATTTTTCGGGTTTTTCGTTCATTTTGTCCGCCTGCGCCGATTCTGTTCCCCTTACTAAAAAAATATACAAAATAAGCAGACGAAATCTGTCAAATCCTGTCGTTAATTTCTGTCTGCTTTTTTGCATATCCTATTCGCTTTTTTCTTCTCTTACCGGATCTTTATCTTTTTTTGCCGCAAAAAGCGGTCCGCCGGCGTATTTTCGGATCAGAAGCAGTACTGCCACACTGAGTACCGAGAGCAGATCCTCAAAAGATGTCGTCGTTTTTACGACCATATGTCTTGCGATCACGAACATGAGCACCTCTAAGATCGTATCGGTGCTCGGACGCAGCAGCATCTTTAAAAATTCCACACCCACTACGAGATTTAATACCAGCTCCAAAAATTCCATAAACGCGCCGTGTTCCATTCTTCCCGTCCAGAAAATCCCAAATTCCTGAATGACCGCGATCCCCTCCATGAGAATGGCCGCCAACACAAACAGTCCCATGATCAGTTCTAATACATGTGTAAAACGATACAGCGTATCAATTATCTTTTTCATTTTCTTTTTTCTCTCCTTGATCAATTTTTCGATAATCATTAAATCCCCGGATCAGGATCTTCACACTCTCGATCGGGGTATTAAACAAGCCAGCCTGATAAAGATTTAACAAAACATATCCGACCGGAATGGCAAGGATCAGTCCTGCCATACCGGCAATGCAGTATCCAAAATAAAGCAGGATCAGCGTCGGAAGCGGTCTTATGCCGATCGATTCTCCGACATATTTCGGCTGGATCACCTGACGCAGCAGCTGCGTTGCTCCCCAGACGATCAAAAGTCCCACTGCTCTCCGGTAGTCCGCGCAGAGAAACGCGATCACTGCCCACGGTATCATGACAATACCAGCCCCGAGAATCGGCAGGAAATCCAAAAAAGCAATGATGAAAGACACGACGAGCACATAGTCCACCCGGAGAATAAACAGGCCGATCACAAGCACCAGATAGATCCACAGCTCGATCTTCACCTGCGCCCGTATGTATCCGCCAACTGCTTTTTTTGAGCTCCCGGTCAATACTTTAAAGTTTTTCTGTATGGATTCCGGGATCACCTGTTTTAAAAACGCTTCATTTTCATTTTTCTCCGCCACAAAAAAGTACGATGAGATCAGGCACACAAACAGACCGATCATCACCATGGGCACCTGCTTGGTCAGCCCGCTGACCGCCGAAAACGCGACTTTGCTTCCTCCATCCGCAAGCCCGGATATTGCGGAAACGATCTGATTCCCAAATTTTTCTGTGATATTGGAAAGATTCGCATCCTCTAAGATTCCCCACTGCGCAAGCTGACCGGTCAACGCCTGCATCACATCACTGATCTGTTCCATCAGATCCGGCAGACTCTCCATCCATCCGAGCAGCTGATGCAGCAGTGTCGCAATGAGCCCGTAAAACAAAAGTACGATCGCGGCAATTACCGCGATGATCACAAGGACCGATCCCATTTTCCGCTTCAGGCGGATCTTCTTTTCCAGAAAATGCACGATCGGACATGCACAGGCGGCGATCAGCCAGGCAATGAGAAACGGCAGAAAATAGATCCAGATCTTTGGAATTAAAACGATTAACAGCGCTGCCACGAAAACAGTAAACAGTACATTGACAAGTGCTTTTTTGTAAATTTCTTTCATGATTCCCTCCATTTTGTCTTATCCATTATTTTCAGATAAAAAGCGAGACTTTTACTGCATCAAAAAAATGCAATAAAAGTCTCGTTCTTATTTCAGTATGCATCCCGGTTTTGCAACGTGATGACGACATGCATAATAGCTTTACACTATGAACTACTCCCTCGTATTTGTTTCATCATAACACAGGATTTTTATCCCTGTCAATCATCAGAGCTTAATAAAATTCTTATCTCCGTGCAGGATCCGCTCACGCTCCGCTTCATCGATAGCCACGATCCTTCCCCGCCGGTCATAAGTGGTGAGCAGGGTCGTATTTTTCGCAAGATGTTTTTTCCCGTTTTCGCTTAAGATTGCCGCCAGTGAATCGAGATTCCGGCTCTTTAAAACAGCCTGCATCTGTACCTGCTTTTCCGCTTCCTCGATCCGTTCATCTGCCCACGCTTCATTCTGCGCCGCGATCTGTTCCGCGTCATCCGTTGTTTCCACCGGATCCTTTTTTTCTTCTGCCGGCGCATCTTCCCAGATAGTCCGCCAGGTCTCTTTCAAAAAGGAAATCATGGAACGCACCGATGCTTTTAACTGTTCCCAGGTAAATCCACCACCGGATGTCTCCGTCCGGTCTTTTTGGCTCTGCGGCTGTTCCTTTTCCGGCTGCTTTTTTTCACGGTTTGCGCCGATATCCAGGATCACGCCCGGATCCTCCTGCTTTTCCTTTTCCGAAATTGCATTCTGCCAGGCCGCGTCATAGGCGTGGATTCCGGCAGACCGTTTATTTGTTATTTTCGGATAATCATACGGGCTTCCCCCGTCAATTTTGTCTATCATGGCTGTTCCCCCATATTTTTCTATTTTAACATCTCCTCGATAAAAATACCATATCCTTTTGTTGGATTATTGATATATACATGCGTCACCGCACCGATCACTTTCCCGTTCTGCAAAATCGGTGCCCCGCTCATCCCCTGTACGATTCCTCCGGTGGTCGCTAAAAGCTCCGGATCGGTCACCTCAAAAACAATCTCCCGCTTTTCTTTGGTTTCACTGTAATTTACCTCGGTGATCTCGATCTCATAATTTTTCCGCTTTCCATTCAGTTCACAAATGATATCCGCCCTTCCGACCCCGATTTCCTGTTTGTGTCCGACCAGAACCGCGGGTACATCCGCAAGCTGCACCGGAATCTGATCTAACTTTCCGTGAATGCCTACCTCCGAATTGTTATCGATATTTCCAAGGTAATACTCCTTCCGGTAATTGATGACACCGGTCAGTTCTCCCGGCGTTCCGTGCTCTCCTTTTACAATGTCCACAATGTCTGTCTGATATAAAGAACCTGCGCGCATCGTCAGCAGAGAGCTGGTATCCGCGTCATTTACCCCATGTCCCAGCGCTCCATAGAAAAGCTCATCTGTCAGATATGTCATGGTCCCGATGCCCGCAAGATCATCACGCACCCAGATCCCAAGCTTATAGGCACCATCCTCCGAAAGTACCGGTGTCACAAAGACATCGATCTGCTCGTCCTTTCTTCGTATCCCAAGATCCAGTTTCTCCGCCCCGCAGTCATTGATCCGTCTGGTAAGCTCCTTTTTATCGGAAACCGCTTCTCCATTGACGGAACAGATATAGTCCCCGCTTTTTAACAGCGCCGCAGCAGGTTCATGGCTTATGCCATCCGCCCCGGATATGCTCCCGGTTCCGATCACAAGAATGCCATCTGTCTTTACATATATTCCGATCGGCAGTCCGCCGGGAATTACCTGTTCTTCCTCCACAACATGTACGTCTACCTGTTTTACCGGTATGACACCAAAAAGTTTACAGGTCATGGTATATTCCGAAGGATTCCCTTCTGTCACCGGTGCCATATTGTCAAAAACATCCTGTACCTCATCCTCCACGGTAAACGTGACCGGAACATCGAAATTAAACTGCCCTTCCTCTCCGGCGATCACGTTGATCTCACCCGGAATTTCATTTTCCAGTGAATACCATGCAAAAAAAATCAGCGCGAAAAGTCCTGCCTCCGCAATTTTTTGTATTCCCTTTTGTATTCTCGCAAGCATAAATCCACATCCTATCCAGCTGTATTTTCTCAAAAAAAAGAAGATATGAATCTTCATATCTTCTTTTAGTATGTGGATTTTACTTTTTTTCATGCAATGCCAGCTCTTTCATTTCCCGCGCGCTTTTCAGTACCGTGTCTGTAATTGCCACGCCGCCGATCATCCGCGCCAATTCCACAACGCTCTCCTCTTTTTCCAGCGGGCGGATCCTTGAAACGGTGTTTTCTCCGACTACGGATTTTTCGATCAGGAAATGCACATCCGCCATCGCCGCGATCTGCGGCAGATGCGTAATGCAGATAACCTGGTGGCTTTTTCCGATCACATTCATTTTTTCCGATACCATCTGCGCGGTCCGTCCGCTGATTCCGGCATCGATCTCATCAAAGATCAGCGTACCGATGGAATCGTTTTTGGCAAGTACCGCTTTCATTGCGAGCATGATCCTCGAAAGTTCCCCACCGGAAGCAACTTTTGAGAGCGGTTTTAGCGGCTCTCCCGGATTGGTGGAGATCAAAAACTCCGCATCATCCATGCCGTTTGCATTTGGATTCTCCGCTTCTTTGAATTCCATGGTAAAACGGACATCTAGGAAATTCAGATCGATCAGTGCTTTTTGTACTTCTTCGGTCAGCTTCTTCGCATATTTCTTTCGTATCTTTGATACCTTCGCGCAGTCTGCCTGAAATACTTCCTGCGCCTTTTTCTGCTCTGCCCGCAGCTTTGCAACATAAGCATCATGATCCTTTAACTGTTCGATCTTCTCTTCCCGCTTTTTCTGTCCTTCCAGGATCTGTTCTACCGAATCGCCATATTTGGACTTTAAGTGATTGATGAGATCCAGACGTTTTTCTGTCTCAAAGAAATGCTCCTCATCAAAATCCGCCTCCTGCAGATAATCCGAGATCTCCCGGTTAAAATCACTGAGCAGGTTATCGATCTCAAGCAGTTCTTCCGAAAATCCCTGTACGGTCCGGTCAAAATCCGAAACCGCAGACAATTCTCTTAACGAGCGGGAGATCAGATCCGATGCGCCATCCGCACCGCCCTTGGTATATTCATACGCATGACTTAATGCCTCTACGATCTTTTTGCCATTGGCGAATTTCTTATATTCACTCTCTAAGGTCTCATCTTCACCTGCCGTCAGATCCGCCTCATCGATCTCCTGCCACTCATACTCCAGAAATGAGAGTTCCCGCAGTCTCTGCTCCTCATCCATGGAATTCTGCTCCAGTTCCTCCTCGATTGCCCGGTATGTCCGGTAATCTTTTTTTAACGTTTCCTTCGGCAACTGAAGTTCGGTCTTTGCGTAATCATCCAGGATCTCAAGATGTTTTTTCTTAGACAGGAGCGACTGATGCTCATGCTGTCCGTGAATATCAATAAGCAGTGCCGCCGCCTCTTTCACCTTTGACGCCGGGACCGTCTCCCCGTTGATCCTCGCGACACTGCGCCCTCCGGTGATCTTTCTGCTCATGATGAGCATGTCATCCTCCACGGAAACGTCCATCGCCGCAAGCGCCGCTTTTATGTTTTCCTCTTTCACTTCAAAGATCAGTTCCACCAGTGCCGCGTCCGCATTTTCGCGCAGCATCTCTTTTTGCACCTTTCCACCAAGTGCAAGGTTGATTGAACCGATAATAATGGATTTTCCGGCACCCGTCTCACCGGAAAGAATGTTTAACCCTTCGCCGAATTCAACTTCTGCCTCATCGATCAGCGCAAGATTTTTTACATGTAAGCTGCGTAACATATACTCTCCTTCTTCTTACTCCTCAAGCAGTTTGCGGAGTCTCCCCATCAAAGAAACAGTATCATCTACCGTCCGTACCGCGCACATGATCGTATCATCCCCGGCAATACTTCCAACGATCTCATGACAGTCCATATGATCGAGCGCTGCCGCCACCGCCATTGCCATACCGGATACCGTCTTAACGATCAGTATATTCTGCGCCATATCCATGGAGACAAAGCCCTCCCGGAACACTCTGGTATATTTTCCGGTCAGATCCTCCGATGTCTCATTGAGTGCCACATATTTCTGTCTGCCGCTGTTTAATGCCACCTTGGTCAGCTTCAGTTCGCGGATATCTCTCGATACGGTCGCCTGTGTCACATGATAGCCTTCTTTTTCCAGCTGTGCGGAAAGTTCTTCCTGTGTTTCAATATCATTTTTCTGAATCAGTTCTAATATTTTTGCGTGTCTGCTTGTTTTCATATATCCCTCCATCAGGCATAAGTATGCATTTTCTTTCTGAGTGTCTCAAGAAAACTTATCCTGCTCAGTTTCAAAATCTGCGTATTGGTTTTTGCTCTGTGGATCACGATGCGGTCTCCCACTTCCAGATGCACCGCGTCATCCCCGTCAAAACTCACTTCTACTTTTTCATCCTTCTCACTCCGTCTTTGTCCGATCTCGATCTCGATCTCATCATCGGCACTTAACACAATACTCTTGGAATTTAACGTGTGGGAATTGATCGGTGTGATCAGGATCAGATTCGCCTGCGGATCCACGATCGGGCCGCCCGCTGACATATTATATGCAGTGGAACCGGTTGCGGTAGCCGCAATGATCCCATCCGCCATAAACTCCGACAGATATTCCCCATTGACATAAACCACCAGATTGACGATCTGGAGTGCCCCGCTCCGATGGATGACAATATCATTTAGCGCCACCGTCTCCCCGGATTTGGTGCCGCCTTTGACAACATATCCGCTTAACATCATACGGTGTTCCAATACATAATCATTGACAAACATCCGGTCGATCGCGTCATATACATTGTCTTCCTCAAGTTCACAGAGATACCCGAGATTTCCGTGATTGACTCCGACTAACGGCAGTTTTAAAGCAACCGTGTCTCTCGCCGCACGGATCAGGGTTCCATCCCCGCCGATCACCAGGATACATTCCGTATCCTCCGGTATCTGCTTCAGCGAAAGCGGACAGTTTCCGCGCCCCGGTGCGACACTCACCTGATATCCGCAGTTTCCGCCTTTTTTTTCAATATACGCACGGATCTTCTCGGTCAGTATTAACTTCTCATCCTTTACCGCATTGGTGATGACATAAAAATTTTTCATAACTATGCAAGTTCCGCATGTGCCGCTTCCACTACGGCATCAATATCCACGGACTCCTCCTTTGCCCCGTCTGTGCCATTTTCAAGATGTACCAGATACTCAATATTTCCTTCCGGTCCTTTGATCGGAGAATATTCCAGATTCCACACATGAAATCCGAGACCGCACGCGAAATCGATCACCTTCTCGATGACTTCTTTATGTACTTTTTTATCACGCACCACGCCTTTTTTGCCGACCTTTTCCCGGCCAGCCTCAAACTGCGGCTTGATCAGGCAGACCATCTGTCCGTCCTCTTTTAGCAGTGCCTGTGCCGGTCCAAGTACCTTGGTCAGCGAGATAAAAGAGACGTCGACTGACGCAAAGTCCAACGGATCCGCAATATCTTCCGGTGTCACATAACGTATGTTTGTCTTCTCCATACAGACCACGCGCGGATCCTGTCTCAATTTCCACGCGAACTGCCCGTATCCGACATCGACCGCATAAACTTTCACTGCACCGTTCTGCAGCATGCAGTCCGTAAATCCACCGGTGGATGCGCCGATATCCATGCAGATTTTTCCATCCAGCGTAACACCGAAATTGTTCATTGCCTTTTCCAGCTTCAGTCCGCCGCGGCTCACATATTTCAAGGTAGAGCCGTGGATCTCGATCTTTGCCTCTGTGTCGAAATTCGTCCCTGCCTTATCCTCTCGCTGACCGTCAACAAATACGTTGCCCTCCATGATCATGGCTTTTGCCTTTTCCCTTGAGGTGGCCAGTCCTCTGTTTACCAATAATACATCCAGTCTCTCTTTCATAAATCCCACTTTTCTCTTTTTATAAATATATTTTAATACAAAATGAATATTTTTACATATTAAATTTTGCTAAATTTTATTATAATCCAATAAATTCCGCAATGATCTTTTTATAAATCGAATCCGCGTCTATTCCGACTTCCTGTCTTAAGATGTCCACATTGCCGTGCTCGACATACTCATCCGATATCGCGATATTTAAAACCGGCACTCCTGCATGACAGGCAGACAGATATTCCGTCACATGCTCGCCAAATCCTCCGCTCAACACATTTTCTTCCAAAGTCACGATCAGCTTATGTTCCTTTGCCGCCTGACGCAGCATTTCCTCATCCAGAGGTTTTGCAAATCTCGCGTTGATCAGACTGCAGTGGTAATCCAACGCCTTTAAGCGCTCCCGCACCTCAACCGCTGTCTTTACCATACTTCCATAGGCGATCAGGGCAATGTCGCACTCGTCATAAATGATCTCACTTTTTCCAAATACGATCGGCGCACGGAATTCCTTCAATCCATCATAGGCTTCTCCACGCGGATAACGGATCGCGATCGGAGTCTCAAATTTTACGGCAAATTTGATCATATCGGACAATTCCCACTTATTTTTCGGTGCCGCGAGCGTCATATTCGGCATTCCGGACAGATAGGAAATATCAAAGATCCCCTGGTGTGTCTCCCCGTCACTTCCGACCAGCCCCGCGCGGTCGATCGCAAATACGACCGGAAGATTCTGTATACAGACATCATGTAAGATCTGGTCGTATGCGCGCTGTAAAAACGAGGAATAGACCGCAACGATCGGCTTTAATCCCGCCGCCGCAAGTCCTGCCGCAAAGGTCACCGCATGTTCTTCCGCAATCCCGACATCAAAAAAACGCTCCGGAAACATATTGCGGAAACGCTTGAGTCCGGTACCATCTGCCATCGCCGCCGTGATCGCAACCACTTTGGGATCACGGTCACCCAGTTTTCGCATGACCGTGGAAAATATATCCTGATAATTGGCTTTTACCCGCGGCTTTAACGGAAGTCCGGTCTCAATATCAAACGGTTCTGTCCCGTGAAATCTCGCCGGATGGCGCTCCGCCGGAACATAGCCCTTTCCCTTCTTGGTGATCACATGCACCAGAACCGCGCCTTCTATTTTGGACGCTTCATGAAATGTCCGTATCATTGCGGAAATATCGTGGCCGTCCACCGGTCCGAGATAGACGATCCCCATATTTTCAAAGTACATCCCCGGTATCACGAGCTGCTTGATGCTGCTCTTGGTCTTATGGATATTCCGTATGATCTTTTCTCCGTAAACCGGTATCCTGCTCAAGGAATCAATGACACCGTTTTTCAAATCCTGATAGGCACTCGCCGTCCGGATGCTGCTCAGATATTTTGACATCCCTCCGACATTCTCCGAAATGGACATATTGTTGTCGTTGAGCACAATGATAAAATTTGACTTGAGCTTAGACGCATTGTTCAGTGCCTCGTACGCCATCCCGCCGGTCAGCGCTCCGTCTCCGATCACCGATATCACTTTATAATCCTCGCCGCTTATTTCCCGCGCCATTGCGTAACCAAGTCCCGCCGAGATCGAAGTCGAACTGTGACCGGTGTCAAAACAGTCACAGGCACTCTCCGCGCGCTTTGGGAAACCACTCATCCCGCCATATTTGCGCAGTCCGTCAAATCCTTCTTTTCTCCCGGTTAAAAGCTTGTGCGTATACGACTGATGACCGACATCCCAGATGATCTTGTCCTTCGGCAGATCAAACGCCAGATGCATTGCCATTGTAAGTTCCACAACGCCGAGATTCGACGCCAGGTGTCCTCCGGTAACCGAGATCTTGCGGATCAGAAAATTTCTTATCTCATCTGCCAGGATCGGAAGCTCCTGCGGCTCCAGTTTTTTTATGTCATTTACCTGATTTATTTTTTCCAAGACCATAAGCCTTACCTCTATTTTTCTCTTTGGATCAAAGAGAGCAAAAGTTGCTCCAAAAATTTATTTTTTTCCGGCAGGGATGACAGACGTTCTACTGCCGTGACCGAAATCCGCTCCACATCCTGTTTTGCTTTATCCAGCCCTTCATAGGTGACATAGGTCGCCTTGTTGTTCTTTTCATCACTGCCGATCGGCTTGCCTAAAACTTCCATCGTGCTGGTCACATCCAGAACATCATCCTGGATCTGAAATGCCAGCCCGATCTCTCCCGCCACCTGCGCGATGATATCCTGTTCTTCCTTGGACGCGCCAGCAAGAATCGCGCCGACTAACATGGACGCCTCGATCAGTGCGCTGGTCTTTAAGCGGTAGATAAAATCGAGTTTTTCTCTTGTGATCTCCTCACCTTTGTCTGTCTGGACATCCACAGTCTGTCCGCCCACCATTCCATAGATCCCTGCTTTTTTCGCAAGTACCGCAAACGCTTCTCCAACCCGCACGTTCTGCGGTTCCATCTGGAATGCCAAAGCTGCGGTCTCGTAGGCGAAGTTCAAAAGTCCGTCACCTGCGAGGATCGCCATCGCCTCTCCGAACGCCTTGTGTGTGGTTGGCTTTCCACGCCGCATCGCATCGTTATCCATTGCCGGCAGATCATCATGCACCAGTGAGTAAGTATGGATCATTTCAATGGCTGCCATAAACGGCTCAATGACCTTTCCTTTTCCTCCAAACAGCCGATAGGTTTCAAGCATCAGCATCGGACGCAACCGCTTTCCTCCCGCGAGAAAACTGTAATTCATCGCCTCGATCACTTTTTTCTGAAATCCTTCTTCTTTCGGAAGGTATTTTTCTATGATCTGTTCCACTTCTTTGGTATGAAGATTGATTTCTTCTTTCTTTTTATCCATGGCACACTCCTAAAATTCTTCCAGTTCACCCTGTTCATTCAGGCAAAGCATCTTCTTTTCTACCCGGTCGATCTCCTCGTTGCAGTGTTTCAGTTTTTTCATTCCTGTTTCATAAAACGCAAACGATTCATCCAGATCCAGTTCTCCGGATTCCAGCTTCTCGATGATCGTCTCGATCTCCGCAAACGTTTCTTCCAGGCTTGGCTTTTTTTCTTCACTCATGAATATTCCTCCGAAATTCTTCCTTTTTATCCACGGTTGCTTCCAGACATCCGTTTGTCATCTGGATCTTTATGTGATCCCCCGTCTCAACCTGGTCAACACCTGAGAGGTTCTTTCCCTCCATATCCGAGACAAAAGAAAATCCCTGGCTCAGTTTTTTTAACGGGGACAGTCCGTCCATATTCCGGGCAAGCAGTTCCATCCGATGACGCTTTTGATTTAAGACATCCCGCATTGTTCTGCCCAAACGGTCTTCCAGCTCTGCCGCATACTGCTTTTTGCTGTTTAACTGATACTCCGGACTTAATACCTTGAGCCTTGCCGCATAGGAAAGCAGACGGTTTTTTGTGAGCACTGCCTGATTTTTCATCAGACGGTTCAGACGGTTCTCACAGGACGCGATATCCTGCATCAGCCGCTCTACATCATACACCGCAAGCTCTGCCGCCGCCGATGGTGTCGGTGCCCGCAGATCCGCCACATAATCCGCGATCGTTGTATCTGTCTCATGTCCGACTGCGGATATGACCGGTGTTTCACACTCAAAAATTGCCCGTGCCACGATCTCCTCGTTAAATGCCCACAGATCTTCGATCGATCCACCGCCGCGTCCGACGATCATCACGTCCACACCCAGCAGATCCAGTGCATGGATCCCATTTACAATGCTCTCCGCTGCTCCATCGCCCTGCACCAATGCCGGATACAGGATCAGCTGCACATAGGGATTTCTTCTCGAAGCGATATTTCGGATATCCTGGATTGCCGCGCCGGTCGGTGCCGTCACGATCCCGACCCGTTTCACATAACGCGGGATCGGCTTTTTATATTCCTGCGCAAACATTCCCATTTCTTCCAGTTCATGTTTTAATGCCTCATAACGCAGATAGAGATCCCCCTCTCCATCGAGTGTGATCTCTTTCGCGTAAAGCTGATATTTTCCATCCCGTTCGTATACTTCAATCGATCCGGTGACAACCACCCGGTCTCCCTCTTTCATTCGAAAAGCAAGGCCACGGCGGTTTCCCGCAAACATAACGCCACTAATCGTACCGGCCGCGTCTTTTAAGGTAAAATAGATATGACCGGATGTATGATATTTACAGTTTGATACCTCACCCTTTACGCATACCCGGTGCAGTAAAAAATCCTGTGCAAACATATTTTTAATATAGGTATTTACCTGTCCTACCGTATATACATTTTTTCTGCCCTGTATCATGCCAGTTTCGCCAGTACTCCGTTCACGAAAGAAGAAGATGTGTCCGTACCATATTTCTTTGCAAGTTCAACTGCCTCGTTGATGGCTACCCCGGTCGGAATGTCTTCTTCATATTTCAGTTCATACACCGCAAGGCGGATGATCGTAAGATCCACTTTTCCCATGCGGCTTGTCTTCCATCCTTTTGCCACCGCATTGATTGCCTCATCAATTTCCGGAAGATGGGCGATGATATCCTCTGCTTTGTCATTGACATAGGAAATATCTTTCTCGGAAGCCTCTCCTTCCTCCAATGCGAAAAACAGCTCTCTCTGTTCCTCGTACTCCTTTGGATCATGAAATTCCACGCGGAACAAAATCCGAAATATCTGTTCTCTTAATTCTCTCCTGCTCATATGATTTCCTTTCTATTCTCTATCATCCCACCCAGGCGGGTCCGTTCCATGGAATCTTTCGCTTTGCCGCGTTAATGCGACAGGATTCCCCTTATGAAACGAAAAAGGATGTCATTTTCGACATCCTTTATTATACAACATGAATGCATAATTAAAAAGTACTATTTGTTGCCGCCCATATCAACACTTGCGATACGCACATTGACAAGCGCAACATTCAGTCCGGTCATTGTTTCGATCGCAGTTTTCACTTTCTCCTGAACCTTTGCCGAAACATCCGGGATTGCAAATCCATACGCGATGTTGAGCGCGACTTCTACTTCCACGCTTCCGTCTAACACCTCAACACGGACGCCTTTGGAAAGGTTTTTCATACCCAGTTTGCTGACCAGTTCGTTCGTGATATTTCCTGCCATGGAGCTTACGCCCTCCACTTCGGTTGCGGCAAGTCCTGCGATAATTGCAACTACTTCATCCGCAATACGCACTTCACCGAGATTGTCTTCTTTTATTTTAAAAATCTTTCTGTCTTCCGCCATAGCTTCTGCCTCCTGAACTTATTATCCATCTGCGAAACAGCACTCTGTTTCTATTGTCTGTTTTATTATAACAGATTATTTACTTTTTGAAAACATTTTCATTTGCGAAAGTGGAAAAACAGATAACCTGCCAGAAACAAAAGCAGTAAAGTCAGTAACACCTCTGCAAAAAATTTTGCCGTTTCGATCCGGTCAACTTTCTTTCTGTGTGCTTCCATCTGCCGCATTTTCTCCTCGAACGCTTCCTGATCCGCCTGTTTCTGCTTTGCAACCGCTTCTTTGCTGCAGGTGAGGAAGACTTCATTTTTGTTATGTCCGCAGCCGCCGCAGACACTTCGATCCGTCCGGTTTAAATATGCACACGCGCACAGCCATCCCACTGCCGTCTCTTTCGGATAACTGCAAAAACGCACATCTATCTTTTTTAAGATATCAAGCTCCGGTTTGTCCCAGTAACTGTCTTCCATAAAGCAGTCCGCATGGTAGATATGTTCCTCCGCCCCCGCATAGGCTTCGCAGACTCCATCCGCGAATTCCACTTCTTTTTCTTTCAAATCCAGGTTGCGGATCTCATCATTGATCTCTATGCGGCAGGGTTCCATAGATTCGCCCGGCTTTAAAGATAATCCGTTCTGTGTAATCACAAAATCCGTTCCATCTTCTGTTTTTATGGCATCTCCGAAATAATCCGTCCCGCTTGCCCAAAAAGAGATCCGGGTAATAATCTTTCCTGAAACATTTTTACACGCGATCTGCGCATAGTTTTTTCCTTCCTCACGGATCAGCGATACCTGTATATCCGCTATATGCGCGTTAAAATCCACCTTTTTTTCTACGCTTTTCATGAATAACCAACTTTCCTTATTTCATTTCTTTTTCCCGGATCTTCTACTGATCCTGCAGCCGCCTTTTCAATGTCTTGGATGCATACATAAATGCCGGGATCAGAAACAGATCCGCACAGAGCCATGCCATCGGGCTCGCAAAGCAGGCTGCCTTGTAACCGATGAGCGGCACAAAAAAGATTCCGACCACACTTCTCGCCGCCATCTCACACACCCCCGCAAGAATCGCAAGATAACTGAATCCCATTCCCTGTATCGTAAAACGGACAATATTAACCAACGCAAGCAGCAGGTAAAACGCGGCGTTGATAGTCAAAAACAGCCAGGAGTTGTGCAGGATCTCCTGCTCTGCGGCATCGACAAATAACAGAGAAACCTGTTCTCCGAAAAAGTATAACACCACAAATGCCGCCGCCGAGTAGACCGCTCCTATGATACAGCATGCCTTCATTCCCCTGCCTACACGGTCAACCTTTCCTGCGCCCACATTCTGTCCCGCATATGTAGTCATGGTCGCTCCCATTGCGTCGAACGGGCACGCAAAAAACATCCCCACTTTGCTTCCCGCCGTTACCGAAGCGACAGCTGTAGAGCCAAGCGTATTCACCGCGGTCTGTAAGATCACGCTGCCGATCGCCGTAATGGAATACTGAAGTCCCATCGGAATTCCCATATTGCATAAATGCAGCATATAGCCGCGCTCCATCCGCCATTCCTCTTTTGTCATCTTTAAGACTTCAAATTTCTTTCGCATATAGATCAGACAAAGCACACCGGAAACCGCCTGCGAGATCACGGTCGCGTACGCAGCGCCCGCCACACCAAGATGAAAGGACAAAATCAGGAGCAGATCCAGCGCAATATTAAGGAGGGATGAAAATACCAGAAAGATCAACGGTGATCTGCTGTCCCCCAGTGAACGGATGATCCCGGAGAGCAGATTATATAAATAAGTAACCGGTATTCCTACAAAGATAACAAAGATATAGCTGTATGCCCCGTCAAAAATATCCTGTGGGGTGCGCATCCAAAGCAGGATCTGTCTGCACAGCACACATACCACCACCGTCATCACACCTGCAAAGATTGCGGAAAGCCATACACTGTTCGCCACATATTTGCGCAGCGCATGATAATCGCCCGCTCCAAAACGTTGCGCAACCGGTATCGCAAACCCGCTGCAAACGCCCATGCAGAATCCGATGATCATGAAATTGATCGACCCCGTCGCACCTACCGCCGCAAGCGCATTGACACCAAGCGCCTTTCCGACGATGATGGTGTCCATCATATTATAGAACTGCTGAAAAAGCATTCCGAAAAACATCGGCACAAAAAACTGCAGGATCAGCTTTAACGGAGCCCCTGCAGTCATATCCTTAGTAGCACTTTTTCCCATATCCGATTCCTTCTTTTCTCATATTCTGTTTAAACATGATAATGAGGATTTCTGGAAAAGTCAAGCCACTTTTTTAAATTATTTTATCTTTTACTTTCTATTTCCCAATAATCTCCGCCGTATTGATAAAGTCATACGGTGTCTGTTGGTATACATAATAATTGAGCCAGTTCGCATAGAGAATATTTCCATGGGAACGCCACAGCAGATACGGACGCTTCGTGCAGTCATCATCCGGATAATAATTGACCGGCAGATCGATCGGCAGTCCTTTTTCCTTATCACGCTTATACTCTGCGTCAAGTGTCAGTCTGTCATATTCCGGGTGTCCCATCACAAAGATCTTCTTGCCTTCCGGATCCGTCACGAGGAAAACGCCAGCCTCATCTGACTCAGCGAGGATCGTGAGTTCCGGTATCTTTTCGATGTCTTCCCTGCGCACCTCTGTGTGTCTCGAATGCGGCGCATAAAAGTAATCATCGAACCCACGCACCAGCGGAATCTTACGGTTCATAACATGATGGCGGAAAATCCCGAATTTCTTTTTTTCGAGGTCATGCTTCGGGATTCCATAATGATAATAGAGTCCCGCCTGTGCGCCCCAGCAGAGATGCAGCGTTGAAGTCACATGCGTTTTTGTCCACTCCATGATCCTGCATACTTCTTTCCAGTAATCCACATTCTCATAAGGCATCTGCTCCACCGGTGCCCCGGTGATGATCATTCCGTCAAATGAGCGGTATTTCACATCTTCAAAAGTCAGATAAAACTTATTGAGATGGCTCTGTGATGTATTCTTGGACTCATGGGATGAGACTGCAAGAAATGTCACATCCACCTGAAGCGGCGTATTGGAAAGCGAACGTAAAAGCTGTAATTCCGCATCTTCCTTTAACGGCATCAGATTTAAAATTGCGATATCGATCGGACGGATATCCTGATGTGCCGCTCTGTTTTCATCCATGACAAATATATTTTCCTTTTCTAAAATCTCCTTTGCCGGGAGATCCCCCTGAATTTTAATTGGCATACCAAAACACGCTCCTTTATTTCGTCATTGCAAGGATATCTTCCTCAGAAATGACTTTAATCCCCAGTTCATTTGCTTTTGTCAGTTTGCTTCCGGCATTTTCACCGGCAAGTACATAGGCGGTCTTTTTGGAAACAGAACCTGCGACTTTTCCCCCGAATTTTTCGATCAAGGCTGCCGCCTCTTTCCGGTCCATCGAAGGCAGTGTGCCGGTAATCACAAACGTCTGTCCCGCAAAACGCTCATCGGCTCCTTCTTCCGGAATATAAGCCATATTTACGCCCGCATCCCGCAGTCTTTGTAACAGCACTTTATTTTTTTCATCCCCGAAAAAGCGGAAGATACAGTCCGCGCTGACTTCTCCGATATCGTTCACTTCCTGAAGTTTTTCCATGTCCGCAGCTTCCAGCGCATCGAATTCCTTAAAATACTTTAAGATCGCTTTTGCAGCCGCTTTTCCCACATTTGGAATTCCAAGTCCGGTCAAGAGCTTATAGGCATCGTTTTTCTTGGATGTCTCGATCGCGTCTAACAGCTTGTCCGTATTTTTCTCTTTTCCGATAATGCCCTGTTCGATCAGTTCTTCCCTGTGATCCTTCAGGTCATAAATGTCCGCCACATCCTTTAAATATCCCAGACGTACCAGTTCCTCAATGTAAACCGTTCCAAAGCCCTTGATATCCATGGCATCCCTGCCTACAAAATTTATAATATGGCGTTCGAGCTGTGCCGGGCAGTTCGGTGATGTACATTTAATATCTGCCGTATCCTTTTCCCGCTCTGTCTTTGCGCCGCAAACCGGACAGACATCCGGGATCTCAAAACGTACCGTTCCCTCCGGCCGCTTTGCGTGAATCACTTCTTTTACTTTTGGAATGATCTCACCGGATTTATACACCACGATCGTGTCCCCGATCCCGATATCCAGATCATCGATAAAATCCTGATTATGCAGTGTCGCCCTTGACACCGTAGTGCCGCAAAGACGGATCGGTTCAAAGATCGCGGTCGGTGTGATGCGGCCGGTTCTTCCTACAGAAAGTTCGATATCAAGCACTTTTGTTTCTTTTTCTTCCGGCGGATATTTATAAGCCACCGCCCAGCGCGGAACCTTGGAGGTACTGCCAAGCTTCTCACGGTCTGCGATCCGGTTTAACTTTACTACTGCCCCGTCAATATCATATCCGAGATTGCCGCGGTTCTCACCGATCCGTGTGATCGCGTCCCAGACCTCATCCGCAGTTTTGCATACCTTATAGTTATCAATGACATGGATGCCCTGTTTTTTTAAAAATTCATAGCCTTCCGTATGGGTTGCAAAGGTTCTTCCCCTTACTTCCTGCACATTAAAAATGAACATGGAAAGCTTTCTCTCCTTTGTGATCCGGCTGTCGAGCTGGCGCAGCGTTCCTGCCGCGCAGTTTCTCGGATTCGCGAACGGTTTCCTGCCAAGGAGTTCCTGCGTCTCATTTACCGCGTCAAAATCCTTTAATTTCATATATACTTCGCCGCGGATCTCCAGATATGGAAGCGCATCCTTTAATTTTTTCTTCACATCCGGTATCACTTTTGCGTTCTCCGTCACATCTTCCCCGAAGTTGATCCCGTCTCCGCGTGTCTCGGCAAGTTTTAATACGCCGTCCTCGTAGCGGAGTGCCATGGAAAGTCCGTCGATCTTATATTCCACGACAAATTCCGGATCTTCCAGCTGTTCTTTCATCTCATTCACAAAGTTATAGACCTCTTCTTTGGAAAACACATCCTGGAGGCTTAACATCGGCACGTTATGACGAACCAGAACACCCGCCTCACGTTTTGCAGTTCCACCGACCCGCTGTGTCGGAGAATCCGGCGTAACAAGTTCGGGATGCTCTTTTTCGAGCTTTTTCAGTTCCTGCATCATGCTGTCATATTCATAATCGGAAATTTCCGGATCATCCATATTGTAATAGCGGTTGCTATGGTACTCCAGCGTCTTTTTTAATTCTTCGATTCTTGTTTTTGCATCCATCCTGTCGTCCTGCCTTTGCTTTTTTCTTTCACAGTCTCACTGGAAGAATCCCTGATCAGTCTTTGCAATGTCTTCCACTCTTCTTCTGTAATCTTGCGATACGTTCCGTTTTCCAGATCACCCAGACGGATATTCATGATACGGACACGTTTTAGATGTGTCACACGATACTCGAAATACTCACACATACGGCGGATCTGCCGGTTTAACCCCTGCGTCAGAATGATCTTAAACTGGTGTTTTCCAAGCTTTTCCACCTTACATTTTCTGGTTGTCACGCCAAGTTCCGTAAGCGGCACTCCGTTTGCCATTCCATGCAGAAAAGATCCTGTCACTTCGCGGTTTACCGTCACAATGTATTCCTTTTCATGCCGGTTGCCTGCGCGCATGATCTTATTCACGATCTCTCCGTTATTCGTCATGAGTATGAGCCCTTCGGAATCCTTGTCCAGACGGCCGACCGGATAGATCCGCTTCGGATAATGTATAAAATCAACAATATTATTCTTTTCCCTTTTTTCTGCCGTACATACAATCCCCGCCGGTTTATTTACCACGAGCAGGATCATCTCTTCCTCTTTTTTTACCGGCCGTTCCCGGAAGAAGACCTGATCTTCCGGCATCACGCGGTCCCCGGTCACTGCGACCCGCTCTCCGATCCGTACATTTCCAGCCTCGATCTCACGATCCGCCTCACGTCTGGAGCACACACCTGCCTCGCTCAAAAATTTATTGATCCTGATCCCATTTTCTGAATCCTGCATAAACTCTCCCATCCGCCGTAAACTTCCGCAAAGTGAAAAACGGCGGAGACCATGAAGCCTCCGCCTGTCTGCTTTGTTCTACTGCAATAAATCCGTCTTAATATATCCGGTTTTTCCATTCCACTCGACTTTGCTCCAGCCTTCTGCATAACTTTCAATCACTTTTACCGTCTCACCCGAATAAGCAACTCCGACACGATCGGCTGTTTCGCTCATGGATGAACGGATATTGGTTGTATCTGACAAACGAACGCTCTCGCCCGCAGCCGCAGTATTCTGTGATTGTCCGGAAGTCTGTGACGCATCCGTGGTCAAATAATCACTCTTGATATATGCGGTGGTTCCGTTATATTCCACCTGGCTCCATCCGTCTGCGGTGGTTCCGGTTCTGGTAAAGGATGTTCCTACGGTCGCACGGCCTACCACAGATCCTGACTCATTTGCTTCTGATCTGATATTCACGGTATCCAGTGCATATACGGTATCATTCGCCGCCGTAACTCCACTTGTATCTGCCGGTGTCTCCGCTACCGGAGTCTCTGCTTCCGGTACAGGTTCTGCTGCCGGTGCCTCAGTTGCCGGTGTTTCCGCCTGCGCTGTCGTATCCGCTTCCGCAGCCGGTGCAGAAGAATTGATCGTTGCCGCCCACGCATTATAAGCATCCGCAAGTGTTGTATTTGCCATTGTTGCAAGATTTGCGTCTGCCGATAACGCTGTCTCATACTTCGACTGGACATCCGCAAGAAGCGCTACCACATCATCCTGTTTTTCAAATTTATCGATCAGTTTCTTTACATTATCATCCAACGGATATGCCGCATCCGGATTGTTTTCTAACATATTCAGGTTGAAATAGCTGTAAGCGTTGTTAATGTAAAGGCTTCCGTCATCGTTGGTCTGTACATAAAAGAAGCTGAGTCCCGGCGCAACTGTATCTACTCCTGCGAACTTCATCTCCAGATAAACCGATACGAGATAAGACTTGTCATCCAGTCCCTGTTTGGTATAGCATCGTATGCTCTGATATGCTTCCACATACTGGCTGTACATGGAAATATAACTCTTCTCCAGATCGGACAACGGTGTCGCAAGTGTGGCGATCGTATCGGTATCTCCATTTGCGTATGCATTGAAATAATTTGTGATCAGGGTATTGATCTCTTCGTTGGAGTCTACCTCATACGTTCCTTCTGCTCCGCTGATCTCTGTGGTATCTGCCGCATTGCTTCCACTATTTCCGCCCTGTTTCCCGGTGTAAACCAGAAGAACCACGATCAAAATTACTAATACCGCAGCTCCTGCAATGTATTTCAGATTTGCCTGAATAAAATTTAAAACAGCCTCTGTGCTGTTTTTCTGACTCTTCTTAGGGCTGTTTTCTTTTTTTAAAACTGATTTATTTTCATTTTTCTTATTATCTTCTGAACTCATATGACTCTGCTTCCTCCTGACGTTCTCCCTGTGCGAATTTATCCAAAACAGATTGTCTCTTCTACTATTTTTCTTCCAAAAAATATGCAACCGGCGGGAATCGAACCCGCATTATAGGAGTCGGAGTCCTACGTTCTATCCATTAGACTACAGTTGCATATCCCAAAAGTATAAGCTGCCCGTTACCATATGTAACAAGCGACTTTTACATAGTAACAATTTCAGTAAGAAAAGTCAAGCCATATTCCCCGTTCCCGGCAGAGATTTTTTTCCAGTTACGGAAGCAATCCGCATACTCCGCATAAAAGCACGATCGCGCCAAGAATGATCCGATACCAGCCAAACACTTTAAAATCGTGCTTTTTGATATATCCCATCAAAAAGCGGATCACGATTAAGGATACCACAAACGCGACCACCATACCGGTAAGCAGGATCGCGGTCTCTGCGGCTGAGAATGCCAGACCGAATTTCACGAGTTTTAGCAGGCTCGCCCCGAACATGACCGGGATCGCCAGAAAGAAGGTGTATTCTGCCGCAACTGTTCTTGAAACGCCAAGCAATAACGCGCCGACGATCGTCGCGCCCGAACGGGAGGTACCCGGAAATATTGCGGCGATCAGCTGAAACATTCCGATCCAGAACGCAAGTCTGTATGTAATGTCTTTTAATGAAGTAACCTGCGCTTTTTTCCCATGATTTCGGTTTTCAACGATAAGGAACGCAACACCGAACAGGATCAGCATAATCGCTACCGTCCTGTAGTTATAGAACATTTCCTCTAATATGTCATCAAAAAGTATTCCCACAACTGCCGCAGGGACGCAGGACACCAGAATACGAAACCAGAGCTTAAAAATATCGGTTTTGATCCAGGCTCCTGCTCCATGCGCTGTGAGCGGTTCCTCATTATTCTTTCTGCCAAAGGGCCAGATCTGTTTAAAGAAGAGCAGCACAACCGCCAGAATAGCGCCAAGCTGTATCACAACCTGAAACATACTGTAAAATTCATCTGAGACATGCAAAGATACCACTTCATTTAAAAGTATCATATGTCCGGTGCTGCTGATCGGCAGCCATTCCGTAATCCCTTCCACGATGCCAAAAAGCACCACCTTTAGTAATTCCATCATTTCCATCTGTCGTTTCCTTTCTTGTTTTCTGTATCATGTTATATTATAATAATGCAGACATCAAATATCTTTTGTCGATAAGCATTCATAATCATACCATTCATGGTCAGAAAAAGGAAGTCTTAATATGATAGAACGCAAGGATCTTTTTACTATCCCTTTTTACAAAAAAACACATTTTTCCGGAAGTTATCAGGGAATGCATTACCGCATCGAACGCATCGAGCAGGATGAAAAAAACATTTTGCGTGCCACGGTATTTCCGGGACCGTACTGCTTTGACGTGGTTTCCGATGAGAAAAAAACTGCAAAGGATTTTGATTTTTCCGAGGACGGGATCGCAAACGCCTGCAAATGGCTGAATGAACAGTATGCCGCCGCTCCGGACGAATGGGCAAAAGGACGGCTTTAAAACCGGATAGATCATTGACAACCGTGCCATAATATTTTAAGATATGCATTGGTTCACATGTATAAAAATAAGAAAAGAATCTATAAGAATACAAAAGGAGATACAAACATGAGTTTCACCTACTTAAACCAATTACCGACACCGGAAGAAATCAAAAAGGAATATCCGCTTTCCGACAAGCTGACCGCTTTGAAGAAAGAACGTGATGCCATGATCCGCGATGTGCTGACCGGAAAGGATGATCATTTTCTCGTCGTCATCGGACCGTGCTCCGCAGACAGTGAAGATCCGGTCTGCGACTATGTCAGCCGTCTGACTGCCGTACAGGAAAAGGTAAAGGATCGTCTGATCATCATCCCACGTATTTACACCAATAAGCCAAGAACCACTGGCGAAGGCTATAAGGGAATCGCAACACAGCCGGATCCGGAAAAAGCACCGGACATGATCGCGGGTCTCATTGCCATGCGTAAAATGCACATCCGTGCCATCGAAGAAAGCGGTCTTACTTCCGCAGACGAAATGCTGTATCCGGAAAACTGGGGATATGTTGAAGATCTCCTCTCCTACGTTGCCATCGGCGCACGTTCTGTAGAAGATCAGCAGCACCGTCTCACCGTCAGCGGTTTCGATGTTGCTTCCGGTATGAAAAACCCGACCAGCGGTGATTTCTCAGTTATGTTAAATTCTGTTTACGCCGCACAGCATCCGCACCACTTCACCTACCGTGGTTTCGAAGTGGAGACAACCGGAAACGACCTCACGCACGTCGTACTCCGCGGTGCAGTCAGCAAACACGGAAACGCAACCCAGAATTACCATTACGAAGACATCATGCGCCTGATCGAAATGTATGACAAGATGGATTTAAAAAATCCTGCTGCTGTGGTTGATGCAAACCACTCCAATTCCGGCAAGAAGTACAAAGAACAGATCCGTATCGTAAAAGAAGTCATGCACAACCGTCAGTTATCCGATGAGATCAGAAAGATGGTAAAGGGTGTCATGATCGAAAGTTACATTGAACCTGGCAACCAGAAGATCGGAGAACACATTTACGGAAAATCCATTACGGATCCTTGCCTTGGATGGGAAGATTCCGAGCGTCTGATCTACGATATCGCTGAAATGTGTTAAGCCAACACATCTGATCAGCGGTCGTCATTACAAAAAAGTGTCTTCGACACTCTCAGCTCCCCTAACCCCTCATTCATGAGGGGAAGGGGTTTTCTTATGTCCTTCTTTATTGTAAAATCCTATTATGAATATATTACAATCTGTCTTTACCGATTATTATGAACACATCATTTACGAACTCCATCCCCGTCCTGCTGTCATTGAAAATGTTAACAAGATGATTCATTGTGGTGACTCTTCTCACGGTGGTGCCATGTATGGCTGTCCTCACTGTGGAAATCTTAAATTTGTTCCCTTTCGCTGCAAAAGCCGTTTTTGCCCTTCCTGTGGAAACAAATACAACCAGCTTCGTTCTTTTCATATGTCCTGTAAGCTCGTTTCCTGTGTTCATCGCCATTGTGTTTTCACTATCCCTGAGGAACTTCGCGTTTATTTTCTCAAAGACAGGTCTCTCTTAAATTGCTTATTTCATTCTGTCCGTGACGTTGTCCTTCGTATGTTTTCCAAAATCAATAAAACTGAAAACTTTACTCCCGGATTTATCTGTGTTCTTCACACCTTTGGGCGTGACTTAAAATGGAATCCTCATATCCATGCCCTCATATCTGAAGGCGGCGCTGGCAACATCACTCCCTGGCGTCCTGTCAAACATTTTGATTATAACTTTCTTCGTAATGCCTTTCGTAAAGTGCTGCTTGAACAGCTCACTTTCCGTATTGGCCCCGCTTTTCGTAAAGTTAAAAATGAAATGTATACGAAACACTCCAATGGTTTTTATGTTCGTGCAAAGCCAAGTCTCTGCACTCCTGATATCACCATTAAATAGTGTCTGCTGATTAAGCAGATATCTGCAACTTCCAGCTCTTACATCTGTTCCAGTCATGCCAGAAGCGGAACAGGCGCAAAAGAGCGTAAAGTATTCGCCTCTGAATCCTGAACAGA